>CASEAJ010000048.1 GCA_949285425.1 uncultured Porphyromonadaceae bacterium
AAAGGGGCTGTCCGCCCCTGCGACCCCGACTTCCTTTTTCCCTACAGCTGGAAAAAGGAAGCAAAAAGAGCCGCCGCTGTGCCCGCTTCGCACGGAAAAACCCGTCCTTGCGAAGCCTGAATGCCTGAACTCGCTTCGCTCGAACAACAGGCCTTCGGTCGGCTTCTACAGGACGATTTTCCGGCTCACCGGACAAGGCGGGAAAAATGTACCGTATGTTGAGCCACTTAGCCTAAAAAATCAGTTGAGAAACTGGAGTTATCGTTTGTTCTTTTGAGCGTTCATTGCTACATTTTATAATGCGTTTTCCCTGGGTGGATGCAATATGCAATTCCTTGCGTGTGTAGGGATATTTTTTTCTCTTGCGAAAGCCTCGTGGCTTCTTCGCCCGATTCGGTCGGCCGGTTTATTTCAGTGCTGTTGCGTGAGTTTGGAACAAGAAGAGGAATTTTTCCCGAAAAAAGTTATACCTTTGCAACGACAAAAAAAGAAAAAGTGTTCATTAAAGTTTTATGATAAACCGTACATTGTTACGAATTAAGGTAATCCAAACCTTATATTCCTTTTATAAGGGAGATGGAAAGTCGATCCCTGTAGCGCAAAAAGAGTTTGCTTACAGTTTGGAGAAGACATATGACCTCTATTTCCATTTGTTACAGTTATCCATTGAAGTGACGCGTTATGCGGCAGACCGGATTGAGGCCCGGAAAAACAAATTGTGCCCCACCGAAGAGGATCTCCACCCCAATATGCGTTTTGTTGAAAACGCTTTTGTGCGTCAGTTGGCCGACAATGAACAGTTGAACGACTATCTCTCCGAACGCAAGCTTTCGTGGGTCAATTATTCTGATCTGGTGAAAAAACTGTATGAACAGATTGTTGCAGCCGATTTTTACCAGGAATACATGCAGATGGATGCTTCGGATTATGCGGCCGACAAGGATGTGTGGAAGAAAATATACAAGAAAGTATTGCTGGAAAGCGACGAACTGGATGAGGCCATTGAAGAACAGAGCATTTATTGGGTGGACGATTTGACCTTGTTGGTTAGCTTTATAATAAAGACCATCAAGCGTTTTGAACTGGAGGCCGGTGAAAAACAGGAACTGCTGCCCATGTTCAAGGACGATGATGACCGTTTGTTCGGTGAAAAGCTTTTGGCTGCTACGCTGAAGAATGGTGAGGAGTATTTGGCCATGATCAAGGAAAATACCCATAACTGGGATTTGGATCGTATCGCTTTCATGGACATATTGATTATGCAGACGGCATTGGCCGAACTGTGCAATTTCCCTACCATCCCGGTGAATGTGACGTTGAACGAGTATATTGAAATATCCAAAAACTACAGTACGGAAAAAAGCGGCGTGTTCATCAATGGAGTGCTGGACAACATTGTGAACCGTTTGAAGTCGGAAAACAAACTGATAAAAGTAGTTTCCTTTTCGGTGTAAATGAAAACAAACATGTATATTTGCATACAAATAATTTAAAACAAGAAGATATATGGATTTATTGAGCATTTTATTGCAGGCCGCAACTCCGGCACAAGGAGGAGCAGCAGGTTATTCGGGTTTGATCATGATGCTGTTGATTTTTGTGGTGTTTTATTTCTTCATGATCCGTCCCCAGACAAAACGTCAGAAGGAAATAAAAAAACAGCGCGATGCCATGAAAGCAGGTGACAAGGTAGTCACTTCAGGTGGCATTTATGGCAAGATAAAGGATGTGAAAGATACCTTTGTCATTATTGAAATAGCCGAAAACGTAAGGATAAAGGTTGATAAAAACTCGGTATATGTAGCTGCGGAAGACATTCAGCAGGCTGCAGAATCAAAGTAAAAAGCATGAGTAAATGTCGCATAAGGAGGACATAGAATTACTCAAAGGCATATTAGTGAAGTTTAAGGCATTCCTCTTTTCGAAGGATGCCTTTAGCTTTTTGTTGTTTCTGCTGTTGTCAACGGCATTCTGGTTTTCCAATGTTGCAAACAAGGTGAGGGAGGCCAACATAACGGTCCCGATACGTTACGAATCGTTGCCGGCCGACTATGCCATAGCCAACCGGCCGGTCCAGGAAATCAGGCTGACAGTTCGCGATGAAGGTCTGAACCTGTTTTCTTATTCTAAAAAAAGGCTTGTGCCGCTGACCGTTGATTTGTCGGAAATAAACGCAACGGACGGACAAGTCAAACTTTCATCGGAACAGATACTTTCCCGTCTGTCCTATTATTTGCACCCCACCACTTCGGTCATAGGCTTTTCACCCGATTCCATTTTTGTGAAGTGCATAAAAATGGACACTTTGAACCTGCCGGTCAAGTTGAACCTGAATATGGAACTGGCCCAACAATACATATTGAGCGATGGGGTCAAGGTGCAACCTGCCGAAGTCACCGTATATGGCAACCGTGACGTGCTGAATAGGCTTGAAGTTGTGGAAACGGAACAGATTAACCTGAACCAGTTGAAGGATTCTGTAGAACTGTCGGTTGCCCTGCAACCCATTGATTCGGTTAATCTGTCGGTAGATGAAGTCCGGGTAAATATCGGTGTGGAAATGTTTACGGAGAAGCGTGCCCGCATTCCGGTTACTTTTGCCAATGTGCCGTCCGGCATATCCATCCGTTCGTTCCCTGCTGTTGTGAATGTGACCTATAACATCGGTTTGAGTCATTACAACACGGAATACGATGAAGTGAATGTGGTGCTTGACTACAAGGATGTGTTGGAAAACAAGCAGGAAAAACAAAGGCTGAGAGTGGTGAGCCATTCATCGAAAATCTTCAATATACGCATTCAACCGGAAGAAGTGGAATTCATTTTGGAGGAACATAGCTAATTCGTCATGGATAGAATTCAGATGGTTGACTTGAAAGGTCAATACGAAAAGATAAAAAACGAAATCAATGCCGGTCTTCAGGAGGTTTTTGATACGGCCGCGTTTGTAAAAGGAGGGAAGGTTACCGAATTTCAGCATGACCTGGAAGAGTATTTGGGAGTAAAGCATGTCATACCGGTTGGAAACGGCACCGATGCACTTCAGGTCGCATTGATGGCATTGGGATTGAAACCCGGCGATGAGGTGATAACACCTACCTTTACTTTTGTTGCAACGGCAGAGGTTGTGGCCTTGCTTGGCCTGACTCCGGTGCTTGTGGATGTTGACTTTGACACATTCAACATTTCGGTTGATGCGGTGAGAAAAGCAATCACTCCCCGAACCAAAGCGATAGTGCCGGTGCATCTGTTCGGACAAAATGCCGATATGGAACCGCTGCTGGCTTTGGCAGAAGAATACGGATTGAAAGTGGTAGAGGATGCTTGCCAGTCCATCGGTTCGTTCTATTCGTTTTCTGATGGGCGGCGTGCGAGGTCGGGCTGCATGGGCGACATAGGCTGTACTTCTTTTTTCCCTTCCAAAAACCTGGGATGTTATGGAGATGGCGGAGCTGTCTTTACCAATCATGATGAATTGGCCGATGCTGTACGCGCCATAGCGAATCACGGGATGACGGTTCGTTATTATCATGACCGTGTGGGGGTCAATTCGCGTCTGGACAGTATGCAGGCAGCTGTATTACAGGTAAAGTTGAAATATCTCGATGACTATGTTGCCGCCAGGCAGTGGGCCGCATCCTGTTATGACAAGGCTTTTGCGGATACAGAGCAACTCATTGTGCCATCAAGAATGTCTCAGTCCACTCATGTGTTTAATCAGTACACCGTTAAACTGAACAATGTGGACAGAGAGGGGTTGCGTGAACACTTGAACAAGAAGGGGATACCGACAATGATATACTATCCAGTGCCTCTGCATTTACAGAAAGCCTATAAGAGCATGCGTTACAAGGCCGGCGATTTTCCTGTGGCAGAGCGTTTGTGCCGTTGTGTTTTGTCCTTGCCGATGCATACGGAACTGACAGGAGAACAACTGGAAAAGATTACACGGTCGGTATTGGAATATGTCGAAAAATAGGACTATGGCTGATTATTTTGCACATGAAACAGCGGTGATAGATGCCGATTGCCGTATCGGCAGGGGCACCAAGATATGGCACTTTTCTCATATCATGTCCGGCTGTATAATCGGAGAGTGTTGTAACATAGGACAGAATGTAGTGGTTTCACCGCATGTGGTTTTAGGCAAGAATGTGAAAATACAAAATAACGTTTCTGTGTATACGGGAGTTGTTTGTGAAGATGATGTGTTTTTGGGACCCTCCATGGTGTTTACCAATGTTATCAATCCCCGTAGCCATGTGAGCCGTAAGCATGAATATGCTCCGACCGTTGTACGCAAAGGGGCAAGTATTGGAGCCAATGCCACGATTGTATGTGGCAACGAGATAGGCAAATATGCCATGGTCGGTGCCGGGGCTGTCATAACCAAGCCTGTCAAACCGTATGCGCTGGTGGTGGGAAATCCGGCGCGGCAGATAGGTTGGGTAAGTGAAAATGGGCATCGTCTGCATTTTGATGAAACGGGAAATGCGGCTTGTCCCGAAACAGGAGAGCGCTATTTGTTGAAAAACGGGCAGGTGGAAGCTGTACCTGCCGATGAAACCAATATTCATTTGTAAGTAACTCGTGAAATTTGATTTATATGATTTTGCGAGGATTTTTAGAGATGATTTTGTAGTTGGAGAGGAGGCATAGCGGGCTACGTGACCGGCGACAAGTACAAAAGCAGCCTGAAAAGACCACAAAAGCATATAAAAGATGAGTTGCTGAAAGCAGGAAAATAGTATCGTTTGATTTTTACGAGTTACTTGTTTATATCTGATTGGAATGATAAAATTTGCAGTAGTAGGAGTTGGGCACATAGGAAAACGTCATGTAGAAATGATTCGCCGGAACAAGGATTCGGAACTGGTGGCTGTATGTGACGTGTTGCCCAAGGAAGAACTCGGTTTGGATGATGTGGCAGTGCCTTGTTATCAAAGCATAGATGACTTGTTGGCGGCCAATCTGGACATAGATGTAGTTTGCATTTGCACTCCCAATGGTTTTCATGCAGAGTATGCACAGAAGGTGTTGGGTGCCAAAAAACATGTTGTTCTGGAAAAACCGATTGCGTTGACGAAAAGCGATGCGGAAAAAATCGTGTTCAAGTCACTTGAAATGTCTCGCCATGTGTTTTGTGTCATGCAAAACCGCTATTCGCCGCCGTCCGTATGGTTGAAAGAGATTGTTTCGGACCGTGTGCTGGGTGATATTTATATGGTGAAACTCGATTGTTATTGGAATCGTGACCAGCGTTACTACAAAAAGGGAAACTGGCATGGCGATGCCCGATTGGATGGAGGGACGCTGTTCACCCAGTTCTCTCATTTTATCGATATAATGTATTGGCTGTTCGGAGACATAACGAACATAAAGGGAAATTTTGCAGATTTCAATCATCAGGATCTGACGGATTTTGAGGATAGCGGGGTGGTGACGTTTGATTTTGTCAACGGAGGCATGGGCTGTCTGAACTACTCCACTTCCGTGTGGGACAAGAATTTGGAAAGCAGTTTGACCATAATAGGTTCCAACGGAACGGTGAAAGTTTCGGGACAATATATGAACGAAGTGGTATATTGCCATGTGAAAGATTATGAAATGCCGGAACTGGCCCCTTCCAATCCGCCCAATGATTATGGTGCTTATAAAGGTTCGGCACAGAACCATCATTATGTGATACAGAATGTGGTTGAAAAACTGTCTGACAAAGGAACAATTACAACCAATGTGCTGGAAGGCTTGAAGGTGGTCGACATTATAGAACGCATATATGAAGTGCGTGACAGACAGTGGAAAAAAGGAAAAAACAGAGAGTAATAACATAAGAATTAAAGAAATCAAGTATTTGAAAAGGTATGATTCAGCGTATTCAAACAGTTTATTTTTTGGTTATAGCGGTTCTTGCAACCCTGACTTTTTTTCTGCCGGTTGCCAATTTGTATGATTCGGTCAATGCTTTTTTATATAAGCTGAGTTATGTGGGAATGGAATTGGTCAACGGAAAAGAGAGCGTGGTTTTAAACAATTTGAACACTTGGTCTTTGAAAATAATATCGGGACTTATTCCCTTGATTGCTTTCACGACGATATTTTTGTTTAAAAAGCGGGTGTTGCAAATTCGCATTTCCTTTATCAACATGATATTGATGTTCGGATATTATGCTATATTGTTTATTTGTCTTATTCAGGGAGCAAACAGCATGGAGGCCGAATGGAGTTTAAATGTGCCGGCGGCTTTCCCGCTTGTTTGTGTGGTATTAAATTGGTTGGCCATTCGGGCCATTGGGAAAGATGAGGCGTTGGTGAAGTCGTTGAACCGGCTACGTTGACCTCTGTCTTTCCTTTGAAAGGACAAATCGTGATAAAAAGTAAGAAGCATGTAAAGAAAAAGTCTTTATATGCTTTTTTTTGTTGTTTGAAAAGAATTGAGCCGTTGAATGATCGGTATATTTTTGAACTGTTTGTTTGCAGATTTCAATATATTTTGCGAATATTGTGCTTTATGTCAGTTGGTATCTTGCCGGTAAACAAGGAATTGCTTAAAAAAAACTATAAAATAATTTGAACATGAAAAAAACAAATTTTGCAATCTTTTTATTTCTAAGTCTGTTTCCGTTCGGGTTCATGAATGCCGAATGTGTTTTGATTGAAGCGGAAAGTTTCACCGAGAAAGGAGGGTGGGTTCTTGATCAGCAGTTCATGGACCAAATGGGTTCACCTTATCTCATGGCGCATGGATTGGGAAAAGCAGTTGAAGATGCACAAACGACAGTAGAGTTTCCCACAAGCGACACGTATCATGCTTTTGTCAGAACCTATAACTGGACTGCACCTTGGTCAAAGAAATCGGGACCTGGAAAATTTTGCGTCAAGGTAAACGGGAAAAAAATATCAGGTGTATTGGGTGCGTCAGGGACCAAATGGGAATGGCAGCCATCCGGTAAGGTTCATGTGAAAAAAGGGGATAATGTGATTGCCTTGCATGATCTTTCCGGATTTAATGGCCGGTGTGATGCCATCTATTTTACAACCAATCCGAATGATTTGCCTCCCGATGAAGGACAGGAGTTGCATGCTTTTCGAAAACATGCATTACAGCTTCCGAACCAGCCAGAGGATGCCGGATATTATGATCTTGTTGTTGTGGGTGGGGGAGTGGCCGGAATGTGTGCGGCAGTGTCGGCCGCACGTTTGGGCTGTAAGGTGGCCTTGATTAATGACAGACCCTTGTTGGGAGGTAATAACAGTTCTGAAATCAGAGTCCACTTGGGAGGACGTATAGAAACAGGACCTTACAAGCAGTTGGGTAATCTGATTAAAGAGTTCGGACCGGCTCAAGGTGGTAACGCACAACCGGCTGAACGCTATGAAGACCAGAGAAAACTGGATTTTGTGTTGGCTGAAAAAAACATAGATCTTTTTCTTAATTACAGGGCTGTCAAAGTGGAGACGGCGGATGATAAAATAAAGTCGGTAATAGCCAAACATATTGAAAACGGTAAGGAGATAAAGTTTGGCGGACACAGCTTTGCTGATTGTACGGGTGATGGTACAATTGGTTATCTGGCCGGAGCCGATTATTTGATGGGACGTGAAGGCCGTCAGGAGTTTGGAGAATCCATAGCACCAGAACAAGGCGATAAAATGACTATGGGGTCATCCGTACAGTGGTATTCGCTCCCATCCGAACAGCGTACGACATTCCCGGATTTTGAATATGGAGTTACTTTTACAGAAAGTAATTGTGAGCGGGTCACTATGGGTGAATGGACTTGGGAAACCGGAATGAACAAGGACCAGATAAATGATTTTGAAGAGATACGGGACTATGGACTGCTTGTTGTATATTCAAACTGGAGTTTCTTGAAAAATCGCCTGAAGAATAATCGGGAGTTTGATCAGCTTGAATTGGGCTGGGTTGCCTACATAGCGGGCAAGCGTGAGTCCAGAAGGCTGCTGGGTGATTATATTTTAAAACAGGATGATTTGTGTAAGAATGTATTTCATGAAGATGCTTCCTTTGCCACGACGTGGAGCATTGATTTGCATTTTCCCGATTCTGTCAATTCGCTTCATTTTCCCGGCAATGAATTTAAAGCCGCAACGGAGCATATATACATATATCCTTATGCGGTTCCCTATCGTTGCCTTTATTCCCGCAATATAGACAATTTGTTTATGGCAGGTAGAAACATAAGTGTCACTCATGTTGCATTGGGTACGGTGCGTGTGATGCGCACAACAGGCATGATGGGAGAAGTTGTTGGCATGGCTGCCTACTTGTGTCAAAAACATAATGTATTACCGAGGGATATATACCAGGACTATTTGCCGGAACTAAAAGAATTGATGAAAGAAGGTACCGGAGTACAAGGGTTACCCAATGGGCAGACTTACAATCAAGGAGGATCGCTGGTAGAGCCTCCGACTGTTCGACAGGGAAAACAGTATACGGAATAAGTCGTTTTTGCTGCAATTTGTTGCAAAGTATGCCGTTTGTTTTCCCCATCCGGGTAGGCAGTTGAGGAATCGATGTAACAATTTCTTTGCGTATTTTGTGTGAATAAAAAAAGTATCACAACATAACAGGATGATTATACCTGTTTTGTTGTGATACTTTTGTATTGGTCCCTCTGCGAGGGAAACTGTTTTTTAGTATTGCTCTTGTTCGTTCGGGAAGTCACACGATTTGACATCATCTACATAATGACCGATGGCATCGTGCATGATGGTTTGTAAATCGGCATAGCGACGGAGGAACCGGGGGGAGAAGCCATGTGTTAACCCAATCATGTCGTGCAATACAAGTACCTGACCATCGACACCCCCTCCAGCTCCAATGCCAATGACCGGTATGGTAAGTTCTTTGGCAACCTGTTCGGCCAGGGCAGCAGGTATTTTTTCAAGCACCAGTGCAAAACATCCGGCTTCTTGCAACAGTTTGGCATCGCGGAGCAGCTTTTCAGCTTCTGCGTTTTCTTTGGCACGTACGGTATATGAACCATACTTATTGATGGATTGTGGCATGAGTCCGAGGTGTCCCATAATCGGAATGCCGGCAGCGATGATGCGTTTTACCGAATCAATGACTTCTTCGCCACCTTCCAGTTTCAACGCGTCGGCATGTGTCACTTTCATCATTTTTATTGCATTTTGTACGGCTTCTATGTCTCCGGTCTGGTAGGTTCCGAAAGGCATATCCACCACAACGAGTGCTCGGTTTACACCACGTACTACCGACTTGCCAAGAAATATCATTTGGTCGAGTGTGATGGGAAGTGTGGTTTGATTGCCACACATGACATTTGAGGCTGAGTCGCCAACAAGAATGACATCGACACCGGCTTCATCGACAATGCGCGCCATGGTGTAGTCGTATGAAGTGAGCATGCTGATTTTCTCTCCCCGTTGCTTCATTTCGAGCAAACGGTGAGTTGTAACCCTGCGGGTATTTTCTGTATGTACAGACATATCTTCTAATAATTACAGTTTATAACAATATTTGGTCAATCGTTCCGATTGAGGCCGCAAAGGTACGGATTTTATGTGAGAGCACACCATTATCGGCCTTATTTTGTATTTTTGCATGAATTTGTTGGATGTATAGAAACATCTCCGGTGGCAATATCCGGATATGCAGTGTTTGGTTTTCTTATAGGGAGTGAATATGAATGCGAATGTAACAGACTATATCATAAAATTTCTTTTGGGCGAATCGGCGGAAGCTTGCAGTGGCATGGTAGGATATACGGCTGATGTAGAACAATTTCAATATTATAAGGTGGTGATATACCCTTCGTCTTTTTTCGATGAAGGCATATATGCTACACTGGCTTCGTTGCCGAATTTTCCTTTGGTTGTTTTTGAGAATATCCCTTTGCTTTATGGCAACACGAAAGTGGAATGGGTAGGGAAAACACTGGTAGTACATGCAGATGTTGTGGCAAGTGCTTATTTTCTGCTGAGCCGTTATGAGGAGTTTGTACGCCGTGATGTGCGAGATGAACATGGGCGTTTCCCGGGTAAAGAGTCTGTGCCTGTCAAAGGGGAATTTATTGCCCGGCCAATAGTAGAAGAATATGGAGGACTGCTTCGGGGCTGGCTTAAACAAGCAGGTGTGGATGTGACGGAACCGACAAATGGTATTCGTCGGGTTTATTTGACACACGATGTGGATGCACTCGCTCATTACAGAAAATTGAGAGGA
Source organism: uncultured Porphyromonadaceae bacterium (assembly GCA_949285425.1). Classification (GTDB taxonomy): domain Bacteria; phylum Bacteroidota; class Bacteroidia; order Bacteroidales; family Paludibacteraceae; genus QVMH01. The sequence continues at coordinate 10,217 of CASEAJ010000048.1, forward strand.
GTGGCAAGTGCAGCATTACGAAACAGGGGGGAACTGAAGTGTGCATTACAAACCTTTTGTGGAGATATAAATAAGGATCCGTGGTATACCTTTCCCTGGTTGCTGGAATGTGATGGTAGAATATGTGATGAAAAAAGAAATATCGTGTTTTTTGTTAAGCCGGGAGGAGGAAAAAGCCGTGAGGATATTCCTCATATGAACATACGAAGCAGCGATTTTCAATCTTTGTTCAATCTGTTCCGTGCCAAAGGGGCTTTTGTTGGATTGCATGCAAGTTATGAGGCCGGTAAAAAGCCTTGTTTGATACGCAAGGAAAAGCAGGTATTGGAAAGAGGCTGGAGGAATACGATTTGTTTTAACCGGCATCATTATCTTGGTAGTCGGGAACCGGAAGATATGCAGTTTTTATTGGATGCGGGCATTGAGGAGGACTTTACTATGGGATATGCGGATGTGGCAGGTTTTCGTTTGGGAACGTGCCGTCCGGTGCGATGGATAAATCCGTTGACGAGAGAAGTAACTCGTCTGATATTGCATCCGTTGATTGTCATGGATGGAACCCTGAGTGAACCGAAGTATATGGGATTGGGTGAGGAGCAGGCTTTCGCCTATGTGTCTGAATTGGTGGATCAAACCGCCCGGCATGGAGGTGACGTATGTTTGTTGTGGCACAATACTTCGGTAGTGCTTGCCTACCACAAACGATTGTATCCTGAAATCATTAAGTATATTGCAGCCATGTTTTGATGACTCTTTTCGTAATAAAATGAGCCATGTCGTTATCCTTTTGGGAAATTCGATATGGCTCATTTTATAATTCATGGTTCATTACTGTACCTTCATTGTTCCTTTTGTTGCAACTTTCTTGTCCTGTATGGGAGAATTCAGATGCATTTATGCAGGAAACAACCATTTGGACAGAATCGCTCAGCAGCTGGGGTTATTTCACCACAATTTTTTGCGGTGCGAATTGTATGCTGTCGGATATTGCATCGAGCACATATAATCCGGCAGGTAGTGGTGATAAGTCAATGCTCAAAGGCAATGTGCTGTCCGTTATGTTGATGTCACGACTGTCAGCAAGTTGTCCGCCCAATGTGTATAGCCGAATGGTAAGTTGACCGGTAACGTCTTTGTAAAAATGTAAGAATAGTTGTTTGGCAGCAAGATCCTGTGTCACGGCTATATCACCGTATTTCTCGTTATTGGCAATCTGAGTCGTTAATTTTATTATTTCACGGATACCTGCCCATGAGTTAATTTTACCGTATCCCCAGGTATAATTCTCTCCGTTTTCCGTACTTCCTGTATATTGGTCGGAAATGGAAGTGCTGCGTAATACATTGCGCACTTCTTCGGGAGTAAGGTCGGGTTTTGCTTCAAGCCAGGTGGCCAGCACACCGGTAACGAAAGGGGCCGACATGGAGGTTCCCTGCATGGCACCATAATAGGCATTTTCATCTCTGCTGACAACCATTTGGCGGTAAGTGCTGAACAGACTGGATGTTTTGTCGGTATAGGATGAGATCAAAAGACAACCGGGAGCCGTGATGTCGGGCTTCATGCGACCGTCGACCGTCGGCCCCATACTGGAGAACGTAGCTATGGAGTCAAGTCTTTCGCTGGTTGCCGTCATAGACTGACCAAGCGCATTTGTAAAATTGTTTTTAGACACATAGGCACCTACTGATATGATTCGTTTTCCCGTTCCTCCTATTTCGCCAACAGTGTGGTTTGCATCACCGTTTGTCCAACCTTTGACATCCTTGCTGGACAAGGTACAATTGGTGGCCCAACCATGTACAGTGCCTTTGGTAGATGTAATTTTAAGCCCGACTGCATATAGCGGTGAGTTCCTTGTTATGCCGGCTATTACATAGTCATTTGCCTTGCCGGATGTTTCGTCATACCTGGTATATATGGCAATCGCATCGTTGCTTCCTCCGGTAACGTTTTTTAGCGAGAAGGTATTTTCACTGTTTTGGCTTGCGTTTATAGGAGCATCGGTAATGGGTATTTCTTGATTGTCTATACCGAATTTGTAACCGACAGGTTCTATTGAAAAAGCCTCTCCCGGATTACCCCACAAATCAATTACCCCATAAGTTCCGGCTGTAAGTTCCAGAAATGTCTGCAACACACTGTCTGTTGCATTGAAATCTTTGGCGATGTGAATAGGGGAATCGCCTTCATTGCCGGCCGAACCGACAAGTAGTCGTCCAGGTCCTTGCAATTCATCGCAAGCCTGGTCAAAGAACGATGTACCATCATGCGGTCCCACATGTGAGCCAAGGCTCATGTTTACTACGGCTGGCTTACCAACCGACTCGGCATAGTCATACACGTACTTTATCCCATCGAGAATGCTTGTGTTGTTGCTGTTGTCTGCACTTACAAATACGAGTTCCGTTTCAGGTGCCACACCGTAATAATTGTTTCCGGTATAACTGCCAGCTGCAATGCCGGCTACGTGTGTAGCATGTGTTTCCTGAGATGAAGCGTGATAGTCATATTTTTTTTCGATGATGTCGGCTTCCGTTTCAAAGGTGGCATAGTTACCATCTTCATCTGTTATGTTTGCATCGAGTACCCGTTTGATGCGTAAGTTACCTAAACTGTCGTAAAAGTTGAGGTGGTCGTACTGGAAACCTCCATCAATGATGCCTATCACGACATTTTTGCCTTTGTATGCATTGGGCAGTTCCAATCCCTGCTGTACCTTGTCCACCTGCGTGGCAGCCCGGGCATTATCCATATTCTGTGTTACGGGAAGTCCTAACTCAACTTTTTCAACTCCGGGATACATGGCCAGTTTTTCCAAATAATCGGCAGGCACAGAAGCCGTCATGAGCTGTAGGGTGGGCAACATCGTTTTTATTCGAACTCCAAATGAATCTTTCAGTACCTGGATATCGCAATCATCTTCCAGCTTGATAAAGACATTGGTGTATGTCACTTTTCCCTGTTGTTTTACAGCGAAACGTTTGAGAAGGGTTTGACGCTCAGCCGTATCAAGTTTGGCTTGTTTATATTCCCGAATGAAGTGGGCGGTTGCCGGCGACAACTTTCCGGCTTTGTATGCCTGTTCCTGGCCGTGCAAGCCCAATATGCAAAGGAACGCAAGTGAAAATAAGACAGCTTTGTGCATGTTTGTATCGTTGCTTGATTGTATTTTCTGTTTCGAATCAACTATAAAGCAAGTTGATAAGCGAATAATTTGTTACTGGTCAATGTGTATGTCTCTTAAGCCCAAAAAGTATAAAATGCCATCCAGTCCCATTGTCGATATGGATTGTCGGGCGTTGGCTTTCACTTTTGGTTTGGCATGGAAAGCAATTCCCAAACCGGCCAGATTGAGCATGGGCAAGTCATTGGCACCGTCACCGACGGCAATGACCTGTTCGAGGTTGATTTTTTCTACTTGTGCTATGAGGCGTAGCAGTTCAGCTTTGCGTCGTCCATCTACTACATCGCCCACGTAACGTCCGGTAAGTTTTCCGTTTTTTATTTCCAGTTCGTTTGCGTATACGTAGTCTATATCGAATTTCTTTTTCAAGTAGTTGCCGAAATAAGTGAATCCTCCGGACAAAATGGCTATCTTCATTCCGATTTTTTTCAAGATGCCCATAAGCCTTTCGGCTCCGTCCATGATAGGGAGGTTTTCTGCTATTTCCTTCATGACGCTTTCATCCAATCCTTTGAGCAAGGCAACCCGTCTTGTGAAGCTTTCTGTGAAATCAATTTCTCCACGCATGGCCTGCTCTGTGATGGCACGTACTTGTTCTCCGACTCCTGCACGGTCGGCCAGTTCATCAATGACTTCTGTTTTGATAAGGGTTGAATCCATATCAAAGCAAATCAGCCGGCGATTACGGCGGAAAATGTCATCTTTCTGGAAAGAAATGTCGACGCCCAGTTCTGCCGAATATTTGAGAAACTGTGCTGACAGCTTTTCTTTGTCGGTCAATTCCCCTCGCAATGAAAGCTCTACGCAGAAACGGCGGCAGTCATCGCTGACAGAGTCCAGGGATGGACGCCCTGTGAGCCTTTTGATGGAGTCAATGTTGAGGCCTTCATCAGCTACGACTTGTGTTATGAGAGAGAGTTGTTCGGCGGTGATGATTCGGCCCAGCAAAGTGACAATGTGGCGGCTTTTCCCTTGTCTTGCCACCCAATTGTTGTAACGTTCAACGGATACGGGGGTAAAACGAGGGGTGACATTCAGTTCATAACATTTGAATAACACCTCTTTCAGTATGTTTCCTGAATCGGACTGACAAGTGGTCCGGAACAGGATGCCAAGTGAAAGCGAGTGGTGAATGTCGGCTTGCCCTATATCCAGTATAGTTGCATTGTATTTGCCCAATATGCCGGTAATGGCTGCAGTTACTCCCGGTCTGTCTTCTCCGGAAATGCTTATCAAAATGATTTCGCTATCCATTTAAGTTTGTCTGTACATGAATGAAGGTGCAAAAATACAGATAATATAATTAATACGGAAGATAGAAAAAGAATAATTGTGATGCTTAAGGTGGGTTCAACCCATCTTAATTTTGTGTACTTGAGGATAAATAGTCTCCGTATGTACTTAAAACGTTGTCAACATAGCGCACTGTTTCATTTGCGTGAAAAGGGCCGTATTTTACCACGGAATCCATGTAGAAGTCAGGTGTACCTTTTTGTTCCAGGAAGTATTCTACATTTCCATGCCAAATGTGAGGATTCTTTCCGTACCTTTCGGCCAAAGCCATTGCATCGATAATGTGATAGGGGCCGCCGTTATATCCGGCGAGAACAAACTTGACCCGTTCATCCTCGTTTGATATTTTGCGAAACAGTTTGTCTATGTCTTTCAAATAGCCGACAGCGGCTTTTATGTTTTCTTCAGGAAGGAAAAAAGATGTACTGTCCATGCCGTAAATCTCGGCCGTGCGGGGCATAAGTTGCATGAGCCCCACAGCCCCGGCTGGAGAAACTGTTGCTGAATCGAATGTGGATTCATGGAAGGCCATGGATGCCAGCAGTCTCCAGTCCCAGTCTATTTCCGGCGCATATTTTCTGAACAAATCATCGTAAGGAGAAATGGCTCCGGTAGGAATGCGCACTTTATGTCCGGCCAGGTAGGGGTTGTGCAGTTTGTATTTGCTTTCCAATCGTGCCTTGAGGCGGATGGTCGCTGCCTTTTCATTCCATTCGCTTAATGCAGCAAGCAGTTCCGGGGTGTCCTTTCTCATTAGCCAACCGCCTTGTTGTGGAAATCCTATCGGAGTGTGATGGTTCAGCTTTTTGAAATAGTTGCGGTATATGGCTGCCTCGTCGTGAAACAATGGGGTGTAGTCAATCTGTTGATTCAGTATCTGCTTGATCAGTTCATCCGTTGCAATGGAATCGGGCACGAATGTGATGTTTATGTTCCCGCCGATTTCCTCGTTCAGATGTGCAAGACGTTTGTGATATATGGAGTTTTTTCTGACATGAACGGTCTTTCCTGCCAGCTCGTAGGCGGTTTGTATTTGATTGCGTCCTTGGCGTTGAACAAGTACCTGGTATGATTCGGTTTGAGGGGGAACAAAAAGAAACGTATCTTTCAGTTCTTTTGTTTCATGCAGGTTGCAGGCAATTAAATCGACCGTGCCTTTTTTGAGCCATTGGATAACTTCAGTTTCTGTCCGGGCTATGTGAAGCTGCAGTTGGACATCCAGATATCGGGCAAAGTTCTCAGTCAGTTCATAGTCATATCCCATACCGTTTTTTTGAAAACGGAAGAAAGATGTTATTCCCGGTAAAGTGCCTACATGCAGTGTGTCTTCTGTCTGAATGGCTTTCAGGTCATGTATCTGGGCTGCAGTTTCCTGTCCGGCAGGCGGGCTTGCGTCTCCGGTCGCCTTGCTGCAACTGTGCCACGCCAGAAAGACCAGGAACAACAGACTGTATCCAATATGCTTTTTCATGCTTTTATCGGTGTTCTATATGTTCCGGTTGTATGAGGGGGAGTTGGTTGAGGCGTAGAAACACCTGTGCGGTTGCAATCACATCTTTTTCGCAATAGATAGATATGCGTTTCAGATTCTGTTCCTCGTAATACACTTGTGCGACCTGACTGCCATCGATGTCATCTTTCGGAGTCGGTATTCCGAATATCGCAGTGAGCAGTTTCAGCGAAGTGAAGGATTTCTTGTCTCCGAACTTCCACAGTTCCATAGTGTCAATAAAAGAGGTTTCCCAAGGCTTTTTCCCGGCGACGTTCAATATGGGCGGAATGGAAATGCGATTGACTATCATTCGCCGGCAAATATAGGGAATGTCAAATTCCTTGATGTTATGGCCGCAGAACAAGTGCTCGCTTCCATTCCAATTTTCGTTTATCATTTGTGCAAAATCGTTCAACAATACCCGTTCGTCATTGTTGGCAAACGATTTTGTGCGGAAATACATCTCTTTGTCTTTATAGTAGATGAATCCGACGGAAATGCAGACAACCTTTCCGAATTCGGCATAAATGCCGGCACTGCTGGCAAAAGCGTCATCGGCAGTCATGGTTTCCGCATACCTTTCCGGCTGTTGCTTTTGCAGGGATTGGAACTTGTGCTCCCACAAATGAAACAATTCATCTGGCAGTTGTTGTAACGTAGCTTGTTGCGGAACCGTTTCTATGTCAAGAAACATGATTTTTGTCAGGTCAAACATAAGAAAAGTCTGTTATCATCGCTTCAAATTGTTTTCGATGTATTTTGTCAGAATGTCAATGGCTATGTGGTTGTTGCCGCCTTGGGGAATAATGAGGTCGGCAAAACGTTTGGTCGGTTCGATAAACTGCTCGTGCATCGGTTTGAGTGTCGATTCGTATCTTTCCATGACCATGCTCACCGACCTTCCACGTTCCACAATGTCCCGATTGATGACACGGATCAGCCGGTCGTCCGGGTCGGCATCGACGAATACCTTTAAGTCCATCATTTCCCGCAATTCTTGATTACAGAGCACCAGAATGCCTTCGACAATAATGACATCGCAGGGTTTGACAGGAATGGTTTCGGGCGAACGTGTGCAGGTGAGGTATGAATAAACGGGCTGGTTGATGACTTTACCGTTCTTCAGGTCTTTCAAGTGCTGTATGAGCAGGTCAAACTCAATGGCATCGGGATGGTCGAAGTTGATGGCCAGACGTTTTTCCAAAGGCAGATAACTGCTGTCGCGATAGTACGAATCCTGGGGCAGCAAAGCCACTTCTCCTTCCGGCAGCCGTTCTATTATTTTGCGGACTACGGTTGTCTTGCCCGAACCGGTTCCGCCTGCAATACCAATAATAAGCATGATGATTCTTTTTTTTGTTTTATGGTTGTTGTCTCGTAAACAAGGGTAAAGCAACATGTACCCTCTTGTCTTTTTACTAAGGTGTATTGGAACGGGTGAGATGCAAGACGTTGACAATGAGGCAGAGGATGCGTACTTTGTACGTAACCGAAGCCGAATGTCGAAAGCAACGCAGCAGATTGCCAGTTATGATACACCTTGTGTCTGGAAACGGAGGGCAAGATAGTAAAAAAAACGTTAGCAGTCAACTATGCGACCTGTTTTTCTGCTTTAAAATGGTTGTTGGTGTACAATCGGTGTACAGAAGCGTCCGGCATGACCGGTGTGGAACATACGGAATCAGATTATACTGGGCCAGGGTAGTACTTTTCCTGTCTGTGCGGAGGATTTTGCTGTTTCATGGGCATCGGTTTTGTGAACGAAGGGCAAATATTCTACAACCCATAATGGTGAGTTGTATAACCCATAATAGTGGGTCGTATAACCCATAATAGTGAGTTGTATAACTCATAATAGTGGGTCGTAGAATATTCGCTGACAGAACAACAAACCGATACGGTACGGATGGTAAACGTATGTCGTTCGCCCGGCTTTGTTGCTGGTGGTGTGGAGCAACGGCAACAGGGTAAAGGCTGTTCCCTTTTAAATGCTTGTATTTATGTGGTTTGCTGACTTTTTTACCTTTTCCGGCAAAAAAAGTCATTGGTTGTTTTGCAAAATAAAGAAATAGCCTTACTTTTGCAGCGTAGTTACAGAACGCCTTTTTAGCTCAGCTGGTAGAGCAACTCATTCGTAATGAGTAGGTCGCGGGTTCGAATCCCGTGAAAGGCTCGACAGAGAGCGTTGAAAGCATGCCGGCTTTCAACGCTTTTTTGTTGTTTTCGGCTTTGCCGACAGTTTTTTTAACAGAATCCGCTTATACTGGTATGACCGATTTGTATAGAACGATACGAAACCGTACGGAAGGACTTTATAAGGAAAAAGGCAGCAAGTTCCTGTCGTTTGCCATGCCCGTGCAGAATGTTGATGAAATAAAAGAACTTCTAAGTGGGTTCAGGAAAGAGTATTATGATGCACGTCACGTGTGTTATGCCTATGTGTTGGGAGCCGACCGTAAGGAGTGGCGTGCGAACGATGATGGCGAACCATCGGGAACTGCCGGAAAACCCATCCTCGGACAAATCAATTCAAAGGAACTGACGAATGTGCTGGTGGTTGTTGTACGTTATTTCGGAGGAATACTGCTGGGCACCGGAGGGCTGATTACCGCCTACAAAGAAGCTTCGGCCGATGCTTTGAACAAGGCGGAAGTGGTGGAAAAGACGGTAGACCGGCAAATAAGCATACACTTTGAATATCCTCTCATGAACGAAGTGATGCGGATTGTAAAAGATACCGGGGCTCAGGTGTTGGAGCAGGGGTATGACCAGGATTGCAACATGACGCTGAACATACGCTTGCAGGATGTTCCTGAACTTGTCGGAAAATTGGAAAAGTTGAAGGTGGATATGCTGGACCGTTGACCGTAGGGTGACGTTCACAACTTACGGTTCCACTCCTTTTATCAGAAGATTTTCCAGTTCTTTCAAGTCGTGTACTATGTAGTCGGCGTTAGCCTCGACAAACTCTTCACGGTTTCCATATCCATAGAGTACGCCAACAGCCGGAATTCCGTTGGCTTTGGCTCCGGCAATGTCGAACTTGCGGTCGCCGACCATGATGGCTTGTGCCGGGTTTATGGCCTTGTTCTCACTGAGTACATATCGTATGACTTCCGATTTGGCCGAGCGGGTCAGGTTGTCGGTGTCTCCGCCAATGAAGTCGAAATAACTTGCAAGCCCGAAGTGTTCCAATATTCTTTTGGCCAGTTTTTCCGGTTTGGAGGTGGCCACATAGAGATGTTTGCCCTCTTGCCGAAGTTTTTCCAGCAAAGTGTCTATGCCTTCGTACATGACGTTTTCAAACATCCCCCGTGCAATGAAATATTCATTGTACACGCGATGAGCTTCTTTGATTTGTTCCGGAGTGAAGTGGTAAAATTCTTTGAGTGATTGTTGCAGGGGTGGTCCGATGAAAGGAGTCAATGTGCGGATATCGTCCACTTCGAAGCCGAAATGTTTCAATGCATATTGCACGGCAGAACAAATGCCTACCATCGGGTCGGAAAGGGTGCCGTCTAAGTCCCAAAGGATGTATTGGAAGTTCTTTTTCATAATCGGGCGCAAAGATACGTTATTTCTTCTTACTTTTGCACCGCCAAATTCATTTATGACAATATGTTATATCCTGAACATATAGAACAGAAAATAGATTTTGTTTCGATACGTGAGTTGTTGAAGTCGAAGTGTATTAGTGCGTTGGGAAGAGAATTGGTTGATGCGATACACTTTTCGGTGAATTATGAGGAGATATGTACTTGGTTGGAACAGACCGATGAACTGTTACGCTTGATGACCAGCGACAATGAGGAATTGCCGGTAGGCGGATTTTATGATGTCCGTGAGTCGTTGAGACGGGTGAGGGTAGAGGGCTTGTATCTTGATGAGACGGAGGTTTTCGATTTGCGTCGTGCGCTGGAGGCCGTGCAACGTTTGGTGGGTTTCATTGCCCGCCACGAGAAGGAACTGTATCCTCATTTGCATGATTTGATGGTTGACCTGGAAGACTTCCCGTTGGTGATTCGTCGTATTGATACCCTGCTCGACAAGTTCGGGAAAATGAAAGACAATGCATCGCCCGAGTTAGCGCGTATCCGCAAGGAAATATTGCAGGTCCAAAGCAGTGTGTCGCGTACGCTGGCAGCTATTTTGCGTCAGGCACAGGCCGATGGATATGTGGATAAGGATGCATCTCCTTCCATGCGAGAGGGAAGGTTGGTGATTCCGGTATCTCCTGCTTACAAACGAAAAATAGGGGGAATTGTGCACGATGAGTCGGCCACAGGAAAAACGGTTTATATAGAACCTCAGCAAGTTGTTGAGGCGAATAACCGTGTGAGGGAACTGGAAAATGAGGAGCGGCGTGAAATTGTTCGCATATTGTTGGAGTTTACGGACTTTGTACGTCCGTATAGCGAACAGATATTTGCATCGCAGGAGTTTTTGGGCATGGTTGATTTCTTGCGTGCCAAGGTTTTGTTTGCCATGGATATCCACGCCATCAAGCCTCGCCTGGAGCCCTTGTGTCAGCTTGATTGGGTCAAAGCCGTGCATCCGCTTCTGTATTTGTCTTTGAAAAAACAAGGCAAGGAGATTGTTCCGCTTAACATCACGTTGAACGAAAAACAACGCATTCTGCTCATATCGGGTCCGAATGCGGGTGGAAAATCGGTATGTCTGAAAACGGTGGTGTTGTTGCAGTACATGTTGCAATGCGGTTTGCTCATTCCGGTACACGACAGCAGCTCGGCCGGGCTGTTCGAGCGTTTGTTCATTGATATAGGCGATGAACAGTCCATAGAGAACGACTTGTCCACGTATAGTTCCCATTTGCTCAATATGAAGTTTTTCATACGCAACAGCAATGCCCGCACCTTGTTGCTTATCGATGAGTTCGGAACCGGAACGGAACCTCAGATTGGTGGTGCTATAGCCGAGGCTACACTTGAACGTTTCAATCGCAATAAGGCATTTGGGGTCATAACTACGCATTATACAAACCTGAAACATTATGCGGAAGATGCTGAAGGCATTGTCAACGGTGCCATGCTTTACGACCGTCAGCATTTGCAGCCATTGTTCCAATTGGCCATTGGACAACCGGGCAGTTCGTTTGCTGTGGAGATAGCCCGTAAAATCGGTTTGCCCGAAGATCTGATAGCCGAGGCGGCAGAAAAAGTGGGTACTGAACATTTGGATTACGACAAGCATTTGCAGGACATTGTGCGTGACAAGCGTTATTGGGAAAACAAACGTCAGCAAATCCGTGTAAAAGAGAAGCGTTTACAGGAAGTACTTGACAAATATGAAACGGAACTGGGCGAAATAAACCGGCAACGCAAGGAAATACTGTCGCAGGCGAAAACCGATGCGCAGGCTTTGTTGTCGGAGGCAAATGCCCGCATAGAGGGTACTATCAGGCAGATTAAAGAAGCCGAGGCCGAGAAGGAACATACCCGTATGGCACGCAAGGCACTGGAAACATTCAAAGAACAGGTGGCACAAAGTGGGGAAGGAGAAGGAACATTGGTGCCGGCACGTCTGCCAAAGAAAAAGGAACGTCCGGCAGCTTCGGCAACCAAGCCGAAGCTCAGCCAGCCGGTCGACCGGCCGCTTTCCGTTGGTGATAAGGTGCGTTTGAAGGGGCAGACCGCGGTTGGCTCAATCATGGACATGCAGGGACGACAGGCGGTAGTTGCTTTTGGTCAGCTAAAATCGACCGTTGCACTTGCCAAACTGGAGCGGGTAAGTCATAATCAGCTGAAAAAGGAAACCCGAAAATACGAGGGCTTGGGAGCCGTGGTGAACGATGAAGTGCGCCAGCGTAAACTGACCTTCAAGTCGGATATTGATGTGCGGGGCATGAGAGGAGATGAGGCCCTGCAGGCCGTTACCTATTTCATAGATGATGCCATTATGGTTGCTACTACGGAAGTGCGTATTCTTCACGGTACAGGCAATGGCATTCTCAGGCAGTTGATACGCCAGTATCTGGGTACGGTTCCGGGAGTGAAACGCTATCGCGATGAGCATGTGCAACTGGGTGGAGCAGGAATAACGGTAGTGGAGTTGGAATAACCGGAAAAATGAAAGCAGCCTGACCTGTTTTTGTTTGTTTATTGAAATAACCTTATCTTTGTTGGAAGTAGAAAGCATATATGTATATGAAAAAATATTTTTGGATAATATGTCTCTTGCCTCTATGGGTGTGCGGACAACAGAAGTCGATAGATGCTTCTCCGGTTGAAAAACTGTCAGTTGGGCTTTCTATAGGTCCGGAGTATGCATCGCGTTTTACACGTTCGACCGATGTGTATGGTGACCGGTTGTTGGAAATCATGGGAAAGGACGAAACCGGTAAAGCTGCCTTTCATGCCGGGTTCAGTCTGGATTATGAACTTTTGCCTTGGCTTTCGTTCGAAACAGGATTGCTTTATGTCAATAAGGGATATACCACGGGTGAAATAACGATGAGGGTGGATGAGTCCGATCCGGGTACAACGGTCAGTTGGAAGCAGAACATTCATTGTTTGAGTGTGCCTTTGAAAGCGAAGTTCTATGTGCTGGGGCGCAGGTATCCATTTTTCATTGCAGCCGGTTTGTCGCCCGATTTCTTTTTGGGGCGGAGTATGAAAACCGCTGAATCGGCATTTGACTATCCTTATTATACTGATGGTGGAGTGAGGTTTAACGCTGTGAACTTGTGTGGGCTGGTCGGAGTAGGCACAACGTATGAAGTGAGCCGTTCGCTTTTCTTGGAAGCGGAAGTCGGATTCAAAAGTTCCATGATGCCTATGAACGATGAACCGTTGCATCGCTTTTTGTATTCGCTTGGTCTCGATTTGCGATTGTATTATCGCTTGTGAGAATCGTTTCCGCTTGCTTGTGAAACACGGGATTGCAGCAGCAGTTCGTAGCAGAAGAAATCTGTTCCGTGACGGAGTGTCTCGTCACAGCGGATGAAACCGCAATGTTCATATAGTTTTATGGCCGGTTCGTTCTTCTTGTCTGTCAGCACACGCATGCCATCGTGCCCTTGCCGCCGTGCAATGGAAGCCATTTTCCGTATCAGCAATCCCGCAATATCATTCTCTTGATGGTCGTTTGACACTCCGAGCCGGCACAAGTAGCACGGATTTTTGCTTTGCCATGCCTGCGTGTCCGCATCTGTGTCTTGTTCCAGTGCGGCGACGGCAATGATGTTGTATTTCTTGTCGGTCACGACATACAGCGAATCGTCGTCAATGTCATGTTCCACCCTCTCACGGTTCGGGCAATCGCCGTACCAATTGCATCCTCGTGTGCCGATGAGACGTTGATATAACTTGAGTATTTCGGGTGTGTCGCTTCGTTTCGCAGCTGCAAAAATATAATCCATAGTCTTTGGTGTAGAAATACAACTGCAAAAATACATTTATTTTTCAGAACTGCTCTATGTGTTTTCTGACTGACTTTTGCTAATGCTTGTGGCATTGAACTGTCGATGGTTTATCCAGCCATGTGAATAAGCCTCCGGGTCAATCTCTTTATCCATAAGGGTGTTTTTTATGTTTGGAATAAATTTCATGCCGATTGATAATGTTGTGTGTTTATGCTGGCAATGCTATTGTGCTATATTCGTGATACGATAACATGGATGACATGAACAGATTAGACTGTTATTTTGCCGTGCTGATATAATGGGAGTTTCTGATAAATATTGTACATTTGCACACAAATAAGGTAGATTTAAATTTCTATGAACCGGACAAGCGAACAATTTGACAAGGCGATAGCGTGTTGCCGTGACATATTTGAAAAGAAACTGCACGATTATGGTTCTTCATGGCGGATTATGCGTCCGCAATCGGTTACAGACCAGATTTTTATAAAGGCAAACCGTATTCGGAGCATAGAAACGAAGGGTGTTTGTAAGGTTTCGGAAGGTATTCGTTCGGAGCTGATGGCGATTGTCAACTATGGTGTTGTCGGATTGATTCAATTGGAATTGGGTTACGCAGAAAATGCCGATTTGACAGTAGAGAAGGCTTTGGAATTGTATGACAAATACGCAGCGGCTGCCAAAGACTTGATGTTGGCAAAAAACCATGATTATGATGAAGCCTGGCGTTCTATGCGTATGGAATCATATACGGACTTGATTTTGATGAAGATTTACCGTACGAAACAGATAGAGTCACATGCCGGACAGACATTGATTTCGGAAGGCATTGATGCCAATTATTTTGATATGATTAACTATGCGGTGTTCGGATTGATAAAGATGGATGAGGCCGCTGCCAGTAAATGATTTGTGTATGCAGTTTAACAGTTATATGAAACGAGATAGGGGAGTAAATGCCGGTGCACATTCGAAAATGAATGTGCTGTTGTCTGTCTTACGTCTGGTATTTGGAGGGGTATTCATATTTTCGGGCTTTGTCAAAGCCATTGACCCGCTGGGTTCTACATATAAGATTCAAGACTATTTGACTGCATTTGGCGGCTTTTTTGAAAACTTTTCAGTGCTTGCCCTTCCTGCTGCCATTGCTTTGTCTACTTTGGAACTGCTTATTGGGTTGGCATTGTTCTTTAAGATACATGTAAAATTGGCAACATGGGGAGGATTGCTTTTTATGTTGTTCATGACTCCGCTGACATTGTACATTGCCATTGCCAATCCGGTGAGCGATTGCGGTTGTTTCGGCGATGCGGTGGTTATTAGTAATACGGCTACTTTTGTAAAAAACCTTTTTCTGTTGGCTGTTATTCTGATACTTTTTGTAAACCGTAACCGGCAACATGCCTTGTTCACTCCTGGTATAGAATGGGGAGTCTTGCTGTTGTTTGCAGTTGCAGCTGTCGGAGTGTCGGTTCATTGCTATCGGCATTTGCCTTGGATAGATTTCCGTCCGTACAAAGTGGGTGTGAATATGCCCGAGTCAATGGTTGTTCCAAAAGGTTATCCGCAGGATGAATATGCCATAACGTTCGTTTATGAAAAAGATGGTGTGCAGAAGGAGTTTACGTTGGAGAATTATCCGAAGAACGATTCTACCTGGACATTTGTCGATCAAAAATCGACTTTGATATCGAAAGGTTATGAGCCTCCGATTCATGATTTCACGATAGAAGATGAGTATTGGAATGACATTACCGAGGATGTATTGAGTTATCCAGGCTATACTTATCTGGTGATAGTTTATGATTTGGACAAGGCTAACGAAGAAGCATTGGCCAGACTTCAGCGTCTGTATAACCGTTGTGTGTTGTCGAAAGATACGAAATTTTATGTGCTGACGGCTTCGTCGGATGAATCGATAGAGGCTCTTCGTGAAAAGACGGGCATCAGTTATCCGTTTTGCAAGTCCGACCCTACTACGCTGAAAACCATTATCCGTTCCAATCCGGGTATTATGCTGATAAAGAACGGCACAATAGAAGCCAAGTGGGCATGGCGGGATTTTACCGGCTATTAAGTGTGCGGTAATTAGTTATAGAATGAGGATAAAATCGTTTTATCAATATAAAATAAAGTAAAAATGAGAAAGAACATTGTTGCAGGAAACTGGAAAATGAACAAAACGTTGGAAGAAGGTCTGACGTTGGCGAAAGAAGTGAACGAATCGCTGAAAGGAGCCGATTTGAAGTGTGATGTTATTTTGGGTACTCCGTTTATTCATTTGGCAAGTGTTGTCGGTGTTGTAGATGCTGACAAGATAGCCGTTTCGGCACAGAACTGTGCAGACAAGGAAGCCGGAGCCTATACGGGCGAAGTGAGTGCCGCTATGGTGAAATCAACCGGTGCTTCATATGTCATTTTGGGACACTCTGAACGTCGTGCCTATTATCATGAAACTCCTGAGATTTTGAAAACAAAAGTGCAGTTGGCATTGAAGAACGGTTTGAAAGTCATTTTCTGCATCGGAGAAGTGTTGGAAGAACGTGAAAACAACATATATTTCGATGTGGTTAAATCACAGATTGTAGATTCTTTGTTTGATCTTTCTGGCGAAGAATTTTCTAACATCGTATTGGCTTATGAACCGGTTTGGGCTATAGGAACAGGTAAGACCGCTACTCCTGCTCAGGCTCAGGAAATGCATGCGTTTATTCGCAAGACTGTGGCTGATAAATATGGAAAAGAAATTGCCGAAAATACGACTATCCTGTATGGAGGTAGTGCAAATCCGGGTAATGCAAAAGAACTTTTTGCCAATCCGGACGTGGATGGTGGCTTGATTGGAGGTGCATCTTTGAAACCGGCCGACTTTAAAGCCGTTATCGACGCATTCAACTAAAAAGACTCACGAGAATTTCGTTTTATAAAAAAGCCTTGGCTGCGTCGGCCAAGGCTTTTTTATATGGTGTAACTGCTTGTTTCCTGTGTAAAAAAAGAAATTGTCAGTTCCCTCTTTTATTTAAAATGGGACATCGTTTGTTCCTCCTCCTCCGAATGGATGTGGAGTGTTTAAAGGGGGAGGGGTAAGTGCTGATTCGCTATAAAAACTTTTTTCGCTGTTTATTTTGGATGTGTATGTCTGATAGTTGGTATTGGCCATAGGGTCTTCATCTACATCATCCAAGTTGGCAAAGCGTGTATAAATGTTCTTGAATCTTAGCCGTATGGTGTCTGTGGCTCCGTTTCGGTGTTTGGCAACGATGATTTCGGCAAGTCCGACCAGGGAGTTCCCTTCATTGTCTTCGGTTATGTGGTAGTATTCCGGGCGGTGGATGAAGCATACCATGTCGGCATCCTGTTCTATGGCACCAGATTCACGCAAGTCGGAGAGTTGTGGACGTTTGCCTTCTATACCGGTACGGCCTTCAACACCACGGTTCAGCTGCGACAGGGCAATGATGGGAATGTCCAGTTCTTTGGCCAGACCTTTCAATGAACGTGATATGATGCTGACTTCCTGTTCACGGCTTCCGAAACTCATACCACTGGCGTTCATTAGCTGGAGATAGTCGATGATGATACATTCCACGCCGTGCTCTTTCACCAACCGGCGCGCTTTGCTTCGCAATTCAAAAACGGAAAGGCTGGGGGTGTCGTCTATGTAGATAGGGGCGTCTTCCAGTATTTTTACTTTTTGGTCGAACATGTCCCATTCGGCTGGGCTTAGGTTTCCTTTCTTTATTTTTTCCCCTTCAATCTCGCATACGTTCATAATGAGACGGTTCACCAATTGCACGTTTGACATTTCGAGGGAGAATACAGCAACGGGCGATTTATAGTCGACTGCCATGTTTTTGGCCATGGAGAGTACGAATGCAGTTTTCCCCATGGCAGGACGTGCTGCGATGATAATCAGGTCGGAACGTTGCCAGCCGGAGGTGATTTTGTCCAAGGCGTGGAATCCGCTGGCAATGCCGCTGGCACCTTCTTTGCTTGCTGCCTGTATCATGCGCGAACGTGCTTCTTCTACAACAGGGAATATCTGTGTGGCATCTTTTTTCAAGTTCTGTTGGGTCACCTGAAACAGCATGCCTTCCGCTTCTTCCATTAGGTCGTTCACATCGGTTTTATCATCGAAGGCCTTGTTTTGTATCTCGGATGAAATGCGAATCAGTTCTCGGGCCAGGTATTTTTGTACGACAATGCGGGCATGATAATTCAAGTGAGCGGCCGATGATACTTTGGCTGTCAACAGACTGATGTAATAAGGACCTCCCACTTCATCGATGGTGCCATCTTTGCGTAACTGTTCGGTGACAGTGTGCATGTCTATCGGTTCTTGCTTGGTGGCAAGCCGTATGATGGCTTCGTATATTTTCTGGTGCGCTGTTTTGTAAAAACATTCCGGTTTCAGAATCTCAGCAACGAGGGAGTATGCATCGGTTTCAAGCATAATGGCTCCCAATACGGCTTCTTCCAGTTCAGGAGCTTGAGGAGGCAGTTTGCCGAATTCGTTTGCAGGAATGGGTGTTGATGTAGAATTCCGTTTCGTATAAGTTTTTTTTTCAGCCATTTTAATGGATGTTTTAAATTGTAAATCGTGCTTTGGCCTGTCAAACGCTGCCGGATACATGGTCAAATGGCCATTTCCGCATAGAAGTTACGACACCCAGGCTTTCAGGGTGTGAGCGTTGTGGGGCTGTCTGTTGCAGTTGAGTTGGATAAGTTACTGTTTCAAGGTGTTTTTTATGGGAATAGTGCCTTCGTAAATGAAACTCAGTGCTTTGTCCTCTTTACCGGAGGTTGTCAGTTCTCCTATGATCAGGTATTTTTCCGGATTTGTAATGTTGAATTGTCCTCCATTGACAAACAAGGTGTCTTTTTTGTCATTGAAAAGAAAGAATGAACCTTCGGGTTGGTTCGGGAGTCCAGCAAAAAAATAGGGTGGCACTGTTTGTTCATCTGTTTTCAGCGAGTAGAGACCGGTAACGATGTTGGTGGAATCGGCAGGCAACAACACATCCAATATCAACGAAACGTTTGATGAATTGGAGACAGGTTGTTGTTGGAAAGCCGGTTTGGTTGACAATATCAGCTTGTAGCGGTTGGGGACCTGTGTGTCGAATATGACCGCATTCTTGAATCCGTATGTGACAACATGGATATTACAACTTGCCGACTCTTTGCCGACGTGCGATGTGATTACGGCCTCACCTTCGGCATGGGCAACAATCAATCCTTGCGAATCGACTGTAGCAACAGCATTGTTGCTTGAAGTCCATGTGATATCAAAATTCATGTTTTCCGGTTCTACCTTCGTATATCCTAGTTGCAGGCTGTCGCCGACACTGAGAAATTTGTCTATTTCATTGAGTTGTAACGAATCCACATCGTTGTTTCGGCAGGCATACAACAAGCAGAAGCAACAGAGAATGGCATATAAGAAGTGATGGGGCAGTTGTATTCTCATAATGATATGACTGAATTATGATGCGAAGATAAGAACATGTTGTGTAATGTCCAAAAAAAATAGTTGCTATAACTGATTTTAAATGCTATTCCTGTGAAAGTCGGTTTGACCAGGGAAAATCGTATAATATCATTTCCGATGAAATGCATGGTTGGTCACAGGACTAATGACGTTTGAGGTATACACACCAATCCGGATTTTATATATGAAAGGGGCGTGCCTTACTTAATTCGGGCACGCCCCTTTTTCGGTCTGTTGTCTAGTCCTGAAATAGCGTTACAACAAAAAAAGTAACATTATGGAAAAGACAGAAACAAAGTATGTTAAGCGCACACAAAAAGATTACAGCATGTCCTTTAAACTATCAGTAGTTCAAGAGTATGAAACCACACAAATAAGTTTGGGTGCTCTGAAACGAAAATATGGGATACAAGGGTGTTCCACTATTAGCCGTTGGATTGAAAAATATGGTAACTTTGACATCACAAACAAATGTTACCAATCGATGGAAAAGAATAAGGATCAAGAGCTGTTGGAACTGCAACAGAAGGTCAGGTTGCTGGAACGCAGGAATGCCCGTTTGGAAAAAGAGCTGGAGCTGAAGGATATGAAGGCAGAGTTTTTCGACATGATGATAGACATAGCGGAAAGGGAATATAATATCGACATACGAAAAAACTCATCTCCCGAACAGTCAATCAATATTACTACTGATGCGATAAATTTTGTTTAAAAATCCAATTTTAGTTCATTGACATTTTGATTTAGAGTGAGCGGTTCCGGAACGTTGAGCAATTCTCTGATATCTCTCTTGGTGAGGAGCGATGCTCCAATGACTTTTGAG
>CASEAJ010000049.1 GCA_949285425.1 uncultured Porphyromonadaceae bacterium
AAACATAAGTCAAATCTGAGTCAACCTCTTTTATGCATTAAG
Source organism: uncultured Porphyromonadaceae bacterium (assembly GCA_949285425.1). Lineage (GTDB taxonomy): Bacteria > Bacteroidota > Bacteroidia > Bacteroidales > Paludibacteraceae > QVMH01. The sequence goes on from CASEAJ010000049.1 coordinate 43, forward strand.
ATATTTTAAGTCAACCTTATTCGTTAAATGACACAATGTTTCCTTTTTATGCCGTCAAAGTTATCGTCCCACGTATATGGGACACGTGTCCCACATATGTGATACACGTGTCTCACATATGTGGGACGTTCTTTTCACATAGGTGAAAAGAGAACTTTGAAGGCATAAACATACGACATCATTGGAGAGGACATGCACCTTTTCCCCGAAACTTGTTTCCTGCTATCTGTCAGGCTTCTGGTGAATTTTCCCGACCCGCAGCCACATGAATGTACCATCATACATTTGATGTTTATCGTTATAAGGCTAATATCCAACGAAATATTCTTTTCCTTATACCGAACTCACGTGTCTTATGTAAAAAAATATTGTCATTCCGTGGCTTTGGGCTATATTTTACATACCCAATGGCATGGTTTCGTGCATTCGGCGGCATCATGTCACCGTTTTGAACCGATGACATTGAAAGGGGAAAAGAACACATCAAGCGAAAGAAAAATAGTTGGAACTGTTTTATAGATGAGATATCATCTTTCGGAAGGTAAGTGGTGAGTAGCCGGTAAATTTCTTGAAGTATTTTCCAAAATCAGATGGGGTAGAAAAATTGAATTTTTCTGACAGTTCATTGATAGAGATGGTTGTTGTTGTGAGAAGATTTTTGGCGTGCAGTATGGTGTAACGTTCAATCCATTTCATGGCATTGTCTCCGGTTACTTTTTTGACTGCAAAGTTGATGTGCTTGGATGACAAGCATAGGGAGTCGGCATAGAAATTCATGTCTCTGTGAATGTGGCAGTTTGTTCTTACCAGTTCAAGAAAATCGTTGGAAATTTGGTCATATCGGGAAGTGGTTGTGTTTTTTTCTTCGGTATGATGAATATATGTGCCCAACCCGTAATAATAGGCGATGGTCAGGTGCGATACGATTTCATATTGGTATTTGTTGGGTGAACGCAAGGCTTCTTGCACCATTTTCAAGTAGTTCTTTATGGATTCTAGTGCTTGCCCGTTCAAGGGATAGTATCCTTGTTGCCTGACGTTGCTAAGAAGAGGTACTTTGTTCCCCATAGGCAGGTCGGCCAGAAAAGAGTCAGACATGAGCAGTCCGAATCCTTTGAAATCGTCACTGAAGGCAATCCGTTCCACGATTTGTGTGGGAAGCACGATGAGCATTCCCGGTACGTTTATCCGGTGCCATGTCATATCGATAACGCATTCCATGGTACCGGTTAGCACAATGATAGACAAGGATGTGTTGCCTCGGATAGGGAATTCTTTTTGCTTGTCCATGCGAGGATTTTCAATGATGATCAGTTTTTTTTCGAGTCTGTCAATCCGGTCTCCCACCAGTTCGGCATCGAACAAATCCATATTCGTTTTCTTCATAATTGGGCAATTGTTCTGCAAAAATAGGAAATTATGCTTATTAAGAACTAAAATGCGTATTATTTCCTGTTTTTGGTATGTTATTTCTTGTTATTACAGCATAATTTCCTTGTAGTTTTGCGGTGTGAACGTTGTAAAAATGTTTGGGCAAAAGGAAGTGCCGGCAGCCAACATTGGAAATATAAACTAAACATAAAAAAAGGAGGTAATTATGAAAATCAACAATCCGCAGGTGACGCTTTACGATGAAGCCAGAGCGGGAGTAGACGAACAGGTAAGAAGTGGATTTCTTGATTGGTTGCATCAGTTTTCTGTGACTGGGGATGACGGAGAACTTTATTCAGTTGGAGGAGCCATCCTGTCGATGAATCTGGAGCAGATGGATGTGGTTAACATCAACATATCCAAAGGAAAGGGACGGGTCAGACAATTGCCGCATTCCATATACAAGGTTTCTGAATATCCGGGAATGGTGCACGAGAGAATGTTCCGCCATTCGGCCGGCACTTTGCAGATTGTCAAAAAAGAGCATAGTGTACTTGTTACTTGTGGAGAAGAATATTCTGTCGAATGTTTCGAGGATAATTCATGGTTTTTCAAGATAAACACTATGGATGGGGTGTATAAGGCAGAACTTTGGCATAAACCTCATTATGCTCCATTATGGTACGGACGGGATACTTCCTCTTGTCTCACGCAGCATAGTGTCACGTATGGATATAACTGGGTTGGGGAAGTAGAAGGAGTGATTGTATTACATGGAAAAAAGATAAGAGTCAATGGACTTGGCATACGTGAAAGGTACGTGGCCGTAGATTCTTGTGCTGCCGAGATAGGTGGTTGGGAAGATTGGGGTTGGGTTTCTTTCAACGAGATACATTCGTCCTTGTATGAAATGCGACTTGGTATGAAGGATTTTGCAATGTATGACCTTGAAACGGGAAAATACTATCCGGAGGGTAAAATGACTATACAGCATGAGGATTGGGTGTTTTTCCGCGAATTGGATGGATTCATTCCAACTACGTATAAAATAGCCATTGAAGTTGAAGATGGTTGCTATGAGGCGGAGGCTCATGTGTGCAATGCCACTACATGGGGGGCAACTCATAAGGTACCGGACAATCCCGTGGCTACGTTGACGTACGGTGATGTGGAAGGACGATTTGTGAACAATGATGGCAGCGTGCGCATATTGACTGGTGGCCGTGGAACGATGTCTGTCCGTCAGTGGCATGCCTATCCGAATATCCTGCCACGAGAGTTGTATGCAGATGAGGATATTCAGAAGAAGGACTGCCAAAACAAGTTCGACACGTTGTAATTTGCGACAAATAAGTATGAAAGGAAAATTATTCATTCTGTTCGCCATGTTCGGAACAGGCTTGTCGGGCAAGGCACAAACTAACGAAAACGATTCTATTATGACAAGAAATGATTTGACAGAGAACAAACTTAATGCGCTTGAATCGATAGCTAAAGGAGTGAGAAACGGCTATCTTTTTATTGAAAACGGAGTGGTGAAAGGTTATAAAGACATTGAAAATAGGGTGGTGAAAGGTTTTACGGCTGTGACGGACGGCATAACCTTAAAACTCTTTGGTCGTGATGGGGAGACAATGGAGGAAACCAAGGAACGCCTTAATGCCCAAATGCAGTCAGTAAATAACCACAGCCGGGAAATAGTGGAAAAGGACAGGAAAGCCACGGAGGAAAAACAGAAAAATGTGAGGATAAAATGAAGGTAATTCAGAGCTTGCGAGGGGGTTATTTCACAAGCCCTGAATCATGATTTTAATTTATAATCAGATGTGAGCCTTTCTTCATGTACAATGAAAAACTATCATTAAATTATATATGGGGTTTATAGGTCTTTTATGTTCTGAAAATAACCCCGTGTTTGCTTCTCATGAAATTTTATAAAGAACGCCTGATAGTGTGTTGTGTCATTTATGCTTATCGTCTACAATTCAATCAGTCCTTCGGGCAGCTGCATATGCATTGTCTGGTTTTCCGAATCAATTTGGGTAATGAAATCGTCGTTGGCAGGAATAAGCAGCTCGTTGCCGTTGTGTTCGACAATGAAAAGCACGTTCTCGGTCGAGTCGTCCACGGCAGTAATGGTGCCGAGTGTGCCGGCATGGCTGTCTGTGATTGTGAATCCGATGAAATAATCCAACGTGAAGTCCGATTCATTCATTTTTTCAAGGAAGGAATTGGGCAGGTAAAGGGTCTGTCCTGACAGTTCGCGTGCCTGTTCTTCGTTGTCGATGTCTTCCAGCTTGAGCAGGGCGGTGGTGTCGGAGCGAAAGCGGTAGCTTTCTATGTAGAAAGGCACCAGAATGCCATCCATTTCGATGATGAAGAACTCGGCATCTTCCCGGTCGAACACATCGGTTGTGAACGAAAAGGACAATTCACCGTTTATGCCGTGAGGCTTGATGATTTTCCCGATGGGAAACACTTCGTTTTTTCTTATCATAGTCGTGTGGAATGTGAGTCGGTAAACCGGTCCGGAAACACAAGTCTCATGCTCTTGTGTTTTTTGTTTCCGTTGATGCAAAGCTACATAAAAAAATGCAAACCCCGATGCAGTCGGATTGTTGACCGTTACTTATCGTCCGCCGACCTTTTCGTTTCTTTGCGTTTGAGGGCAGGGAACAGTTTCCTGAAATGTACGAGTGGTTTGGTAATGCTGCCTCCGGCAATGATAAAGGTCACGGCCAGGATAATCATGACCATGCCCAGCACCAGTCTGGTGGTCAGGGTTTCGCCAAAGACAGTGACTCCGAAAAATACGGCCGTGAGCGGTTCCAATGCTCCCAATATGGCAGTAGGTGTAGAGCCTATGTAGTGTATGGCACTGGTGGTGCAGAGGAAAGAAATGCAGGTAGGGAACACAGCCAATGCCAGCACGTTGCCCCACAGATACCAGTTGTGGGGTATGTTGAGACTGCCGGCCCAAAGGGTACGCACGATGAAAACCGACAACCCGAACAGCAATACGTAGAACGTAACCTGCAATGTGGCCATGGTCTTCAGCCGCGATTGGTTGACGCCGACAATGTATGACGCATACGTGAAGGAAGAGGCGATGACCAGCATGACACCTGTGAGGTTCAGCGTGCCTCCATCTCCTCCCCGGTAAAGCAGTCCGATGCCGCCCAGTGCCAGTGCAATGCAAAGAACGGTCATGAGGGTGAGTTTCTCCTTGAAGAAAAGAGTCATGATGAGTGCGACGATGATGGGATATACGAACAGCAGCGTCGAGGCAATGCCAACTTCCATGTAGTTGTAGCTGGCAAAAAGCATGAGCGACGACAGAGCCATAAGTACCCCCATGGCCATGAGAGGTAAAATTTCGTTCCGCTGCAGTTTGAAGCTCCGGCCGCGTGCTTTTATCATAACGGCCAGCACCGGCAGGGCTGCCAGGTAACGGAAGAAAAGCACTGAATCCGGGTCCATCCCAGCCCGATACAACGGAAGTGCAAACAAGGGGTTCATGCCGTAAGTGGCGGCGGCAACAGCTCCCAAAATGTATCCTTTGACTTTAGTGTTCATGTTGTTTCTGAATTGGGCGGCAAAAATATCGCTTTTTCTTGAATAATCAGTGGAATAGCGTATGGGAAACTCCAAAATCTTTTTCAGTAAGGAGGATTTTTACGTTCACATGCATTATTTTTAGATAAGATAAGGACTGCATTCTGTCAAAATCATTCAAACAAGTTTGATGCTTTTGCTCTCATTTGCATTATCTTTGTGGCAGAGCAACCTTTAAATTGATCAGTTATGTATAAAATCTTATCCATAAATCCGGGTTCGACTTCGACGAAACTGGCTTACTATGAAGATGAAAATATGTTGTATCTGCAAACCGTACGTCATTCGGCGGAGGAACTGAAACCTTATGCCCGTGTGACGGAGCAGTACGATTTTCGCAAGAAAGTGATATTGGATTGTTTGAGAGAACAGGGCATAGACCTGATGGAACTTTCAGCCGTTGTAGGGCGGGGTGGTTTGGTGCGTCCGATAGAGTCGGGGGTGTATGAAGTGAATGACCGGCTTGTCGCCGACTTGAGAGCGGGAGTAGGAGGGGAACATGCCAGTAATCTGGGGGGATTGATAGCCCGTGAGATTGCCGATGCCATACCTGGTTGCAGGGCTTTTATTGCCGATCCCATAGTGGTGGATGAACTGCAGGACGTGGCACGCATCAGCGGCTTGCCTCAGATTCCGCGCCGTCCTACGTTTCATGCCTTGAACCATAAGGCAATAGCCCGGCGTTATGCCGCAGAACACAATACGGAGTATGAGAAGTTGAATTTGGTAATCGCTCATTTGGGAGGAGGCGTGTCGGTGGCCGCTCATCGCAAGGGACGGGTGGTAGACACCAATCAGGCGTTGGATGGATTCGGTCCTTTTTCGCCCGAGCGGGCAGGAACGGTCGATGCCGGTGTGTTGGTACGTATGGCTTTCAGCGGGGAATATACGCAGGAACAGATGTTGAAAATGCTGGCCGGCAAAGGCGGACTCATGGCTCATTTGGGGACGAATGAAGCGTATGTGGCCTATCAGCGGGCAGAGGCGGGCGATGAACATGCCCGATTGGTGCTGGAGGCCATGGCTTATGCTGTAGCCAAGGAAATCGGAGCCATGCATGTGGTGCTTGAAGGTTGTACGGATGCGATTCTCCTGACGGGAGGCATTGCCCATAACGATTTTATTGTGGGGTACATTCGCCACATGGTCGACCGTCTGGCTCCGGTGGTGGTCTATCCGGGTGAGGACGAAATGGGCGCATTGGCTTTGAATGCCCTTCGGATATTGCGAGGTGAACCGGCGAAAGTGTATTGACCATTGAAATATGGAAAAAGCAGGGAAGCGGAATCCTGAATGTCGTTTGGGAGTTTCGCTTCTCTACTTTTTTCGTTTCAATGTGTCTATGCGAACAATGCCCGGAAGGCTTCTTCCACTTTCCGCACTTTTACCAGTTCCATGTTTATTTTTTTCAGATTGACACTTTTTTCGTTGAAGTAGGGTACAATCATTTTGCGGAATCCCAGTTTCTCGGCCTCCATGATGCGCTGTTCGAGTCGGTTGATGGGACGGATTTCGCCACTCAGTCCGACTTCTCCTGTCATGCACACATGCTTTTCTATGGACATGTCCACGTTTGATGAGAGGATGGATGAGATGACGGCCAGGTCTATGGCCGGGTCATTTACTTTCAATCCTCCGGCAATGTTCAGATACACGTCTTTTTGGGTCAGTTTGAAACCGGCCCGTTTTTCGAGCACGGCCAGCAGCATGTTGAGTCTTCGTTGGTCGAAACCGGTGCTTGAACGTTGCGGGTTGCCGTAGGCCGCTGAACTGACCAGCGCCTGTACTTCGATGAGAAACGGCCGTATGCCCTCAATGGCCGAGGCAATGGCTACACCGCTCAATCCTTCATGATGCTGTGAAAGCAGCATTTCCGACGGATTGCTCACCTCGCGCAGGCCGGTTTGCTGCATTTCAAAAATGCCCAGTTCCGATGTGCTTCCGAAACGGTTTTTGATAGCCCGTAGTATGCGGTACATGTAGTGTTGGTCGCCTTCGAACTGTAACACGGTGTCGACTATGTGTTCCAGCACTTTCGGACCGGCTATGCTGCCTTCTTTGTTGATGTGGCCGATGAGCAATACCGGGGTGGAGGTCGTTTTACAGAACTTCAGTATGGCCGAAGCGCATTCGCGTACTTGCGACACGCTGCCCGGCGATGATTCGACCGTTTCAGTGGCAATGGTCTGTATGGAGTCGATAATGACCAGGTCGGGCTGCACATTCTGTATGTGGACGAATATCTGTTCGAGCGAGGTTTCGCTGACAATGTAGCAGTCGGAATTTTCTATGTTCAGACGTTCGGCCCGCAGCTTGAGTTGCTTCACGCTTTCTTCGCCCGAAACGTACAGTGTGCGTTTGCCGTGCAACCCGAGCACGACTTGCAACACCAGTGTTGATTTGCCGATGCCCGGTTCGCCTCCGATGAGTACCAAGGAACCTTGCACCAGCCCGCCTCCCAGCACCCGGTTCAGTTCGTTGTTGTGTGTGTCGATGCGGCTTTCCTCTACCGTTTCCACATCCGAGAGCAGGACCGGTCGTTGTTTGGTCAGTTCCACTCCGGCTAAATGGATTTTATGTTCCGGTGATTTGCTGATTATTTCCTCTACGTAGGTGTTCCATTCTCCGCATGCCGGGCATTTGCCAATCCATTTGGGCGATTCATTGCCGCAGTTTTGGCACACGTATGCCGATTTTGTTTTTGCCATAATGTTGTTGTCGAATTGATGTTGCCGCCTGCCGTTTTTACAGGGAAGGTGAATGCGGCTGCTTGTTGCAGCTCCTTGCCGTTTTTTGTGTCAGTCACGGGACAAAGATAAGCAGATTTACCTGAAGCATTGCAAGGAAGCTGGGAAAATGTGGAGTATGTACCCGTCAGGGCATATAATAAGAGGCCGTATCGAAATCTTCAGATCTGATACGGCCCCTGCTCATGTCATTTGCGTGACCCGGTTTTCGGGAGAACGGTGTTATTCTCTTTTGCCCAGTTTGCTGTCGAACATGTACATGGCGGCCTTGTCTCCTTCGATGGCTTCAAGGGCGGCCAGCAGTTCGCGGGCAGTGTCTTCTTCTTCCACCTGTTCGTTGATGAACCAGTTCAACATGTTTTGTGTGGCGTAGTCTTTTGCTTCAACAGCCATATCCATGAGTTCGTGAATCTTTTCCGTTACGATTTTTTCATGCATGAGGGTGTCGGCAAAGGCATCTTTCGGCGAGTTCCATTCTTGTTGTACTTCTGCTATCGGTTCCAGTTTTACCTTGCCATCGGCAGCTACAATGAAACTCATAATGCGTTGTGCATGTTCGAATTCTTCTTTGGCCTGTGCGGCAAACCAGTTGGCCATCCCGGGGAAACCTTTTATCTTCATGTCGTATGACATGGATAAATACAGATAAGCCGACCACATTTCGGCGTTCACTTGCTTGTTCAGTGCGGTGCCCATTTGGGCGTTCAAAATAGTTCTCATTTTTTTTGTTTTTTATCTGTTAAACTTTTGTTGTATGCTGTTTTGATATTTGTTGGATGTACAACAAACGTATGTGTTACATTGTTGTTGATTTAACTCTTTTTAACAAAAAAAAGATGTGTGCCGTGCCGCTTGTTTGGAAAATGACGGCAGGTAGTCTGTTGTGTACTTTGTCGGCATATTGTTGGATGTCCTTGTCGCTTCAGGCAACGTAACCTCCCGAATCTTGTCTGGTAGGTAAGGGAAAAGTCAGCGTTTGTGTACTTTGTTTACAGCATCGTATTGTGGAACAAGGTATCCGTTGTCGGCATGACACAGCAGGCAGATATTGCCAATGGGGGTTGCACTTTGCCATTCGGGGGTGAATTCCTGCCCGTCATACAAAATGTGTGCGATGAATGAACGTCCCGTACGGAACAGCAGGTCGTAGTCTTGCGTGGAGAAATAAAGCCGGTTGAAGTCGAACTCTTCCATGTCGAATTCGCAGGCATAAACGGCCTGTTCGGCACACTCGGTACGCAAATAAAGGGCCTGTTGGGTCAGCACCGGACAATAGCTTTTTTCGGCCACGAAGCGGCCGTCGGGCATTCCACCCCGATACAGTTCCTTGTCATCTTCCATTACGGTCAGTTCCTGTACGTATTCGCTGAGCAGTTGCGACTCGTGTATCAGGTCATCGTAGCGGAAAAAATCCTGCCAGTCGTTGTATATGGTCGGGTCTTGTGGCATGTAGTTGCCCAACACCAGTTCGGCGGCAACTCCTTTCAGTTCTATTTTTATATGTGGCATGATGTTTTTGTGTTCAGTTGTTCTTCGAATAGCTCCAGTCTGTCGTCCAGTTCCTTTATTTGTTCGGGGCGGACGAATGAAACGCAAATGCGCAGTCCGTTCGGATTTTTGCTTCCGGTGATGGCCAGCGAGATAGCGCTCAGTCCGCAATAAAGAAACCGGTGCAACAGTTGTCCGCCCGAAAGTCCCGGGTAGGCAACGGTGAAGTAGAAGCCGTCGGCCAGGCTGCCATCCTCGTCGTTGTAAACAATGTAGAATCCGTGCTTCAGGAAAATGCGTTTCATCTGTGCCGCTTTTTCCCCGTAAGGATGCAGTTGCCTGATGAAGTCGTAGTTCCCGTCGTTGGCTTCGCGCAGCATGCTTGTCAGTGCATGCTGTGCGGTGTGCGAGGTGCCGGCTGTTGTGGCATAGAGCACTCCGTAGACTAGAAAGTGGCCGAAGCGGTCGGATGTGAAGTAGTGCGACAGGTTTTCGTAGCGGCGTTCATACAATGTTTCGCTTATGATGGCCATGCCGATGCGCTGTCCGGCATAGTTGAATATCTTCGAGGCAGACAGAACCAGTATGTAGTTGTCCGTATAGCGTGCCACGGTAGGCTGGTAGGGAGGACAACCCGGTGTTCCGTAGGCTTGCCTGAAATCCATGCCGAAGTAGGCAAGGTCCTCGATGACGATGACATCGTAGCGGGAGGCCAGTTCGCCGATGGTCTGCAGTTCACTTTCGGAAAAGCTGATCCATGAAGGATTGTTGGGCGATGAATAGCAAATGGAACAAATGTCGCCTGCCTGCAGAAAACTTTCCAGTGTTTCGGCCAGTTTCTTCCCCCTGTTGTGTTGCAGGTCGAAAGTTTTATAGGGAAGTCCCATGAGCTGCAGCTGGGCTTTGTTCACCGGAAATCCGGGGTCGATGAACAGGGTGTAAGGCCGTTTGGCATCGGTGCGTGCAGCACTTAGCAGGGCCGCAAAACTGCCTTGCATGCCGCCTACGGTCGGGATGCAGCACTTGGCCGGAACGGCTATGTTCATGAAGAGCCGGGCAAAGCGGCTGGTTTCCGTTTTCAGTGCGGGCATGCCTTCAATGCTGGGGTAGATGGAGGCCACCCCTTGTGTCAGTGCAACCTTCTCGGCTTCGGTGCCTATGGAGGATGCCGGCAGGCCCGGTACTCCCATTTCCATGTGGATGAATTCCACACCGCTCTGCCGTTCTATGTCGGACACCAGTTTACCGATTTCGCGAATGGACAGGCGGTCGATGTCCTCCTGCCCGAAAGCCGCGAACAGCGAGTCCACCACTTGGCTGTCGATTACATGGGTTGTTCTGCTCATGGCTCTTGCGTCTTTCGTCTGTCAATCACCCTGACGGCTTTCCCTTCACTGCGTGCAATGGTCTTAGGTTCGACCAATGTTACTTTTACGCTTAGTCCTATGGCGCTGTTGAGCGATTGTTCTATTTTGCGCGACAGGTTTTGCAGGTCGCGCATGGTGTCGGTCAGTTTCGATTCGTCCAGTTCTACTTTCAGCTCCAGGGTGTCGAGGTTGCCTTTGCGGTCGACGTAGAGCATGTAGTGGGCGCTTGTTTCGTTCATTTCGAGCAGCACGTGTTCTATCTGCGAAGGAAACAGGTTGACTCCGCGTATGATGAGCATGTCGTCGCTTCGTCCGGTAATCTTCTGCATGCGTACCAGGGTGCGTCCGCATTCGCAGCGGTCATAGAAGAGGCGCGACAGGTCGCGGGTGTTGTAGCGCAGCAGGGGGATGCCTTCTTTGGTCAGGGTGGTGAACACCAGTTCACCTTCTTCTCCCTCGGCTACCGGCTCCTTGGTTTCGGGGTTCACTATTTCGGGGAAGAAGTGGTCTTCGTGTATGTGCAGTCCGTTGTGGTGGATGCAGTCGTTGGCCACACCGGGCCCCATGACTTCGCTCAGGCCGTAAATGTCGAACGCGTTGATGTGCCATTTCCGTTCCAGTTCCTTCCGCATGTTTTCAGTCCAGGGCTCGGCTCCGAACACGCCGGCTTTCAGTTTGAAGTCGTCCGGCAAATAGCCGAATTCCTTCATGGAGTCGGCTATGTGCAGGGCGTATGATGGTGTGCAGGCCAAGGCGGTGGTTCCGAAGTCGGCCATCAGTTGCAGTTGCCGCCGGGTGTTGCCCCCCGAAATGGGAACCACGGAACAGCCGATGCGTTCGGCGCCGTAGTGCGCTCCCAGTCCACCCGTAAAGAGCCCGTATCCGTAGGCTACCTGCACGGTGTCATCGGCGGTAATGCCGGCCATGGTGAAACAGCGTGCCACCACCTCGCTCCATGTTTCAATGTCGCGCCGGGTGTAGCCTACGGTGGTCGGTTTTCCGGTGGTGCCGCTTGAGCCGTGTATGCGTACGATTTCGCGCATGGGCACGGCAAACAGTCCGAACGGGTAGTTGTCGCGCAAGTCCTGTTTGTAGGTGAACGGCAGTTTGACAATGTCGTCCAGCGAGCGGATGTCCGAAGGCTTCACGCCCGCTTCGTCCATTTTCCGCCGGTAGAACGGAGTGGAGTTGTAAACCCGGTTCACCAGTTCGATGAGCCGTTGTGTTTGCAGGGCGCGCATCTTTTCGCGCGGCATGCATTCTATGTCTTTATTCCAAATCATGGATTATGTTGCTATGTTAAGGTGGGTTTTATAAATTAAGCCAACCCACAAAGTATAAAAATGTTATGGCGGGGAATTTATGGAACCCACCTTAATAATATGCTGACAGGGTGTGTGGCTCGCGGCGAGTGCCGGATCGTGCCTTGTCCCGCTCAAAGTTTCAGGTCCTCTTCCCGAATGGACTTCAGGTTGTTTTTCTGAATGATTTCGATGGACTTTTCCCGGTTGTCGGTGCGGAACACGGCAATCGACTTGCTGCCGAAGCTGAATGCATAGACGTATTCGATGCAGATGTCGGCGGCGGTGAACAAGTCGAGTATGCGGGCCAGCGACCCGGGGGCACTCTCCATTTCCAGAGAAAGAATGTCGTGTATGCGCACCGTGATGTTGTTTTGGCGCAACACCTCCCAGGCCTGTTCCGGGTCGGACAGAATCATGCGTGCGATTCCGTATTCGCTGCTGTCGGCCACCGTGAGCGCAATGATGTTGATGTGGTGTGCCGCCAATGTACCGAGCACCTTGTTCAGGTATCCGGTCTTGTTTTCAAGAAAAACGGATAGTTGACGTATGGTCATATGTGCAGATATTAATGGGTTACATGATGATTGGGAAAGACAAAATGAAACGTTACCGCCCGTTTCGCTTTCTCTTTTTAAAGGAATAAACCTTTTCAGTTGCAAATTTACATAAAAAATATCGGAACGCCCTTGCTGTGTACGGAAAAAACTTCATCGGGTCTTTGCCGTTGTGCTTTTTTAACTGGACCAAGGACGCGAGGAATGGAGGCGACAGGCCTCCATATGTATGGTGCATCAAAATGAATTCTCTTCGTTTTCTCGACAAGGTGTATCAGCAGGAGTGAAATGCAAGGCGCTGAGACGGCCTCTTCAACCCCTTCCAAGAAGGAACTAAACCTAAATGCTTCAATATTATCCCGTCAAGCGGGGTTTGCAATCCGGCTTTTCCTGTTATCAGGATTTGTAATCCGCTGGCAAGGTACATGTTTTTTTTGAAAAACGCCAGTCATCGGATTTGTAAATCCGCCGCGAGCGGGGGATGTTCCTATAAAGGTTTGCCATCTCCTTCTACATTATCTATTCTGTAAGTATTATCTTCTTCTACGAGAGTTACTTTTAGATTTATTAAATAAGGCACCATTTCTTTAGTGGAAATGGGATAAAAATCGGTTACATAAGAAACTGTATATATGTGTTCCGAATAGGGGGCTTCGGCAATCTTTAAGCTGCTCAAGCATTTCGGATTTATACCCCAACCGTCGGTAAGCAGGTCATAGTCCAGTCCAATTTGATTGAAAAGTTCGTTTATTCTTTGAATGAAACTCTTTGAGCAATAAATTTTTTGTAAAGAATCCATAGCGGGAATATATTCCACTCTGAACTTCAGATGACTATATTCAGAATAAAACTCAGACAAAAAAGATATTTTCTCATCACGTTGCTTGTTTTGAGCATTCACACAAATGTAATTGAGTAAAATTGTGACACAAATGGTAATAAAAATCATTTTCATATTATTTGGTTTTAATTATTACCTTCCGTCAAGCCGGATAATCCGGCTTTCCCTGTTATCAGGATTTGTAATCCGCTGGCAAGGTACATGTTTTTTTGACAAACCCAGTCATCGGATTATAAATTCTTATAATAAATTAGCGGGCGGATTACAAATCCGCCGCGACCGGGGGACCGAACTACAACTTTAAAAGGATGAAAATCTACCTCATTAGTGCCTTTTCTTATTTGTGATTATAGAATCCGAGTAAGATGATATTTGGAAGATAACAGGTACTACATATCGCACAGCAACCGGCTTCCCTTTATTAGTTGCGGGCTTCGCATATCGGATTTCTTTAGTAACCCTCAGAGCTTCCATGTTTAGATCTGCCCTTATTCCTCTTATAATTTTATGATTGTACGTATTACCAATACTGTCAATCCAAAATTCAACCATTACAGTACCTTCTAAATATTCTTTCAAAGCACTCTCCGGATATAGTGTTTTTTGTTTAATAAATTCAAGTAAATCCCCGTCAAAGACAGGAGGCTTTTCTACGGATGTGATAATAAAACTATCTTCTACATTAATTGTGTCCTGTGTATATAGGCAAAAAGGAACACATAAAACGAGCAATATAACAATATGATTTTTCACCATCTTCTTGGAATTTTATATAACCATTTAAAATACTTTGGATAAGTAGGATATTTAATGTTAAAATAATCAAGCTGCTCTTGATAAAGTCTAATTCCTTCGAAAGGAATGTTGTTTTTTGGATAAAGCCCTTGGTTTTTATATTCATATATATATCCGTGTATTTCTTCCATATAGGTGTCAAATCCCAATCCTTTTAAATCGTCTGGTATTTGTTCTAAGGGGATACCATTTTTTACTTTATAAAATGTAAAAGATTCCTTGTAGTATGTACCTTTAAGGGTGGAGTAATTTTCAAATGCTAAATCCCCATATGTGATATCTCCTGTATTTTTATTGGTTCCTCCCCAATAGCTTTCAGACTGATAGTTTTTGGATTTTAAATTTGGGTTATATTTCCCCTCAAACCCAAAATAATCCAAAGCGGCATCCTGCCATGTGTCAAATCCCGATGTGTCATACTTGCCAGCCTTGAAGTTTTTCAATACGTTATCATTGCTGTAAAAGCCTTTACCACGTATCAGGTTTCCGAACTGTTGTGATGACACGAAGCCTGAGACAGCTCCGATTGCAGCTCCTTTCCATAAATTTTTATAATCTTCCTTTTGTCCGCCCATTGCCCATATATTACCTGCTTGCGAAGCCACTCCTACAGC
>CASEAJ010000050.1 GCA_949285425.1 uncultured Porphyromonadaceae bacterium
CAGCATAAAATTCAAACAAGTTTGATTTTCTGCATTCGACTTTCGCTATTTTTGGATAAAATAGGATGCGTCTCAGCATAAAATTCAAACAAGTTTGATTTTCTGCATTCGACTTTCGCTATTTTTGCACCGGATATAAAGCATAATCCACCACGAACATACGCAACATGAAACGTATACTTCCTTTTGTTTTGGCAGGCGCAAGCGCGCTTTTGTTTTTCGGAGCGGTCCACACATCGTTATCGCTTTTGTTTATGCTGTTCGCCTACGTACCTTTATTACAGGCCGAAGAGTTACTCGACAGGAACACAACACACCATGCAGGCATACGCGACTTGCAGTTCGGCTGGTTCGCCTTTTTCCTCATAGACTTGCTGTCTCTGTATCCTTTCGGACAATTGCTTTCGTGGTGGATTGCCGTGTATTGTGTCGTGCTGGCACTGTCGCAAGGTGTGGTCTTCGCACTGTTTGCGTGGGTCAAGCGAAAACGAGGTGCGATTTGGGGCTATGTAGCCTGGGTCGCATTCATGACGGTTTGGGATTACATGAGTTTCCATGCGGCATTCTCACTACCTTGTCTGTCGGCCGGGACTTTTGCTGCCTATTCGGGACACACCGCCTTGCTGCAATGGTACGAATACACCGGCATATTGGGAGGGTCGGTCTGGGTGCTGACATGCAACGTACTGATATTTGCCCAGCTTAAAACCTTCCTTACCAACCATACATTCAAGGTAAATACAAGTCTGGCCATTACCTGTTTATTGCTTTTTATTGTTCCACCGGCCATATCACTGGTTATTTACACCGGCTATGAAACACCTCAAACCGAGACAAAGGAAGTGGTACTAGTGCAACCCGACATAGACCCGTATACGGAAAAATTCAACGGAGACCCTCAACAGCAACTACGGCATATGCTGACATTGGCCCGAAACCGCATGACGGACAAAACTGATTACGTAGTGCTGCCCGAAACTGCGTTGCAAGGCAACCTATGGTATAACAACATTGAACAAAACGAGGTGGTACGGTTCATTCGCGATTCACTGCTGAGCATCGTCCCGACCTGCCGACTGATAGCCGGGGCCGACATGATGCAGTACTATGTGTCGCCCAACGGCCAGGCTCCGACACGGACTGCCAAACGAGCCAACGAGAAAGTGTTTTATGACTTTTTCAATGTGGCCATGCAAATAGGTTTGCACGACAGCGTACAGGTATACCGTAAGTCCAAATTAGTCTTGGGAACGGAATATGTACCTCTGGTGCAACGATTCCCGCAAATGGAAAAATGGATATTGAATTTGGGCGGAAGCGCCCAAAGCCGCGGACGACAAGAAAGTCCCAGTGTGCTCACCTCGTTCCACGGACAAGTGGCACCGGTCATCTGCTTTGAATCACTCTTCGGCTCATATGTATCGGAATTTGTACGAATGGGGGCAGAATGGATTTGTATCATTTCAAACGATGGTTGGTGGGATGAACACCCCATTCCCTGGCTTCATGTACGCATTGCCCAACTGAGGGCCATTGAAAATCGCCGTATGACAGCACGGTGTGCCAATACCGGCATTTCTTGTCTCATAGACGAACGGGGCGACTTGCATTACACCACCTCTTGGCACGAAACGACCGCCGTAAATGCTCCGGTACGTACAAACCGCGAACTGACATTCTATACCCGCCATGGCGACTATATCGGGAAAGTGGCTGTTGTATGTTCGGCACTATTGCTGTTATGGACGCTTGCACGCAAAAAAAGCAACTGACCGCAACCGACATATTCCATGCCTGCGGTCATTTACCCCTTTCCACCCCATAGCGTTCTTCGGGCAGACTTTTTCCGGCAGGTTCGACATGCACCACAATGTCATACACATTGTCCACCGACTGCTTTATACTGTTTTCCACTGCCTCGGCTATGTTATGAGCCTCATTAAGCGACAAATTGCCATCGGCCTCTATATCGAGCGAAATCATAAACATATTGCCGATTTGCCGCGAACGCACTCTGTGTGGATTGCTGGCTCCCGGCACTTTGTCCACGGCTTCAAATATCCGGTCATAGACGGTTTCATCCTTCATGCCATCCATCAGTTCTATGTTCGAATCCATGAAAATGCCAATGGCCGACTTGATGACAAACAGACTGATGAGCAAGCCTGTTACCGAATCAAGTATCGGCAGATGGAAGAAAAACGTGAAAGCAAGCCCCAGCAACACGCCGCATGATATGAGCACGTCGTTGCGCATATTCAGCGCATTGGCCGTAAGCAGCGAACTGCTCACCTTCTTGCCCAACCTGTATTGATAGAAAGCCAACAACAATTTGCCCACAATAGAGACAAGTGTGACATAAATGGTTATCATGCCGGGCATTTCACGCACTTCCGAAGCGAATATATCCTTTACGGAGGATACGAGCATCTGGGCTCCGGCATAGAAAATGACCAACGAAAGGACTTTGGTCGCTATACTCTCCGCCTTTTCGTAACCGAACACATACTTCCGGCTAGGAGGCCGGTTCATGATTTTGACCGTAAAAATCATGACCACGGAAATAATGACATCCGTAGCCGAATCAATACCATCGCCCATCACAGCCAAACTACCGGAAATGAGTCCGACTGCAATTTTCATCAAGGAAAGCACTGCATTCCCCACCGTACTGACCCACGAGGCCCTCAATATAGTCCGTTCACGCCGGGCGGTCATGTCTTGCTGTTTGTCGAGCATATTCCTACTGTTATCAAACTATCAATTCCTTTATTTTCGACACAATATAAGTCACATCCTCATCAGTCACACATGGACCACTGGGCAGACAAAGTCCTCGTCTGAACAAGTCTTCACTCACACCATTCACATAACTTGGATTATTCCGATAAACAGGCTGCAAATGCATCGGCTTCCACAGGGGACGCGATTCGATACCCGCTGCATCCAATCCCATACGCATGGCTTCCACATTGTTGTTCGGTTCACAGTCCGTATGTAACTCAAACGAGTGACGGGTGACTCCGGCAGCACCTCCCACAGCACCTTGAACAGGCATTTCGTAGGCACGGTCCTCATCCTTGACGTGCAAACCGGCATCAAGCGTAATGGTGTTCAGCCAATAGTTACTGTCATAGCGGGTCGATGGATTTTCATGCAATTCA
This sequence comes from uncultured Porphyromonadaceae bacterium, assembly GCA_949285425.1. Lineage (GTDB taxonomy): Bacteria > Bacteroidota > Bacteroidia > Bacteroidales > Paludibacteraceae > QVMH01. Next base: position 3,165 of record CASEAJ010000050.1, read on the forward strand.
ATTCCTTTCACATCAGCCAACAACTCTTTATACAAACGCGAAACATGTTTATGATGCTCGATATGCGAATCGGCCACTTCCATTTGTCCCCGTCCTATTCCGGCACATACATTTGACATACGATAATTGTAACCTATCTCCTCATGCTGATAATAAGGATAAGACTCGCGGGCCTGAGTAGCATAAAACATGACTTTGCGTTTCGCCTCTTCATCCGGACATATCAACGCACCCCCACCCGATGTGGTTATCATTTTGTTTCCATTAAATGAAAGCACGCCATAACGTCCGAACGTACCACACATTTTTCCATCGAACCGGCTACCGAAACCCTCTGCGGCATCCTCCACTACCGGAATGTCATATTTTGCGGCGACTGCCATAATTTCATCCAATTTTGCCGGCATCCCGTAAAGATAAACAGGTACTATGGCTTTCGGCTTTTTTCCGGTCACGGACAGGCGGTCATTTATGGCACGTTCCAACAAAACTGGGTCCATATTCCACGTATCCGGCTCCGAATCAACAAATACAGGAATAGCACCCAGATAAGCCACCGGATTGGCCGAGGCACAAAAAGTGAAACTCTGTACCAACACTTCATCTCCAGGCCCGACTCCACAGGCCAACAAAGCCAAATGTACAGCTGCCGTACCGGCCGAAAGAGCAACCACCTCCTTTTCACCACCCATAAACCGTTTCAAGTCCTCCTCAAAACCATTCACATTCGGTCCCAGGGGTACGACCCAATTGGTATCGAACGCCTCCTGTATGTACTTCATTTCCATGCCTCCCATATGGGCCAGACACAAATAAATACGCTTATTCATAGTTCATAATATTGTTCTAAATCCTTACCCAATAAAGTGTATACAATAATCTTCATGTCCAATCCAAAAGACCAGTGACGCATATATTCCCGATTGATACGCACCTTGTCGGGAAATATCACCTCGTCATTATAGCGTTGCGGATCGTCCTGCAAGGCCAGCAATTCTTCTTCATTCCGATATTTTAAACTGGCCGGTCCGGTAATGCCCGGCTTCAGGCTCAACACTTCACGGTCGGCACCCTGTAGGCGGTCGGCATATCCGGGCACATCGGGACGTGGCCCGACAAAACTCATATCACCTTTCAACACATTCCACAACTCCGGAAGTTCATCCAACTTATACTTGCGCAACTTCGCACCCAACGGGGTTATACGGCTCTCACCCGCAACCGAAACCGTGGAACCTCCATGTCCCACTGTCATGGTGCGGAACTTATACATGGTAAACAAGTGTCCATTGCGTCCCACCCGCTGCTGCCGGAATATAACAGGACCAGCAGGCATCTTCAACCGTATCAACAAAGCCACCAATCCCAACAGCGGAGACAGCAACAGAAGGCCCAAAAAAGAAGCCGTATAATCAAAGACATTTTTCATCAGTTCAATACTTTTCCGTAAAATTTCACTTTAATCTCTCAAATATTCCTACCAATGAACCCAATCCATAAGAAAAATGCAACACCACAAAAGCCAGCAACAAACAGAAAAAATTCAAATGTTTCTTTGAGGACAAGCGCACACATTCCCCTCCTATCACCGACAAATAAAACAACAAAGACAATCCGGCAACTATAATCAACGGAGGACATACGAAAGCGGCCAACAAAGGCAACACAATGGATAAACAGAATAGTAGAGGAACAAAGTGGCGCAACGAAAGTGAGTTGAATTGTCGGGTATAACGCACTGTAAGTAAATTCCATTTTCCATTGGCATAGTTGTTTTTGGCCAGTTCACGATATGTCGAACGGGCATAATAAGTAGAATGTGTCCCTGGCACCAAATAGATTGTTCCTCCTCCACGAAGAATACGTTTGTTTAGTTCTATATCTTGATTACGTGTCAAACGCTCATCGAAGTATCCATATTGTCCAAACACTTTCTTGTTCCAACAACCAAAAGGCACTGTATCCACCTCCTGTACCGAATCAACACCCAAACGAAAAACGGCATTTCCTACTCCCCATTTATTACATAAAACCTCACTTATAGCTAAAGCCACATTCCCAGTCCGACGAGGACGAGTATTACATACCGCCCCGACATTGTCAGCACCCAATTCATACAGATATTTCACCAAAACCGATACGTAATTATAAACATATTCTGCATGGGCATCCATCCGCACAATTACCTCACCATTCGACGCCTTTATCCCGACGTTCATTGCACAAGGAGCCGTACGTTTCGGATTGTCCAGCAAATGAATGAAAGAATATTGCCGTATGTAAGGTGACAGCAACTCCCGGGTACGGTCATTGCTCATGCCATCCACAAAAAACACTTCCAAACGATTGTGTGGATAATCCTGCTTCAGAATAGACTCCACACAACCTACAATGAATTTCTCTTCATTATAAACGGGACAAACAACCGTAACCAAAGGATATTCCTGCATAATCACTCCAAATTTATTTCCCTATTGCCTTATACGTAAACCCTTCCGATGCAACTTCTTCCTTGTCGTAAATATTCCAACTGTCAATTATCACAAGTATTTATATATTTCCTACGACATGAGACTCATTATTGAAAAACATGATATAATAAATCGGAATATAGGTGATACCCTTTTCCGTAAATACTTTTTGTTCGTTCGAGAGCACATAAGCCCGCTTTATATCATATTCCGGGATGGAGAGAAAACGATCCAATGCACTGTGAATCCTATAATCTTTCCCTGATTTAACTTCAATTGGTATATTTGACAAATGATCGGCATCATCTATCAAAAAATCCACTTCCCCGTTTTTCTTGTTGTCATAATAATACAGATTATAACCATGTGCACGAAGTTCCTGTGCAACGACCGTTTCATACACAGACCCCAGATTAACGCTTTTCACGTCGGTCATGACTGCACTTATATTATTTCGGAAAAACAAACCGGAAAGAATACCGACATCATTCAAATATAATTTCAAAAGATTCTTACCACTATTCTCTATCAAGGGATACGAAGGGGTACTCACCGCTTTTACTTCAAGAGCAACACCTGCCGAAATCAGATATTCAAATTCTTCACGATAATCATCCGAACGTTTCCAACTCTTGTTCTCAATATCTTTGACGACCACACGTTTTTTCCTATTCTCCAGATTGGAAGGAATCATTTCAAAAATACGACGTATTTTCAGTTTTTTATTATGCTCTTTTTCATATTTCGCAGCATCAATCCCATACAAGGTATATACTTCGTTTTGTATATTCCTAAACTCCATCACATTCTTGTTCCTTACATATTTGTCCACGGCATCTGGAAGTCCACCGACAAGCAAGTACTTCTTGAAGAAATCAAGCATCTTGCCATGAAGTGCATCCGACAATGCCTCATCCCTGTCAAAACAATCCCGCATGGAGGTTAAAAGTTCTTCACCCACACCATTTGCAATAAGAAATTCCTCAAAATCCAACGGGTACATACGTTCTATAATCAAACTTCCAACGGGCACAGATTGCGTGTTTTTCAATGTCACTCCAAGTTGTGAACCACTGGCTATATATGTAAAACGGTCATCCGCCAACAAAAACTTAACCAAGGTCAGTAAATGGTCATACGCCTGTATCTCGTCAATAAACACCAATGTCGATGCTTTATCCTTCATTTTATCGCCCGCCACGACACTAAGAGCCAAATAAAAATCCTTGACTGTTTTAGCCTCAGCAAAAATACGGTCTCCCAATTTATCCTCCTCCATATTGATTTCTATATAATTGGGAAACATCCGCTGCCCCACCCATCGTATGATGTAGGACTTTCCTGTTTGCCGGGCACCTTCAATCACCAGCAGCCGACGGGATGCAGACAAAAAATATTCTTCTATCCGTTTTGCTATCTTTCTGTACAACATAAGCACAGATTTTTCATTTTAAACCAATCCTGCAACAACCGAGCAGTGACATCGTCTTCAACAACATTCGAGCCTCCACAAAGATAGTGTTTTTCCTAGAAAACTGCGTTTTCCTACAAAAAAGCACACTAGAAAACTGCGTTTTCCTACAAAAAAGCACACTAAAAAACTGCGTTTTCTTACAAAATTACGTCTTTATTTCCCTATTGCCTTATACGTAAACCCTTCCGATACAACTTCTTCCTTGTCGTAAATATTCCGTCCGTCAACGATTACCGGTGCCTTCATCATCTTACGCAACAGCGGCCACGAAGGTACACGGAACACCTTCCATTCGGTGAGGAGCACCAGAGCATCTGCATCGACTACCGCTTCGTACATGTCGGCACAATAAGTCACCGCATCACCCAAACGTCGGCGGCATTCATCCATGGCTACCGGGTCATACACCTTCACCTGAGCCCCGGCAGTCAGCAGACGGTCTATCACGACCAAAGCGGGAGCTTCGCGCATATCATCGGTTTCAGGCTTGAAAGCCAGTCCCCACAAGGCAATGGTCTTGCCCGCCAAGTCACCTGTCAGTTGACGTAACTTCTGTACCACCACTTCCTTCTGCCGGGCATTGACAGCCTCCACCGCTTCTATCACCCCCATTTCGTATCCATGCTCGCGAGCCGTATGCGCCAGTGCTTTTACATCTTTCGGGAAACACGATCCGCCATAACCGCAACCGGCATACAAAAACTTGTTACCTATACGCGAGTCGGAACCGATGCCCTTACGCACCATATCCACGTTAGCTCCCACCAGGTCACACAAATTGGCTATGTCGTTCATAAACGAAATACGGGTTGCCAACATGGCATTGGCGGCATATTTGGTCATTTCGGCCGAAGGTATGTCCATGAAATACACCCGGAAATTATTGGTCAGAAACGGTCGGTAGAGCTTAGTCATCACTTTCTTGGCCCGTTCCGACTCCACACCGACCACCACCCGGTCGGGCGACATGAAATCTTTGATGGCCGCCCCTTCCTTCAAGAACTCCGGATTGGAGGCCACCTCAAATTCAACATTCACACCCCGTTTGTCCAATTCCTCGCGAATGACGGCCTTCACTTTCTGTGCCGTCCCCACCGGCACGGTCGATTTGGTAACCAGCAGCGTATATTTGTTGATATGCTGCCCGAACGTACGCGCCACGGCCAACACATATTGCAAATCAGCCGAACCGTCTTCATCGGGCGGAGTACCAACCGCAGAGAACACCACCTCCACCTGGTCCAGACACGACACCAGGTCGGTTGTAAAATGCAAACGTCCAGCCTCCATGTTTCTCCGCACCAATTCATCCAGGCCAGGCTCATAAATGGGCATTTTCCCCTGTTGCAACTGTTCTATCTTTTCCCGGTCAATATCCACACAAGTCACATCAATTCCCATTTCAGAGAAACAGGCCCCCGAAACCAAACCTACATATCCGGTTCCTACTATGGCTATATTCATGATTTATTTTATATTCTTTATCCTAAAACAACAAAGTCATTCTATCTTATTTAAAATATTGCCTCATTTGTGTCAACGCATCATAAGACATTTTACATCGTTTACGATTACCCAACAATTTGGTCGACACATTTCCTACATTACTAACTTCCACCATTGGCTCATACATTACTCGCAAACCCATTTTTTTTACAAGTTCTGCAAAATAAATTTCCTCTCCATACATAAAAGCAGGAAACACAAATGGAAAATTCTTTTCTACAAACCATCGAGAGAATATCATAATTGAACCATGTCCTGCATATATTTCCTTTCGATTAAACATTTGGACTTTATTCTTTTTCTTATTCTTTATTTTTGAGAACTGCGAATATAGAGCATAAAACGACGGCAAGCGATAAAGTAATCTTAACAAATCAATTTTCAGTTTCAAAGGACGAAAAATCATGTAAGGATTTTCATTCTTTCCCGTACTTTCTGTCATTATTTTGGGTGCTATCCAAGCCACATCACCATCCGTACATTTCAACAATTCTTCAAAAAAATTCATCTTAAAAATCAAGTCTACGTTCGAAAACACAAAAAAATCTTCATCCAGTCCCTCTTGTTTAGCCATCACATTCAACATGTAGAATATTCCTCCTAAGTACCCTTTGTTTTCATGTATAGGAAAGACCCTACACGTTATAGATTTATAATCAACGGATATTTTTTGGAAATTATATTCCGTATTGTCCGCAATCCAAACACTCACTCTACAAGTTGTTGTTACTTGTTGTGCTGCAACATCTATCGACCTCAAATAGTCATCCAGTTCTTTATATGAATTGTAGTTCACACAAAAAATTATAACTTTTTTCATAGTCATCTTTTAAGCAATACATCTACTATCCGTTCTGCTGTATTTCCATCCCATAACGGTGGTACTGATCCTTTCTTCCAAAATCCGGCAAATAATTTATCTAGAATCGGCTTTATATTATCCGGATTAGTACCTATCAATTCATTTGTACCTATTGTGCAAGTTTCCGGACGTTCCGTATTGTCACGCAAAGTAATACATGGAATTCCCATAACAGTCGTTTCTTCTGTTATGCCTCCGGAATCAGTCACTACCGCTTTTGCATGCTTTACCAAATAGTTAAACTCCAAATAGCCCAATGGTTCTATAATATGTAAATTACCGGAGTCTATTCCCAAATCAGAAAAGATTTTAGCCGTACGAGGATGAATAGGAAAAACAATGTCTGCACCATGAACATTCGTCACTATTTCATGCATCAATCTTTTCAATTTACTTGCTTCATCCACATTTCCAGGACGATGCATAGTAAGCACCAAATACTCTTTCTCCTGCAAATGCAAATTATCATACACATCGGGCTTCACAAAACGTTTTTCATTCTTTAACAATGTGTCTATCATCACATTGCCGACAAAAAAGACTTTTTCATCTGACACTCCTATACGGCGTAAATTCTCGTTTGCGACTTCACTGGTTGTAAAAAAATAATCTGCCAAACTATCGGTTACCATACGATTTATTTCTTCCGGCATAGTCAAATCAAACGATCGGATACCAGCTTCTACATGCGCTACTTGGGTATTCATTTTTTTTGCAACAATAGAACAAGCCATCGTCGACGTCACATCTCCTACTACCAATACCAAATCCGTAGGATAAGCTGCCAAATCTTTTTCAAAAGCCACCATAATAGCAGCTGTTTGTTCGGCCTGTGTACCTCCCCCACAACTTAAATTGACATCAGGCTGCGGAATATCTAGTTCTTCAAAAAAGGTATCACTCATTCGCTTGTCATAATGTTGTCCTGTATGGACCAAACGAAATGCAATATTTTCTCCTTTATGTTGCTTTCTCTGTATAGCATGTATAATCGGCGCTATCTTCATAAAATTCGGACGAGCACCTGCAATAATTGTTATTTTCATTTTCGTTTATTTACTTCCTTTTTTATCAACAAACAACTCAACAAACTGCTTGGTCACAACCTTCACATCATATGGACGTATATCTATTTGCATAGCAGATGAATAATCTCTTCGCATAAACTTTTCTAATATTTGTGGATCAAATGTTGAACTTACTGTCGAATATATCGGCCGTTTTGTTATACCATAATCAATCAATTTAGATGGTAACTGCGTAGTTGTCAGATTTCCAATATTAATTAAAAAATCACATTTACTCAATTCGTAAAGTAGTTTTTCACGAGGAAGTCCATAATTAACTTCTAATTTATCTCCTAATATACCTTTATATTTATCCAATATCACTTCTACCATAGGATCATTATGACGAAGAAATATGCGAAATAAAAAATTATTTTTTATTGTAGCTAAATAGTTCAATAAAAACTCAGGATTACGTATATCTCTGTAAAAAACACCAGCATAAGCAAAAGTCATCACTGAATTATTCACTTCTAAAGACAAATTCACATCCTGCATATTAAATGCCTGAGGTATTATTTTTATTTTCTTCTCATCAATCAATTTTGAATAAGCAGGTATTGCCAATGTAGTAGGGATACTCAAATAATCAAAATATTTATAGACACCTCTCTCTATCCACTTAAAATAAAAAGCCCTTTTTGTTTGCTGGCTATAATAAAACGGATCACCGCTGTCCGCCACAAATATAGTACTTGTGTTTGGTGCATACTTTTTGTGGAATATAGCAGTTCCATATAAATTCATAAATGGAGTATTCAATGCCAAAAACAAATCAGAACTATCAGTTTTACAATATGTTCGTAATTCTTTGGCAATACGAAAAGAGTAAAAAAACAAATTTCCAGAAACAAAATACTCCAACAAAAAGCGATACCACCCATATAGACACTGCAACACTTTGTTTTTCGACTGAAAAGTCTGTCGTGTATTGTTACTTAAGACAGTACTATAAAAATCCAACAAATGAACTTTCACACCCAATTCCTTTTCTAGTGAAATATAATCAAAATCCAAAACGCGAGTCAACAAAAGAATTTGCACTTTGTGACCTTGTGCTGCAAATTCCTTTGCTAATTCATAAGCACGAAAAGCTCGAGGATGAATTTCCGGATAAAAAACAGCTGTCAATATATTTATTTTCATTATTATTTAATTTTATTATTCACATACAATCGATTCACCAAAAACAACATTAACCAATACACCGGCAATGTAATCATAGAACGGGAGAACATCGCATAAAAGAAATATTGGACAAAAAGCAAACCGAAAAACAAAAATGATTTATCTCCGCGCAATAGTAAAAAGGTACGTATAAAGGTGCAAACATTAATTCCACAAAACAAAAAGCCACCTATCAGCCCCGTAGCCATAAAAGCTTCCAAAACAAAATTATGCACATATTTTCCATCTGTCACAAAACTATACCCGAAAAGCGGATAATCCAGTATGTTCTGCCAAGCTGCTGCATAAAGTTCTCCTCGACCACTTGTCAACTCATCCACATCATCCATTTCAAACAAGGTATCATAAAACCGTTGCAGGGAGTGTACATCCCATGTTTCTATCAAGAAACTATTTATTTCTTCAAAAAAGAGCGCTAAAATAGCCGACGTAAAAAACATAAAAAACAATATCTTCCAATTTTTCTTTATGAGAAAGAAAAAGAGAAAACATGCAGCCAAAGCCACTATCGGACCTCGAGATCCTGCAAAAAACGCCGTTGCTATTCCCAGCAACACAACCGACACAGACAACAATCTACTTTTTCCTGTATCATACCAATAAAGACCTAACATGGCAACCGTTGTGCCCAAATGCCCCAACGATATGGTATCCAAATTTCCGGCTCCGACACGTCCCCCCGTAATATAGTCTTCTGGAGTTCTATAAAAACCTATCAAGGCAGATACCAAACACACAATCGAAATAACACCGCAATAAGTTTGAATTTTCAACATATTCTCATGATTCAAACTGACAATACTAATTATAAAGAAGGGGAATATGACCGAATTCAAAAACATAAAAACGGCAGTATAGTTATTGGTAAATATTTCCTGATACACATTCTTCAATAACGTATCGACAACCAAACGCACCAAATAGAAGCAGAGGAACACAAAGAGAAGAACCGTTTGAACATCTTTATTTTTCTTTCGTTCTACATAGCCAAACACATAATAGCGAACATAAAACATATATAAACACAACAAGACAGCATAAGTCAACAATCTTACCAGCACGCTGTTTTCTTCCGTTGTGATGTATGTGAAAAAATCAAACGAGAACAATAGGACGACCACCAGCATTTGTATTTTTTGCGCCACATCGGTTTTGCTTATTTTAATTCCGCCCATATTCTTTTATCTTGTTTTTTAAATAAACAAATTCCTTATTTTCCCTCCATGCTTTTTTCGGTTTGCCCCAAACTGACATCACACAGTTCGCTATCATCAGTCTGTTCCGTTCTTTTTTCAAAAAAGAACGACCGGTCAATCCATGCTTTTCAAAGACATACATATTGGAGTCGTAACGACATTTCAGAGATTTTTCCGAGAAAGGACGCTCACCTATTAAATGCAAATACCTTAACTTTTTTTCAAACACAATTTTCATTTTCGGCTTGATTTTCCGTAACCTTAAATGCAAATCATTCTCTTCACCATACAGAAAAATATTTTCATCAAACTGTCCTATTTCGTAAAAAACATCTTTTCGTATAAAGAAACAAGCTCCTGCCAAATACATACTTTTATAAAGATACAACAACAAGCGGTTACAAATTATGCCTTGAAAATAACGACGAAATGCTGTCCTATGGGTCTGAACGGAAAAAGATGTTCCCCTTTTTTCCATAGAAATCATTTGCACCATACCTACCATAGCTACACTTCTTTTCCGAAAACATTCTAATGCCCGCCTAAAAACCGGCATAATCAAACGCACGTCAGGATTCATTATCAAAATATAAGGAGCATGTGACAAGCTAATTCCCAGATTATTTCCTTGACCGTATCCTCCATTCATCGTGTTTTTATAACAAGCTACCAAGTTTCCATACTTCTCTTGCATCTGCTTAAACATTTCATCCACCTGGAAACTATTATTATCTACCACAATAACTTCCAATTGTTCCCCTATATCATTATACTTATATATTGAATCCAAACAGTTGAAAATATCAGACTCCGAATTATACGTTACAATAATTATTGAAATCAATTTTTCCATAAATCCGTTTCCTATTATCTATTATTACCTCTCAACTCATCCCCTTTCAATTCCCTTATCAGCACCAATGGCCATTTCCAATTTTGATATACAAGTTGGGATATACCCTGGGCCAATACCATTCCCCACACACCCCAATGTAACGGTCCCAACATGAACCACAGCAACAAAACAGTCGCTGCACCGGAAAGCAGAGAAGCCTTAAAAAAGGGTACTTCATTCTTTGCCACCAAAAAGCCTGCTGCCAAAGCATGATTTTTCTCCAACAAAGCAATAAACAAAGCCACAACAAGCATGGAGGTTGGAAGAAAGCGAGTTTCACTACCAATCAAATCCAATGCCCAATCTCCCAAGAAAATAAAAGCAACTCCTCCTACCACAAACACAATGACCAGCATCACCACACTTCTAATGTACAAATACTTCAACCTACACAAGTCACATTTCACCCTACACTCGGCCAATTTTGGCAGATAAGACTGATAAAACACCATTGACAAACTCGACAATATTCCAATAACCTGTATGGTAATACCATATTCTGCAATTTCATTCAAAGTCAAGTATAAAGCACCGATAAAAACCGCCGATTTCATCACCAAGAAACCTCCCAACTGGGTCAACCCCACTTTAACAGCATTAGGAATAATAACCCTGAACACTTCTTTCGAATTCAAATCGGTTGCAGAAGATAATTTTTCTTTCAAGTCTTTTGTAAAAAAAACTTTATAAGAAAGAGTTCTGCGAATCAAAAAAGAGACCAACTGGGCAGAAACAATGGCAACCAAACCGAAACCCGCATAAATCAAAACCACGGCAAGCAGCAAATACACACTCTGCCCAACAATATTTATTTGTTTTGAACGCCGGATACAGCCCTTACCCAACAACAGGGCATCATAGTAAAGAGTATACAAATTATAACTGTTGATACAAATCAGCACCCCCCATGCTATAAACACATCCTGCCTGTCACCATTATATGACTGTAATACGCGATAAAAATAGAGTGTTCCAAAAATCAGCAACAAAACAAACACAATCAAAGCCATCCGACTATAAAAACGCCGCATGGACACAATAGTTGCTTTTAACAATCCATAATTGACTTTTGCATCCTCATCAAAACTACCAACCCCCGTTTTCTTCAGTTCCCTGACTCCGGCAAATACATAGCTGACATTACGGGAAAAAGATTGTAAAAATCCAAAGTCGAGCAAAGCGGCCAAAGATGTTACCGTCTGAAAAATAGTCCAGATACCAACCGTTTCGGATGGCAACATTTTCAATATAAACGGAAGCAATATAACCCCTGCTCCTATTTGAAAAAAAGTAGCTAAATAATTCCAATATACATCCCTTTTACCTATATTGACAAGTCCTTCCGGTTGCATCTGCTTTATCGCTTTGCCAGTTTTCACACAACAATTTCGCAACTTCCAAAATTAACAACGCTATTTGAGCGTTCCCTTTATGACAAATTTTCCACATTTCGGTGTAAAATATGGAGTTGAATCCCATCTTTTACGCCGAAATGTGGAATAAGACAGTTTTTATCACAGGCGTCCATCAACCCAACGGCGGTCTACCACGGCCTTTACGTCAAAGACTACGGCACCCTGTTTGTGATATTTTTCAAAATCGAACGACTTGAACTCATCGTGCGCCACAGCCAGGATGACCGCTTCATAGCGTTTGCCGGCATCGAGCGACGAAAGGGGTTGCACACCATATTCATGCTTCAGTTCCGCAGCATCGACCCACGGGTCGTATATGTCGACATGGACTCCGAACTCGCACAGTTCCCGGTAAATGTCGACCACTTTCGTATTACGAATGTCTGGACAATTCTCCTTGAACGTAACACCCAATATCAACGCATTCGAACCTTTGATCTTATGATCCTTCTGAATCATCAATTTCAACACCTTGTTGGCTATGAAAGGGGCTATACTGTTGTTCACGTGACGGCCCGAAAGAATGACTTGCGGCACATAGCCCAACGATTCGGCCTTGCTGGCCAGGTAATACGGGTCCACACTAATGCAGTGCCCTCCGACCAGACCCGGGCGGTATTTCAGGAAGTTCCATTTCGTTCCGGCCGCTTCAATGACTTCGTTCGTATCAATGCCGATACGGTCGAATATCAAAGCCAGTTCGTTGACAAACGAAATGTTCACATCGCGCTGCGAATTTTCTATGATTTTGGAAGCCTCGGCCACTTTGATGCACGAGGCTTTGTGTGTACCCGCAGTGATGATAGAGGCATAAAGTGCATCGACCCGGTCGGCAATTTCGGGTGTGGAGCCGGAGGTCACTTTCTTGATTTTGGTAAGCGTGTTGACCTTGTCGCCCGGATTGATGCGTTCGGGACTGTAACCGGCAAAAAAGTCAACATTGAACTTCAGTCCCGACACCCGCTCTATGGCCGGCACGCAGTCTTCTTCCGTGCAACCGGGATAGGTGGTCGATTCATATATCACCACATCGCCTTTGGAGATGACACGTCCCAACATTTCCGAAGCCTTGATCAACGGACGCAAATCGGGAGTGTTGAAGCTGTCGATAGGAGTGGGCACGGTGACAATGTATGTGTTGCAGTCTTTCAGGTCGGCCTCATCGTACGAGAACGCCAATCCCCGCCCGCTATCGGCTTCATGCAGGCGCATGGCCTCTGCCATGCCTTCCAAATCGGCCTCACGGGTATGGTCCAGCCCCTGCTTCAATTCTTCCACCCGGTTCCTGTTTATGTCAAAACCCAAGACGTTGTACTTTTTTCCGAACTCTATGGCCAAAGGCAGCCCTACATATCCCAGTCCGACTACCGCTATTTTCAATTCCATTTCAAAATTTATTTATATTATCTCTTTTTTCAATTTACCTTTCCCCGTCATGTATCAGCAATAAAACGTGACTTGCACACATTTACGGTTCAACATGCAAAGATAGCACAATAGAAGCACAAACCCAAAACAACAAGACACTTAGTGACATAACAAAAAACACTATAGAAAGTTCACTTTTATTCGTTCGTATTTCGAGTAACTTTCTATAGTATTTCAAGTTGCATGCTATAGTTTGTCGAAAAAGTTTCCATCATCTCTGCTTCTTGCCTTTTTCGGGCTTGAGACAGAAAACGCACATTTCACGATTGGAGTCAGAAAGAAATCAGCGCATCGACTTCCACATCGTCGGGGAACACCTCACGCCCTTTAAGATCGGACAGCTCGATGAGAAAGTTTATATATACCTTCTTCACTCCCGACTGTTTCACCAGTCTGTAGGCCGCGAGCATAGTTCCTCCCGTAGCCAGAAGGTCGTCGTGGATGAGCACCACATCGTCGGGCGACAAGGCGTCCTTGTGCATTTGAATGGTGTCACGTCCGTACTCCTTGTCGTAGCTTTCCTCTATGGTCTCGGCAGGCAGTTTACCCGGCTTACGAATGGGCACAAAACCGGCATTCAACTCAAGTGCCATGATCGGTCCCATGATGAATCCACGCGATTCAATGCCGACCACTTTCGTTATGCCCTTGCCGGCATATTTCTTTTTCAATTCCTGCGACAGTTCCGCCAGGTTTTCCGGTTCCTTAAACAGGGTGGTGACATCCTTGAACTGAATGCCCGGAATGGGGAAATCGGGTATATTTCTCACCGATGCTTTTAATTTTTCTATACTCACAACGTTATTTTTTAGTTAACAGTTATTTGTTGGCAGCCGGCAGTTGATTGCAACAACACCGTCAGCCAACCAGCACCGCAAATATATAAAAACTGTCGGATTTAAAGAACCCACCCATGCCATTTAACCTTTTTATTGGCTACGATGCAAACGATGCGGCATCCTGCAAAAGGATTTCATGTGTTTATGCCTTCGATGTTATCGTCCCACATACGTGGGACACGTGTATCACATATATGGGACACGTGTCCCACGGCCGTGATACACGTGTCTCACGGCCGTGGGACGATAACATGATGCCGTCAAACCGATAACATCGAAGGGATAAAAAGGAAATATCATGCTGCGGACAGCACGAAACCTTTATCACAAACTCACGTAAATATTCCTTTTTATCTTGTTTGAAAAGTTTGATTTTCTGCGCTCGACTTTCACTATTTTTGCAAAAAGTCAAATTCTGTCATTTAACCAGATTATAACGATGTACACGACCCCTGTCAGCATTCCGGTCTCACCGGTGCAAATCTCTTACCAGGACACTGTCCTGACGTTAGGTTCCTGCTTTTCTGAACACATAGGCAAACGACTTCAGCAAAGTCTTTTCCATGTCGACATGAACCCGTTCGGAGTGCTGTACAACCCTTTATCCATAAAAAACAGTTTGTTGAAACTGCTGGCCGATGATTATTTTACGGAAAAAGACTTGTGCTTCAGCCAATCGCTCTGGCATAGTTTCGCGCACAGCAGTGCTTTCTCTGACCTGACTCCTGAGGGCTGCCTTCAGCGGGTCAACCGCCGGCTGCAGGCCAGCAGGCAAATGCTGGACGACATTCGTTTCATACTTATCACATTCGGCACGGCACGTGTGTACCGATACGAGCAAACCGGCCGGATTGTATCAAACTGCCACAAACTGCCGGCAAAGGAGTTTAGCCACTACCGGCTGAGCGTAAACGATATTGTCGATGAATACCGCAGCCTGTTAAACACACTGAAATGCCGACTGCCCCAAGCGGAAATTATATTTACCGTAAGCCCGATACGTCACTGGAAAGATGGAGCCCACGAAAACAACCTCAGCAAAGCCACTTTGCTGCTTGCCATTGATGCCTTGCAACGTGAGTTTGACCACACGCACTATTTCCCCGCTTACGAACTGCTCATGGATGAGTTGCGCGACTACCGTTACTATGCCGAAGACATGCTCCACCCATCAGCCACAGCCATAAATTATATTTGGGAACGTTTTTCCGACTGTTATTTCAGCACCGAAACCCGTGAACAGCAAAAAGAGATAGACCGGTTCATGACCGACCTGGGACACCGCCCCCTTCACCCGGAATCGGAAGCATTCAAACAGTTCACCTCATATATCCGCACAAAAGAAGAACAACTGGAAAGAAAATACCCTTTCATGCGGGAACGGCTGGAGGCATACAGAAACGGAGAAAATGACACTTGTCACCTGCATTCATAATGTGTGACAAAACCGGTCGGTCCCGTTCAAAAGCCATGTTCATCGAATGACTTTTCATAATATACCTCAGCTTCATCCGGCATGACAACCGCCCGAACCGTATGTTTTTCCCGACCGGCAAACCATGCCACCGACACCTGACGGTCCGATTGTTCAACGACAATTCCCCCATCGACCAGCCAGACTACAGGACGGCACGAACCCTCCAATGCATACACGGCTTCCGAACGACCGGCCACTTTCTTTAGTTCACAAGGGGCATAGTGTCGGGCCACCTGACTGTACAGAAAAACACCCGTACTGTCCAGTATCGTTGCCATGTTTTCATTTACCCCTCCATCGTCGGTTTGCTGAGGCTCATGGCCATAACCGGGAAATGCAACGTAACTCACAGGCATGTGCATGCTTCGCATATGCCTGTATATGGGTGCCGAACCATACAAACGCCAAGACTCGGACAGACGGTCGTACAGCCAGCTGTCAAAACCTACCTGGAACGGAAGTCCCGACTCGCAAGGCACAATGTCATCGGCCGTGCCGTGAAACAGCAGTACCGGAATGTCCCGATCCCTCTCGGTAATCACTACCGTATCAATCAGTCCTCCCCACATGGAAACCACTCCGGCTATGTCAAACTTCTCAGTGTCCGAATTGGGTGCCGGTTCCAAGGCTCCCAAGTCATCGCGTCCGATGCGCTTCTTTACACTGTCAAACACCTCATCGGCATCCATAAATGCTGTAGTCAAAGACAAAATGGCACCTGCACTGTTTCCGCTGAGGTAAATCTGATTGATATCAATCCGATATTCATTAGCATGCTCTATAAGGTAGCTCATGGCCTCGCGCACATCCTGCACACCACGATAAATGGTGCGTTCGACAGAGAACAGTCCTCCAAACGAAATGCCGAGACGGTAATTCACCGAAGCCACCACATAACCTCTCCGCACCAGATAGTCGGTCATCGTATGTTGCAAGCTGTTCCGCTTGTCACCAAACATAAAGGCTCCTCCATGCAAGAACACGACCACCGGGCGCAACGAAGGCGATTCCACATCGGGTTCATAAACGTCCATGTGAAGCGGTACCTCCGTCCGACGGGCCATGCTCCTTGCTAAATCCTTCACAATAAGTTTACGGAACAAATCCATTTTCGCAATTGAAATCGTATCGGTCGGCTGTGAAGAATAATAACCCGATGCCCGGCCATACTCCACATCCGAATGCACTATTACATCCTTGCAAATCTCATCCCGATAGGGAATCACATAGCGACTTCCATCATCCAACGTATAAAAGTATTCCAGCCGTATCTTCTGTCGTTCCCAACCGACAACATTCTTGTGAGGAACGGTCAGTTTCAATCGTCCTCCCAAGGTACGGCGCAATTTCAAATCGGGCATAAGCGAATCCGATTCTTGCCCAAAACGCAGCACACCGGTACTGTCAACCTTGAAAGAAACCGGTGACACAACCGCTGTTCCATCATACAAAAAAGCATATCCCGACACGCTAAGCGAGTCGGCACTACGTACGACAAACAATGTACGGCCATCGGACAACCGTCCCTTGAAAACGCCGTTAAGCGGAAATTCACGGTTATCGACCTGCCCGTTCCGGCAGGAGTATGCGGCCAGCATCATAAGCAAAGCCAGAAAAACATGGGCTCGACATCTTTTAAAATCCATCATTTCAATACACATTTGTTAATGTGGGCAAATATAGTGTTCATTATCCGAAAAGACAAACATTCATGAGGTCAAAAAAGAAGAGGGTGCACTTCGCAGATACACCCTCCCTTGCTTTTTATCATGTTCAATGGCCAAAACGCTTACTTCGGCATCATAACCACTTCCATGACATTACCCTGTTCCACTACTTTCTTCAGCATGTCCTGCACAGCTTCAGCTGTAATGGATTCGACCATTTCGGTGTAACCTGTCACCCGGTCAATGCCATCACGGTAGTAGTCGAGCAACGCACGCTGCCACCAGCTGTTTTCTTCCAAGTCTTCGGCATACTGCTTCAGGTAATTTTCCTTTACCTTGTGCAAATCATCGGCACGGGGACCTTCGGCCAATATCTTGTCCACTTCAGCATGAATGATAGCCATAAGTTTTTCCTGTTTTTCCGGATCGGTGTCGAACTGCATCAACACGGCTGCACGGTCGACCGGCCTATTACGCAACAAACCTGCCACACCAACACCGTAGGATCCTCCTTCCTTTTCGCGAATGCTTTCAAGATAGCGCATGTTCAGCACATTGCCAATAGTGGTCATCAACATACGCGACTTGAAATCGTAGGGCAGATAAGCCGTATACATAATGTAGTTGGAAGCCTTTTTCACTTCCATGTCGCGAACGAAATAATTGTCAACCTTGCCGGCCGGCACGCGCAATCCACGGTCAACGAATGTTTCTTTCTTCTTGGAAACTTTCAGCCCGCCCAAATAAGTGGCAACCACCTGTTGCACGGCCTTGTCATCGGGATTCACGTTACCGGTGAATATGAATGTGAAATCGGCCGGATTGGCAAAACGTTCCTTATAAATGGCAAGGGCCTTGTCCTGGTCGATTTTGTTCACCGTGTTCATATTCCACAACACCCGACGGGGACTGTGGTTGTCAACCGTCAGTTGCACAGAGTCGGAGAATACGGCATCGGGGTTCTTGTCGCGGTTGGCCAACGAGGTACGGAGCATGTTCATCATGGAACCGAACGCCTCATCGTCCTTGCGGGGAGCCGTAAAATAAAGATAGGTCAACTGCATGAGGGTTTCAAAGTCGGACACCGACGAGTTGCCCGAAAGTCCTTCTTCATAGTCATTGATGTAGGGCGACACATTGGCTATTTTTCCGGACAGCAGTTTCTGCAGGTCGATGGTCGTGAAATCGGCCAGCCCGTTGTTGTTGACAATATCGGCGGCAAACTGGGCCGACGGAAGATCGTCCACCGCATCTACCATTGAAAGGCCACCCTGACTGAAAGCCGTCATCAAGATTTCATCCTTCTTGAATTCGGTCGGCTTCAACACTACTTTCACACCGTTACTCAAGGTCCACTCCGTAGTGCCAAGCACAGTGTTTTTCTTTACTTTCTTTATCTTTCCCGCTTTCGGAACATTTTCTATCAACGGTTTGTCCAGTGCATCTTCCGGCCGGGGCGAAAGTTCGGCATCTCTCACCTCGGCAACGACAGCCAGCACTTGTGCTTCGGTGGGCAGTTCTTCTTTCAGACGGTCGGGAGCCGTCATGGAAACAATAAGGTTCTTGTCATCGGCCGGAATGTACGATTTGGCCACTTCGTTAACCATGTCGGCCGGAATCTGCGGCAACATTTGCTGCAAAGTTTCATATTCCCATTCCACACCCGGTATCGGTTCGTCGGACAGGAAGTGGCGCACGTATTCACGTACCAACTTACCATTGTTTATGTTGTCACGTTCGTTGTATGCCTTTTCAACATTCTTCAGCAAGTCGGTCTTCGCCCGTTCGAGTTCCGAAACGGTAAATCCGAAACGGCGCATTTTTTCTGCCTCAAGCAAAAGTGCCTTCAAGGCATCAGCCTCACGTCCTTCGTTGGGAACGGTCAGCATATTAAAAGCGTCTTTCGACTTCACCAACTCACCATAATAGGCATAAGCTCCCAAAAACGGAGCATCGGCCTGCATCGATATTTCGTTGAAACGGTTGCTGAGCATAACGGATATCAACGAATTGATGGTGTTCAGCAAATAGCCGTTGACCGACAGTTTCAGTTCGGCAGGCAATTTGTCGTGCTTATACTCCAGTTCAATGCGGGTGACTTGCGCTTCGGGGTCGGTCACGGTCACCACAATAGGCGTATCGTTGTCGTGTATAGGATATACGGGACGTTCACCGAAATTGGTACGGCGCGGGATATCGGCAAACATAGTCTTGATTTTGGCCTCAACCGCATCGACATCCACATCACCCACCACAAGCACGGCCTGCAGGTCGGGACCGTACCACTTGTGATAGAAATCGCGCAACACCTGGTGGTCAAAATTCTTGATTACGGCCGTGTCGCCTATCACATCGCGTATGGCATATTGCGAACCGGGATATTTCGCTTCGTTCGTCTTCTTCCACATGCGGCGGTCGGCCCCCTGGCCCATGCGCCATTCTTCGAGAATCACCCCACGTTCAGCGTCAATTTCTTCGGGCAACAGCGAAATAAAGTTGGACCAGTCATGCAACACCAGCAAGGCACTGTCAATGACTCCTTCGCGCACGGTCGGCACATCGGATAGGTTATAGACCGTTTCATCCAACGACGTGTAGGCATTGATGTTATAGCCAAACTTCACCCCGTTGGTTTCGAAATACTCAATGATACCTTTTCCCGGATAATGCTTCGTTCCGTTGAATGCCATGTGTTCCAGGAAGTGCGCCAACCCATCCTGATCATCATTTTCAAGAATGGCTCCCACGTTCTGGGCTATGAAAAACTCGGCACGCTCTTTCGGATTCTCGTTATGACGAATGTAATACGTCAGTCCGTTGTCGAGTTTGCCATACCTCACCTTCGGGTCAATAGGCAAAGCCGGTGCCTGCATTTGCTGGGCAAACAGGCCCACTGCTGCAAAAGCCAACAGTCCCAAGGCCAATAATCTGAATCTACCAATACTCATACTCAATGAATTATTACAGTTAATACTAAAAAAATCTTGATTATTCGTATAACAACCTACAAAGGAAAGGATTATTTTCGTTCAAGAAAAGGAATCGGGGGCTGTTTTGCAATAAAAGATGTTAAACCCACACTGAGAACTACGCTCTCAAAAAAAACAACGGGAATGCGTTGAAGTTACACATTCCCGCCTGAATTTATAGCTTTACGCCTGTATCATTAAAAATAGAAGGCCATGTAAAGGGCTCCTCCCAAATTTTCGGTTCCGAAATAGAACTCCTTCAAGCCTTTCGGCGAAACCAAATCGGTACGCAGTTCCACACGGTCGGTTGAAGCATTGAAACTTTCAGACTTCATATACTCCTGCTTGCCGAACTGCCAGTAAGCGTTCACGTTCACTTCGGCTCCGATGGCAATCTTCGGTGCGACAAAAAACTCAACACCCACATGTCCCAACAATCCGGCATAGAAATCATATCCATCATTGTAGTATTCAACAATCCGGCTGTTGCCGTTCCACACATCCGCATCCCACGAAGAAGTAGGTTTCTGGTTCACACTAGTCATGGCATTGGCCCAGTCGTAAGATGTATTGGTGTTTTGATAGGCCATAAGCACATCCACACCAAACACCCCTTGCACACGTCGTTTGCCCACACGCCATTCGGGACCGAACGTAATGCTTCCGCCACTCACTTTTGTCTTGCGTGTGTCAATGAGCTGTGCCTCGCCACCCACATCACCATCGTGCGGGAACTGGGCATACGAGTCGTTGCCCACATAAGAACGGGAAGTTGTGTTGCGGTTAAGCAATCCCACATTGGCACGCACACCCAACTGGTCGGTCAGCATATACTTAGCCATAACGGAAGCCACCGGACCACTAAACACACTGCTCATGGCCGGAGCTCCCTGCAGCCCCTTGTCAAGTGCATCGTTGTTGACATTTCCGTTGAAGAAGTTACCCACATAACTCAATATGGGGGTTGCATCGAAAGCTATGGCGAAATCGCCCTGTTCGGGTATGTACACCTTCGGCTTTTCTGCATTTCCCGTTTCTTGGGCCGACAACCAAAAAGGCAGCAGACAACAGGCCACCCATGCCATTTTTTTCAACTGTTTCATAATGCTTGTCTCCTTTCCTCGGTTTATTCGTTAGCCGTAAATTGCATTTTAATTTCACCTATGTTCACCGTACGTCCGTTAAAGCCATTGGGCGAGAAGGTTGCTGTCACCGAAGAGACAGACGTATATATGCCATTTTTCACTTCGGGCATTGGATTGCCTGACGTATAGTCGGAATATGTACCAGCAAACGGCATGGCTTCGGCCGTAATATAATAGGTATCCGAAAGGTCGTCTATCGGCAGATTTACGGTATATTCGCCCTGCATGCCGTTGACCGTACCGGTTGCAACCATTACCGCTTCGGACTCTGGCTGCCCCGACTCACGGGTAAACCACACTTTCACCTGACGGCCCACCTGGCCTACGTAGGTTATGCTGCC
Organism: uncultured Porphyromonadaceae bacterium; assembly: GCA_949285425.1. Classification (GTDB taxonomy): domain Bacteria; phylum Bacteroidota; class Bacteroidia; order Bacteroidales; family Paludibacteraceae; genus QVMH01. The sequence goes on from CASEAJ010000050.1 coordinate 25,105, forward strand.
ATTCACATCCTCTACCGGTACTTTAAGCGTTCCTGATACCACCACGCTGTAGGGGAATGTAGTGGCACCTTCCACTTCATCCCCTGTATAAACAGAAGGCGTTTCCTTAACAGAAACGATATTGGGCAACGTTTCTGTATCAGCAAACGTAATGGGGGTATTCACCTTGTAATGATAAGTCACAGTCTTCAATTCTTGCTTTCCATCGGCTTCAACCAGTTTGCCGAACGAAGCTTCGAACGGTGCCGGCTGCACTTTCACGGCCACTCCACCAGTGGTGGTGTATATCTGAAGCGTGTATTTTCCCGTTTCATCGGTCGTGCCTTCATACACTTTCGTACCGGTAGCATTGCTTTGATATTCGGAATATTCCACCATGGCAAATACCCGCTGGCCGGCAGCCGGTGCTTCGTTCCGGCGCACAAAGGTGCCATTGCCGTTATCGGCATAGCCTGCATCGTAAGTCAGATAACCGGAAATGGTGGTAGTAGGCAGGTTTTCGAGCGACAGCACGGTCTGTTCTTCTTCTTTACACCCACCGAACAACATGGCAGCACATAACACTGCCCACAGATAGTTTGTCTTTTTCATAATCATTTTGTTTTTCAAAAGTTAAAACTAAAAAAATTAACACTTTGCAAACATAAACAATTTGAATGACTGCGCAAAACAAAACGACATTTATCTGCATCAAAAACCGAACAGAAAAACAACCGTGCGAATTGTCTTTTTTTAAAAAAGGTTGACTCCTAAAGAGTCAAAAGAATGAAACAAAAAGATTATGAACAGTCACAGCGTAGTCTGTGTGAAATTTCGGAGATTTACCGGAAAGTCACCTTGGAAAAGTTTTCGGTAAAAGAAA
>CASEAJ010000051.1 GCA_949285425.1 uncultured Porphyromonadaceae bacterium
TTAAGCAGTTCATTCTGATCTTCTACCGTGAAATGTTCTTCATAGTCGTTGTAGGATTGGTGATAAGAAAGAATACGGGTCACCTTGGCATATAGTTCCGTTTCGCGAAGATGACCGACCAAGTCGTCAAAATCGATCAGAAGGCGCACCTCTTTCGGCTCATTGAAAGGTAGTAAGAGGATTTCCGGCTCAACCACTGACGGGGCTGCTGACAACAGCACCCGATGTTCCCTCCACCAGAACTTCATCAGTGCATCCATCTGCCCGCGAAGACGTTTCCGCTCTTTGGCTCTTCGTCCCAACAACAGCACAATGCAAACGGCCAATGCACCAATTGCCGCCAGACAAATCAGAATCAGCCGCTTCATTTGCGCCTGTTCCTGCCGATGTGTCTGCGCCTGCTCTGTCAAACGGATTTCGGTTACCTGCTGTGCCCGCCCCGCAAACTTTTCTTCCGCCTGCTGATACTTCTTCTGATAGGCCAACGCCCTTTCCGCATTCCCCTGTTCTTCGGCAATATCTGCCAGACGCATGTAAGCCGCCGAACGGACAGCCAAAGAAGGACGGCACGCAATCGTTCGTTCCAGCCAAAACGTAGCGGAGTCATAATGATTCAGTTTATAATGAGCCTCACCTATCAGCAAACTGGACATATACCTCTTTGCGGTATCCGGTTCTAACCTCCAAGCTTCCCGGGCACACCGTAAGGCTTGCTCACCATCCTGCATATAACTATACAACAGACTCAAAGTCTCCATACAATTACTTTGGTATTTTACTAATTTTTTCTGTCGAGCCAATAAACAGGCCTTCAACAACAGTGTTTCCGCTTCCCGGTAATGTTCCTCTCCTTGAGCTATCAGATGGACGCTCCTCCTATCCAATGTTTCTAACCACAATGCAGTATCTCCCACTTGTACGGCCAATTGTTCTGTTTCCTTATAAAGGGAATCGGCTTGCGAATACATCCCCTGACTGTGATAGATATAGGCTATCCTTCCATACGTCCGTCCTAACCACCAGGTATTTCCACACTGTTCCATCTGTATCTTTACTCGCTGAAAGATTTCCAAGGCCTGTCCACTTTGCCGGAGCTTATGGAGAATATATCCTCGGTTGTACTCGCCCCGCGCTTCCCAAAAGACATCACCGGTACGATGAAAATAGTCGATGACCGGCAACAGCAATGAGTCGTTGGCCGGCATCTGTCCGTTGCGGCATTCCGCCTCCACGGTCAGCAACCGGTGACGCATGCGGTCGCCCTCTTCTAAGGCCGAAGGAGGGATGCTATGCAACAGAGTCAAGGCACTGTCGGGACGGGCATCTATCAGGCTGTCCGCCTTTGTAAGCAGATTGGGATAGTCCGTGCGAGAGCCGCAGGACAGGCAGCACAAGCAGAGCAACAGGAGGAGGTAATGCGTCAGTTTCATGTCGGTGAATTTATTTTGGTGGCAAAGATACGATTTTTTTATTTCCGACTCACCACAGAAAGCACAGAGTTTCACGGCGTTTATAGGGTGAAGTTTCACCGTAATCTTTTAAGAATTAACGCGTTGCGATGAAGGCAGATAGGCGAAAAGATAGATACGCGGACGACGCTGAATGGGCGGATGAACGCGGATTTTAATTTTTAATTGAATGAACGTGAAACTTATCTTTCACCATATATCACTGATTATCAGCGCAGATTTTTCCTGTTGAAAGCGTGAACCCATTTTTCCCTTTTCTTATCTTTATCCGTGTGAATCCGCCCATTCAGCGTCGTCCGCGTATCCATCTTTCACCCACGTTATTCATTTCCAATTATTCACTTTTCATTCCCAAAGTGCCACTTGGAGACCGTAACTACCTACTTTAGCCGCGCAATATAGGTAGTTAGCCGGCGTAACAAGCAATGCTGTCGGACGTAACAAACAATGTCGCCGAGATTAACAAGCAATGCTGCCGGGTTGTGAAAGGAAAGCCGACGGGTATTACAAGCAATCTCCACGAGTATTGCATGTAATTCCCACGAGTATTGCTTGCAATTCCCACGAGTATTGCTTGCAATTCCCACGAGTATTGCTTGCAACTTTCCTCAGGCACGGATTACACGGAAAGACACAGATAAAGAAGAAAAAATGATCTGTGAACTTCCGTGCAATCCGTGCTGAAAGGAAAGCGGTTCCTTAATTTGACACACCCTCCATATAAATTCCCGTAACTAAAGAAATATGGTTCCCTGACCAGGGAAAATCAGAAAGGATAACCTACGGCAAAATGGAAGGCAAAATCGCGGCCGAAATCGGGATGGATAATGGGATAACGCTCTGCCCCCTGGGCGGGATTGACCGCCTTCATACCTCCATCGAAACGCAACACGAAAAAGTCCAGATCGAGGCGCAACCCCAATCCGTATGCCACCGCAATCTGCTTATAGAA
>CASEAJ010000052.1 GCA_949285425.1 uncultured Porphyromonadaceae bacterium
ATGACGACCGTACATCGGCGTTGAAAGAATATGCGCGGTTTGACGGCTCGCTGTCTGAACGCGACCATCTGGCCATCCGCAAGACTTTCTCCGGATTCAGCAAGTTGCTCTATCCAGACGGTCGGATGACCGATGAGGAAGCACGGGAAATCATAGACTTTGCCACCGAAGGGCGCAAGCGTGTGAAGGATCAGCTGTATGCCATTGACGAGACTTTCAATGCAGAGCCTGCAAAGTTTGTCTACACCTGGTTGCCCACGGGAGAAAGCGTGAAAGTGGAAACGCTGGAAGGCTTGGAGTTTGATTCTCAAAATGCCACGAGCCAAAATCAAGACAATGCCCATCCGTCTTCGGAGCAAGAGCAAAAGGCAGGCATGGAGGGAACCACATCCGAAACATCATCCTCTACCACCAAGGGAAAACGTCCCCGTATTCCTGCTTTGACTTCCAAGGTCATCACCATCCGCGAAAACCAGGGCGGCATCACCTATAAGGGACTCTTTGGCGACTATCTGCGCACGGCCAAGGAAATCAGGCTGACCGACCCGTTTATCCGTCAACCCTACCAGATAGACAACTTGGTAGACTTTATCCAGATGGTGCATGACGTGACATCCGTGCAGGACACCATCAAGATTCACCTAAGTACACAGAATGAGGACGATGAAAAGGTGGCGGAGGTGATAGACAGCTTCAACGACCTAGCCGATGAACTGCTGCCCCTGGGCATTGAGTTCACCTACGACTTCAAGGCCGACCACGACCGCATGATACAGACCGACACGGGATGGACCATCACTTTGGGGCGCGGACTGGACATCTATGAAAAGTTCGGCCGTTTCTCCCTAAGTCGGGCCAACCAGCAGAACCGCCGTTGCAAGGCATTCAATGTGTCCATCAACCATACCCAAAACGAAACCAATAATTGAACAAATATGGAATACTTCAGACCCACATATACACCAGAAAGAATCACGAACCTAAGGGCGAATGAGATTTTTGTATTCGGAAGTAATCTGCAAGGAATGCACGGTGGAGGAGCGGCACGTATGGCATACGAAAAGTTCGGTGCCATCTGGGGCAATGGTGTAGGGTTGCAAGGTCAATGCTATGCCATACCGACCATGCAAGGTGGCGTGGAAACCATTCGCCCCTATGTGGATGAGTTCATTGCTTTTGCCAAGGAACACAAGGAACTGACTTTTCTGGTGACTCCCATTGGTTGCGGAATAGCCGGATTCAAGGCGGAGGACATCGCTCCCTTGTTCAAAGAAGCGATAGTGGAAGAAAACATTGTGTTGCCGGAATCGTTTGAGGAGGTAATCATGCAAAGCCGTCCGTTAAGCAAGGCCGCTATTGACGTGTTGGCAAAGCGGATGCAAGCAAAGAATCCCTATTCCGCAGGTACGCTTTCTCACGGTATCTGGGAACATCAGCACTATTTTGAACTGTTGTGGGGCAGTTATGACCATTATGATTGGCACGAACACTTTGAAAAGTATGGTCTGTGCGAAGACTTTGAAAGAGGAGTGGTACTTACTGATGACCTCATGCACCAACCGGTCAATAAAGAATGGGTGTTCGGAATGTATATGTCGGCCGAGTTTCCACCACAGAAGCTGATGCTGCTGGAACAGTGCCATTATTATAAAGGAGAGCGATTATGTCCTTTTCGTTCACAGATGAAGGGCATGTTGTTTAATTATGAAAGATGCTGGGTGAAGTTCAATCTATTTCCACAAGACCATCCTCACATAGAAGAGGATTTGGATTATTACAAACATTGCGGACTTGCCGACTTATGCCCGGATGACGGTGTGCCCATGTCGATGAAAGCCCTGTTGCTTAACCGCTGGCTTCATTGGGGAGGTGATTTCGCGAATTTGGATAGTTTCAGGGAATGGTACCGCACTTTAGACTATACGAATGTGAATGGAGGATTAAGGAAAGAAGACCTCTATGATATTTCCAATCCGGATTTCTTGTTCTTTTGGGGACATCACGGCAAGCCGGGTGAAACGACCAAAGCCTGTCTCAGCCAATGGTTCCCTTGCAGGTTTACCGTAAATGGTATCCATTACAACTGTGCGGAACAGTTCATGATGGCAGAAAAGGCACGAATCATGGGTGATGAAGATACAAGAAATAGAATTTTGGCTTCTACTGACCCTAAAGAAATAAAGGCATTAGGTAGAGAAGTGCAGAATTTTGACGAATACAAATGGCAAAAGCACCGTATGGAAATTGTCATTACCGGCAATCTGCATAAATTCATGGACAATGAAGAGCTGAAAGTCTTTCTGCTTGCTACAAGAAACAAGATATTGGTGGAAGCCAGTCCCTACGATACAGTCTGGGGAATTGGCATGAAAGAAGATGACCCTGACTGCAGGAATCCCCGTTTATGGAAAGGAGAAAACCTGCTTGGGTTCGCATTGATGGATGTGAGGAAAAAACTCAGTAAGATATAATAAAGAAATCCATTATGGAATCATCGAAAAAACTTCAAACGTATCATACGGCTTCCATATTCGCTATAGACCGTTTACGGATGGGAACGGACGGCCATGGAATCACCACACTGGTCTGTCTCATGGGCTGTCCGCTTCGGTGTGCTTACTGCTTGAACGACCGTTGTCATGAGGAAATCTATTCCAAAGGTAGCCGTGGACTTTACTTAAATAAAGGAATCATACAATTGGATGTCAATGAACTTTATGACCATGTGAAGATAGATGACCTTTATTTTCAAGCAACGGGAGGCGGTATCTGTTTTGGAGGTGGCGAGCCGACCCGATACGCCAGTTTCATAGAGGAATTTCGCCGAGTATGCGGTAATGTCTGGAAAATCACATTGGAAACCTCACTTTACTGTCCTGAAGACACCATCCGACAACTTGCACCGATAGTAGACCATTGGATAGTGGATATAAAGGACATCAACCATGTCATCTATGAACGATATACCGGGCATCCGAGCCGTATCCGTGACCACTCACTGAGTGTACTGCTCCAGACCTGCCGGGTAGAGAATGTCACCTTAAAAGTACCTCTTATTCCCGGTTATAATACGGATAAGGATGTGGACTACAGCCTTGATGAACTGGGAAGAATGGGATTTACGAATTTTAAATGTATACACTACCTTCAAAGAGAATCAAAATATCACCCTCAAACAAAAGGACTGCAACATGAACGGAAAAGATAAATGCAATTTGCTCAGAGAAATCCGAAAGCGGATAGCCGCGCAGTATGGATTGACCTATCAGCCAGAAGAATGCCACCACGAAGGGGATTGCGCAGGCACATGCCCAAAATGTGACTCTGAACTGCAAGACCTGCAAAGGCAATTAAAGGAGAATGGTATTGAAAATATTGAACTTGACCGACAGATGAAGGAGATGGTTGACACCTTCAATCCGGGCGGTGATACGGACAATGACCTTATTGCCCTACAAGGTGATGTTGCCCCACCCGAATACAATGACAAAATAGAAATTACAGAAGGTATGCCTGTACCGCTTCCTGAAGGAATGTCCAATTTTCCCGAACCCAAAAAGAAAAGGGCGTTTTTCAAGGAATGTGCTGTTGCCGGCTGGAACTTCCATCATCCGGAAGACTTTTGGGATGAGCTGTATGAAGGTGCGGAGCTAGTCTTGATTCGCGAGCGCGCCAATAAGCATGACCGCAATGCGGTGGCCGTGGCATTAGCCGATGATATGGAAGGTGATACGGAAAATTTTGACTTTGATTGCATCATCGGCTATGTACCACGAAAGGAAAACGAAATGGTGGCGAAAATGATGGATATGGGATGGGGTGACGCCTTTATTGCGGAACTTACCACTGTCAAGGATAATGGAACTTACGATGAACGCTTACGTATGACCATCTATATTAAAAGCAAGATAGAGAGTACGGAAAGTTGGTATGTACAAAAGATGGATAACAGTTCCTGCCAAAACCTTTTGGAATTTCTTTATCAAGATGGTATCACACATTTCCGTTGGGGTGGTTTCCCTCCTTGGGAAAGAGATTTACCCCGAAAAGGTGACAAGGTGGTATTCATTCACCAATGTGGAGCGGATGCTGAACTCTACCTGATGCACACAATTGCCATAGGCGAGGATGCCATGCTTTTCTTGGAGAATCCGGAGGAGGAACTGAACATGGTTGATGATTGCGCCCCGTATGTACTGACGTTGGTCAAAGGGCCGATTATAGTTGACTTGCAGGAACTAAACTTCTTGAGCAACTGTAAAATCGGTTCTTGCCAACCGGAAGAAAAACTGTCTGAAGATTGTATTGCCAAATTAAAAGATTTATTCTTCAAAAAATAACGCCTATGCCCAAACTTCGCTGTGTAGTGGAACGCATCACCTATCAGAATCCGGAGAACGGATATTCTGTCATGAAAGTCAAGGTGAAAGGTTATGACGACCTTGTGACCTTGGTGGGCAACCTGTTGGAGGTGCCTGCCGGAAGCGTGTTGCTGTGCGAAGATGACTGGAAGGTGGACAAGCGTTATGGCAGCCAGTTCGTCTGTCAGACTTGGGAGGAAGTGATGCCTGCCACTGTCTATGGCATTGAGAAATATCTGGGAAGCGGTCTGGTGAAAGGAATCGGGCCGAAGTTCGCCCAACTCATTGTGAAGCAGTTCGGGCTGGATACCATCGAGGTGATAGAGACCGACATCGAACGGCTGTATGAAGTGCCGGGCATCGGCAGGAAGCGTGTGGAGAAAATCCGCGAGAGCTGGGAGAAGCAGAAGGACATCAAGAACGTGATGCTTTTCCTGCAAGGCTATGGGGTAAGCACGGCCTATGCAGCCAAGATATACCGCCAATACGGCAAGGAGAGCATCGACAAAGTGAAAGAGAACCCTTACCGCCTGGCGGATGACATCTGGGGCATCGGCTTCAAGACAGCTGACGGAATCGCAGGGAAGATGGGATATGAGAAGAACGACCTGCGTCGCTGCAAGAGCGGCATCATCTATACCTTGAACCAACTGGCCAATGAAGGACACGTATATGCCGAGGAGGAGCAGCTGGTGAAAGCCGCCATCAGCCTGCTGGAAGCGGATGAGGACTCTATCCGCAAAGCCCTGGCTGACATGGCACGGACGGAAGACCTGAAGACAGAGGATGAAGCCATCTACCTGCCTCCGTTCTACTTTGCCGAGGTGGGCACGGCCAACCGTCTGCTTGCCCTGCTCCGTGAATCGGAAAGCAATCTCTTTGCGACCCGGTTCAATGCAGCGGAACTGTCCAAGGAAACTGGCATCACGTATGACGAGGTGCAGTTGCAGGCCATCGGGGAAGCCCTTCGCTCCAAGGTTATGGTGCTGACTGGCGGGCCCGGCACAGGCAAGACCACTACGACCCAAGGTATCATCGCCGCACTGAAACATCTGGGGCTACGCATCCTGCTGGCCGCTCCCACCGGACGGGCTGCCAAGCGGATGAGCGAGGCTACGGGCATGGAGGCCAAAACCATCCACCGCCTGCTGGAGTACAATCCGAAGGACGGCTACAAACGCAACGAAGAGAATCCGCTGGAAAGCGACGCGCTCATCGTGGACGAATGTTCCATGATAGACATCATTCTGATGAACAATCTGATGAAGGCGGTCTCCACTTCCATGCGCCTCGTCATGGTGGGCGACATCGACCAATTACCCAGCGTAGGAGCCGGCAACGTACTCCGCGATATTATCGACAGTAAAAAGATACCCGTCATCCGCCTGACGCGCATCTTCCGGCAGGCACAGTCCAGCCGCATTGTGATGAGTGCCCACGCCATCAACCAGGGCCGTTTCCCCGATACCAGCAACGGCAAGGACACCGACTTCTTCTTCATGCAACAGGAAGCCCCGGAGAAGGTAGCCGAGGAAATCGTGAACCTCGTGAAGAACCGCCTGCCCAAAGCCTATCACCGGAAAACAGCCGACATCCAGGTGCTGACACCCATGCAACGGGGAATAGTAGGCGCGGCCAATCTGAACATGGCCTTGCAGCAGGCGTTGAACCCTTCGGGCGTGTCGCTAAACCGCAGCGGCTATTCGTTCCGTCAGGGCGACAGGGTGATGCAGCTGCGGAACAATTATGACAAGGACGTCTTCAACGGGGACTTGGGCTTCGTAGAATCAGTCGATCTAGAAGAGCGCACCTTATACATCAACTTTGAAGGGCGCATCGTGGAATACGATGTTTCCGAACTGGACGAGCTGACACTGGCCTATGCCACCACCATCCACAAGTCGCAAGGTTCGGAATATCCCATCGTGGTGATGCCCGTCCTGATGACCCACTATGTGATGCTGCAACGCAACCTGATTTACACGGGCATCACCCGTGCCAAGAAGATATGCGTGCTCATCGGCACGAAGAAAGCACTCGCATTTGCCATCCGCAACATGACGGTGCTGAAACGCAACACGAGGCTGAAAGAACGGTTGAACCCGGCATTGGGGCAATCCGTATCACCCAAACAGATACGCCCCTACATCTTGAGAAATCCGGAGGATGAAACAGCCATGGCCGCCGAACCTACGGTGGGTTATGACAAAGGAGACCAATAAACATGAATACCGAACGCCAATACATAGCCATTGACCTGAAGTCATTCTACGCCTCGGTAGAATGTGTGGAACGGGGACTTGACCCGCTCGACACGTGCCTGGTCGTGGCCGACTCGTCGCGGACGGAAAAGACCATCTGTCTGGCCGTGTCGCCTGCGCTGAAAAGCTATGGAATCGGCGGCAGGCCACGGCTGTTCGAGGTAGTGCAGAGGGTGCGTGAGGTGAACCGGCAGCGTGGACGCTCCGGAAAATCGCACTCGAAAAAGGAACTGGACGCACACAGGGAGCTGGCCGTGGACTATCTGGTGGCACAGCCACGCATGGCGCATTACATCCAATACAGCACACGCATTTATGAAATATATCTCCGCCACATCGCCCCGGAGGACATCCATGTCTATTCCATCGACGAGGTTTTTATGGACGTGACATCCTACCTGAAGAATTACCGGATGACGGCTCACGAGCTGGCCATGAAAATCATCCGGGAGGTGCTGGCCGAGACAGGCATCACCGCCACCGCTGGCATTGGCACGAACCTTTATCTCTGCAAGGTAGCGATGGACATTGTGGCCAAGAAAATGCCTGCCGATAAGGACGGCGTGCGTATCGCGGAACTGGACGAGATGACTTACCGCCGTCTGTTGTGGGAACATACACCGCTTACGGACTTCTGGCGCGTGGGCCGTGGAATTGCCGCACGGCTGGCGGCCTACGGCATCCTGACAATGGGCGACATCGCCCGCTGTTCCATTGAGCGTGAGGACTTGCTGTATAAACTGTTCGGGGTCAATGCGGAACTGCTGATAGACCATGCCTGGGGATGGGAACCTGTGACTATGGACTTGATAAAGGCATACCGTCCGGAAACAAACTCAGTCAGCAGCGGACAGGTGCTCCAGTCGCCCTATACGGCAGTCAAGGCACGGAATGTGGTACTGGAAATGGCGGACAGTCTCTCTCTGGACCTGGTTGACAAGAGACTGGTGACCGACCAGCTTGTGCTGACCATCGGTTACGACACTGAATCGCTGACGGACAGGAATATCAGGGAAAAGTATCAGGGCAAAGTGGCGACCGACCGCTATGGCAGACAAGTCCCGGTTCATGCACACGGAACAGTAAACATGGAGCGTCCGACCTCTTCCGAAACAATCCTCATGGAGAAGTCCGGCGGACTGTTCGACCGCATCGTAAACCCCGACCTGCTGGTACGCCGCATCACCCTGTCGGCAAACCATCTTATGCACGAGGCGGATATACAGCCAGACAATAAAGCGGTGCAGCTCGACCTTTTCACCGACTACGAAAAGCAGGAAAAGGAACAGAAAGCTGAAGAAGAGATGCTGGCTAGGGAACGCCGCCGCCAGGAAGCCGTGCTGCAGATAAAGAAGAAGTTCGGCAAGAACGCCATCCTCAAAGGGTTGAACTATGCGGACGGAGCCACCCAGCGGGAACGCAACCAGCAGATAGGAGGACACCATGAGTAGATATGACGACATCATCCACCGGCCGCACCATGTCTCCAAGACCCGGAAGCCGATGCCGATGATAAACCGTGCCGCCCAGTTTGCGCCCTTCGCCGCTCTGACCGGCCATGACGAGGCGATAGCTGAGACCGCACGGCAGACCACACCGAGGCAGATACTGTCATCGGACGAACAGGAGATACTGTCCAGGCGTCTGACCTATGCCATTGGCCATATCGGTGAGCGTTCCAATCTTACATTCATCTATTTTATTCCTGACACGTTAAAAGACGGCGGCAGAAATATCACAATTACCGGAGTAATACGGAGGTACGATGAGTTGGAAAGAACTGTCATTTTAGAGACAAATGAAATCCTATTGATTGACAATATCTTATCAATCTCAGGAGGGATGATAGAAAAGCTACAACAAGAATAACGTGTTCTCTACAAATTATACTTACCATTGAAAATCAAAGATATATGAGTAAAACAACATTCAATTATAAATATACCATTAAATTAAATTCATTATGAGAAAGGTTTTCGTGTTATTGGCAGTGTTACTTTTGACAGCACAGCTTGCATGTGCTAAAAAACTGTATGTAGAGATGGAATACAAGAAAAATTCCATAAAACTTGATGATGGCACAGACAGAAAGCCGCAAACTGTCAAGGGAACTGATGGCAAAGATTTGAAATTCAACTCCCTGATAGGGGCATTGAATTATATGTCTCTTCAAGGATGGGAATTAGTCGATACGAAATCTGTTACCACTGGGGGCGGATTTGTAGGCGCATATGGAGGAGCAAGCTCAACCAGCACAACAGTATATTACATTTTTTGCAAGGAAGTTCCTGACGAAGAATTAGAAGAAACCGTGGCGAACTCTTACAGGAAAGATTAAACCTATTCCTGCCATTGCAAGTTGAACCTATAATATAAATAGCTTATGATAATCCGCAAACGACCTATCATATCTTGGCTGCTCAATATTGACAACGTGGAAGATGAAGGAAAATTCGGCGTGCCCATGCTGAGCAACAAGCAACATTTTGGATATTTGGCCAATGGCCTGAAATTCCTGTCTGATGTCCGCCAGACACAACCGGATTGGGGCTTACCCGAACTTCTCATGCCCTCTTTTGAGGTAGTCATGAAGAAAAGCGCAAAATCATTTTACGGCATTGACCATCAGCTTTTCCAAGAGTTCTACAAGGATAATGTCTGTGGCATACTCCTTTCCAGAGACTGCGGGACGATTGTTTATGGATTTGGAGAAGACACATTGCATGTGTGGCTGTTCAGGGAGGATGGCGGCATTAGCAACCTGTATATGTATTTTTACATAGAATCAACCAAGGACAATGTACGGCATATATACACGTGGCCGACATTGACGGCAGATGACCAGCTTTTTGCCGGGAATAAGGAGGAACGGGAACAAATTTATGAGAGGTTGGCTAACAAATTGATGGTATATCTTGCCGTTAAAAAATATGTAAAGGTAGAAACAATCATCGTACCCGTTGGAACAACCGCTAAATTGGATGATATGATTTTGGGGTACAAAAGCAAAGAAAAGGTCAGGAATGAGAGCGGTCAGGAAGTAATTGTAATGGATTCGAGGTGGTTCCGCAAGATTGTGAATGACAATGAAATATTCGTCAGAGGATTTTTCCGCTTCCAAAATAAAAAGGATGAAAAAGGAGAATGGTACAAGGAATTGATTTTTGTGGACTCTTTTGTGCGGCACGGTTATCATCGCAATGCCCTGATAGAGGAGGAAAACAATAGTAAGGAGTAGAACGGCACAATTCTTACCTCAAAGGAATACATTACCCCGACCCACACCTCACGGCGCAGGTCGGGGTCTGAACATTTCAAGGAATTATGCCGGTGTCCTCGCCTCCAGGAAGCGGTAGGCGTTGGCGTTTACAAGTCCTACAATTCGGTCGTGGTATTCCGTGTTGGAGTTGCACAGCCCCCGGCTCTGTATGACCTTGCCCTGGCTCAACGAGAACTCCACGGTCTCGATGCGGTTGCCTTGGCGGTCGTGCGCCGACAGGATAACGCTGTCCGCCTTGGCGTAATACTCGCATTGGAACACGCAATGGTGAAGGCTGCTTCCCTCGGCTTGAAATGCTTCTATGGAGTCAAGCACGGATATTTCAATGTCGCTGTCGCTGATGACAATCCCGAAGTAACGGGACTTTTCCCTATAGAAGTCCGCCTCCCTCGCCTTGGCTCTCAACATCTGTTCCCTGTCTCTACGCTTTTCCACCGCCTTGTTCCTTTTACCCAGCCAATGGTCATGCGTGGCTTTAAGGTCTTTGGGACAAACATATATAGCGTTGTGGATGTCCTTTCCGCATTGCTCCAACAAACGGACGGTATCGCACCACATACCGTAGTCGGACGGGCGGTAATGACGCCGTGCGGCCACCTTGTACGACTGCCAACACTCGTCCAAATCCAGCGGACGGCTTACAAAATAAGCCACGGCCTGCAAGTCCCCGGACTTCATTATCGTCTCTATCCGGCTGTCCGTCAGCAACGCCTTCATCAGCCTTGCCGGATGGCAGCCATCGGGAAGCCTGCCTTTCAAGCCGTTGCGTCTCAGTTCGGGCAGCACCTTGTAACGTGGGTAAACGTATGTATCGGAAATCACCCAATGCACCTCGGACAAAAGCTTCAGGTCAATCCCTGTACACCAGTTAAAGCTGTCCACATACCAGCCCAATGTCCTCGCCCTTGATGTCACCGCCATCCTGCCATCGGCATTGAGCCACAGACGGCACACTTCCATGCAGGAGGTTTTCAACTTCGCCCCTTTCCGGCATACGGCTCTCAGCAGGAACACACGCTGCACCTGCATACCGTCCGCCACTTCAAGGGAAGAAAAGTATGCGGACTGCATTTCCTTGCGCTTCATCGTGTCCCTTACCTGCAAGCGGTGTCCGCAATGGGGACAGCATACCGTCTTGCCTTTCCCCTTATGGTCAAACTTCGCTCCGCAGTCGCCGCACGTGCAGTTATGGCCGGACGTGCGGAATGCGATATGTACAATGACATTCCTTACAGCCCATTCAACGGCTTTGGGACTGAGGGCGGTCAGCTTCACGTTGGAAGCCGCCACCGCCTTTTCAAATCTGTTCCTCGGTTTCATGGCTCAAAAGTTGTCAAAGAGTGATAATGTCGGTTGGCTGTCAGTCTGCGGCTTGTGTGCTTTCGGCCTTGCATTGCGTGCCTGTATCTTGCGCAGCTCCTCGTCCTGATAGCGTTTGAGCGCGAGTGCCCTCTGTTCCGCCTTTTCTTCTTCCGTCAGTTCGATATGATGGTTGACCACCACGTTACAGGACAGCGGCTTGCCGATTTCAAGTTCCGGCTCGTCTATGACGTGTACCGCCATTGAATATATCTCGCTGTCCGAGAAACCACAGCAGCCGGAGTTCTTTACTTCATTAAGAATGAATGTTATCACATCGTCCATGGTGCGTGCCGTGGTTTCATACTTGGCACGGAAAAGTTCATCTTCCTTTGCCCTCTGGTCAAGATAACTCTTGATAATCTCCTTGAAATGTTCTGTTCCTTTCATATGTCCTTGTTTTTACGTTGATAAAATCCATACGGTTAAATCGGCAGCCCTGCCAGCAGTTCCAAAAATGGTATGGTGTTGATGTCCCTGTCGAAGCGCACCTGCCAGTCCGGCCTTGCCAGTAAGGACGGCATGAACTTCTTTACGACAAACCGCTCATTGTCGTTTGAATAACAATCTATTATAGCGAAGTTTGCTCCGTCCTTGCGGATGTGGGCGAAAAACGGCGGCATACCGCAGAAGCACTTGCGGACGCTTTCCCTGTCCCACAACAAGGTAAGCTCATAAATACAGCCCTTGTAGCTGACACTTTCCTCTCTGTCAATGAGTTTTATTGCCATAACGTCTGAATTTTGAAGTTCTAATCTTTTTCCCTTTTGTTTGAAGCCTTGCGGCTTCCGCTCCGGGATTTTACGGTACGGCATGACGGAAGGCGCAAGGGGCAAAAGGCGGACGTGACCAGTGGAAAGAGGCCGGAATACCCGATTTGGCACAAATCGCGGAAGGCTGCCGGACGCTTTCCACGCAGGCAAGAGGAGCGTCGTTCGCCGCCGCCACGGCCTTCCGTTGCTTTGTAGCGGAAAATCTGCCGGAGCGGAACGCCCATAGGTTCAAGAACAGGAAATCCCGATGCCATAACCGATGACACCGAGATTTCAATATATCCAGGAATAAAATTCTTAGCCTTCTACGGCAAGGGTATCTCAAACGACTTCACCACGCATTGCGCCTCCTTGTCCAGAATGAACCAGTATTCAGAATGATAGCCCTGTCCGTCCGCGTCCACGCCCTCGAAGTCAACCTTGACCTTCCAGCCGCTGAACGGTTGCGGACTCCCGTCAAGCGGGCCGCCGAAGTCCATCAGCCGCCCGCCTCAGGCCCGACATGGCTGACATCTGCCGCTCCATCAGGGCGGCCGTCTCCTTGTCGTCCGGGTCGAAGTCCTCCAGCCCGTCCGTCGCTTCCATCACCTTCCTGTTGATTTCCACCATGGCCATGGAAAGGGCCATCTTCTCCTCCTGCGTGATGTAGGTATGCCCGAACACGGAATCCGGCTTGCTGACAGCCAATATCCGTATGGATTCGGGATTGTCCACCGATGCCCTCAATGCCTTTTCGGCCATGTCCGCCGCACGGTCATTCAGATTGTCCGAACAGCAGACAAGACAAAATACGCCGCTCCAGAACAGCACGATGGAGGCGAGTATTATCCCAATCTTCATCCCCGGTCTCATATCTTCACAATTTGAAGTTTGTCCGGCGACACGCCGAGCCGTTTGCGGTAGATGCTGCCGTCCTCACGGTACATCTCCAGTTCCGAAGAAGTGATGCCCTTCTCGCAGATTTCCTTGGCTTCCTCCAGGGTGAGCTGGTGCCCACCGATGTTGCGCCAGATGGCGAAGGAGCAGGGCGCATTCTGATTGGCATAGTTGGAGCAGTTGAACGCCCGGCTTCCCACACGGATCTCCCCTCCGCAGTGCGGACACCTGCCGATGACCGGCTGCATCAGGATGTTGCCGTCGTCGGCAAGCTCCAGCACGGTCGGGAACGTCTTGCCCTCCTTGCTGGCGAAGCCGTCCAGCAGGATGCGGCGTTTCTCCAACAGTACAGCCACCTCCGCGTCCGCCATCTTGCGGTTGCCGATGATGGCGTTGATGTTCAGTACGCAAGAGGGGCTGTCGCCAATGTTGTGCTCACAGCGGTAGCCCTTGCAGGTCTTGACCACATTGCCGCCGCACAAGGGGCAGCGGCCGATGATTTTCTTTTCTGTTTCCATTGCTGTATGATTATGATACACTATTTTGATGATAAAATCCTAATTGAATCCATGTTTCCAGTCGGCCACGATGCCGCCGATGATGTTCTTGCCGGACATCACATTCGCCCATCCTTCCGGGTCGAGCGAGAACCAGAGGTCGTTCCAGGAGAGCGTGCGCACCTGCCAAGCCAGAATAAACAGGTCGGTGTTGATGGTTTCGAGCCTTGTCACCACCTCGTTGGCGATGTAGTAGCGTTCCGAAGAGTCCAGCAGGTTGACCTTGTGCTTCTCATTCTTCCCGTCTGCCCCCGCCACATCGTAGCTGCCCGAAGTCACGAGCTGTTTCATGAACGGATAGAGCGCAGCCATCTGCGTGGCCGCGTCCGTCAGCTCGTCCGACACGATGGCCGCTATCGCCGTGCCCTTGAGGTTGCTTCCCACCGATTTGAGCAGCAGGCTGCAGTTCTGCGGTATCTCGGTCGTCACCAGTTCCCCTGCTCGTTTGATTTGGTAGAGATTCTGCACCGCCCCCTGTGCGTTGGAGAGGTATTCCAGCATCTTATTCTCTACGCTGCTGTGTACACGGTCAAGTGCGACCGTCACGGCGGCTTCGGCGGCGATTATCTTCTCCTGCGTCTTCCTGCGCTTGTCGTGCAGGCTCTTCAGTTCCAATGTCTGTGCCGTCACCGCACCGGTCAGTGCCGGGTCTATCTGTTGGGCGAACGCCGGAACGGTATGGCCTCCGGCCAACCACAGGGCCAACGCCCCAACGGCCATTTTTAGTCTGATTGCTTTCATATATGTTCCATGTTACGTTACATTTTGAGACTACCTTTTCTCCGCTCCGCCAGATTCCGGTCGCGTTCCTCCTTGCGTGGGACGAGAACCGTAGCCACCGGCTTGTTCAAGAGGCAGTCGTTCCAGTCCTTGAACGCCTTGGGCGGCAACCATTGCCCGGTACAATAACGGATGGGTAAGTGTGCGGTGAGCTGTGAGGACAACGCCTTTCTCGGATTGATGGTAAGGCTTTTGCCTCCGGCTTCCACTTGCAGGCCACCCTCCGCTTTGCTGATTTTCATCGGGATGCCCTCCAGCAAGCCAATCATGCGAAGACCGTAGATGCGCCCGGCAATGTCGTTGTCAAAACAGTCGAAAGCCTTGGCGTTAGGAAAACGATTCATCACACCGGTTATCTGGTTATCGGAGAATGTCCCTCCGAGGGAGACCAATGCCACATCCGGGTGCAGCTGTCCCTTGTTCATCTGGTGGAAAGCCATCGCATCGAAGGCGGACTCACAAAAGAATACGCACCTGACCGCTTCTGGATTACCGCCGGAAAAGTCGGCCACCCATGCCGCCGAAGAGGAATCCGTGCCTGCGGCCTTTGACTTGTAGCCGCCGTAACCGCGTACTTCATATCCTTTCACCTGATTATCCGTGTCGGTATAGGGAAAGCCGATGTTGTAGCCATCAAAATTCCCGTTCCGTCTGTCCCGTATGAGAAAAACGAATGGGGCAAATTGTCTGACCGTTTCATCGGATAGTCCGCGTTGGTGGAAGATCTGAGGAATGCGCTCCATGTCTATTTGCTTCACTTCATATCGTGAAATATCAAAAGCTGATGCAGCCTTGGCTGATTTCAGGTATTCCCAATCTTCATGGTATTCCGGTTCGGGCATATTGGCGAAGCGTGCCATGACCTTGGCAGTCTTCTGCCAATCGTCCTTACCGGTGACGAAAAAGGCACCCAGATTCTCACGGATAAGTGTCAGTACATCCCCTTTGGAGCCGTCCCGGCGGAAGAACGTCTGGGCGCCTCTGTCATTGGGATGGCTGACAATGATGGTGTCACGTTTCTCCTGTCCGTCACCCAATACCAGCTCGATGTAACGCCCCACGCCAGCCTTGCGGTCAAGTCGGTAGCCGAGGGCGTAGGCCACATCGGTCACGCCCACACGTGCCTTGAGTTCCTTGAAGTTTACCTTGTAGTCCGGCATACCGTATTATTTTCAGGATTAAATACCCATCTTTGCACTTACGGTCTGCGTCCTGCCCATCATGGCAATCTCCGGTCCGAATGTCTTACGTGCCGTCATGTTCAGGAAGGCCGCCTTGTCCTTGTAGTCCGTCAACTGGAAGTAAGTCCTTGCCGTGCCTTTCGGTACCTTCTTCAGGCCCAGCTCCACACCGTCATACGAGGCACGGATGGCATAGTCGCCGCCGCGTGTCTTGACGATGGCAGCGTTCCGAAACGTCACTTCCTCGCCTGGGTCAAGCGGAGCGAGCGGGTCGTTCTTGGCCAGGTAGGGCTGCTCGTCCAGTGCCAGCCGTTGCCTGTCCACATGGTCGAGTATCATGTCAGAAGCCTTGTTCACGTCCGCCATGACCGAGACGATGAATTTGGGTTCTTGCTTCAATACGCCAATCCATGAGTCCAGATAGGCGGCCGAGTTGTCCGTAACTTTTGAATCAAAGCCCATCGAATGGCTTATCATCGCCGCCGTAAGCTCGGCGACAAGCTCCTCCTTGGCGTACTTCGGATCGCCGAACCTGCCTATGCCGTCACGGTTGAGCCGTTCCGGTGTCATGGTGGAGTGGGTCATCTCGTGCAGCATGGTGGAGTAGAACTCCATGCCGCCACGGTACGTTTCCTCCGGCGTGCCGCCGATATTAAACTGCGCCTTCATGGGAACCACCACGATGTCGTGCGAGGGGGAGTAATAAGCCCCGTCCACACGCTTGTCCGCCTGTATCGGGCAGACCCAGCCCTGCGTTTCGACCATCCTGTCAAGCGCGGCGTGGGCGTACATGCCTTCCGTATCGCGGAGTTCGGGTAGCCTGAACCTGTCCATGAGCTTCTGCATACGTTCGGGCTGCACTTCGGCCAGGTTGGTCTGCGCCACGTTATACACGGGGAACGCCTTGACGAACGGGATGACCTCCATATCTTTTCTTTCCTCCTTCGTCATGGCGCGGTACTCGTCACTGCTTATCCTTTTCCCGTCCTTGTCCTTTACGAGCATGTCCCAGTAGATGACGGGAAAGGCCTTCTCGCCTTTGAGAACGTGGGCTTTCAGGTTGTGCGCCTGCTTGAAGGTGAGGAACACGGGCAGGTCGTAGCCATTGGCCGCCGTGTGGAGTTGCAGAAAGAAGGAGTTGGAGCCGGAATAGTTACGTCCTCCCACGTTCTGTGGCAGTCCGGTGTACCCCGACGCACCGCCAATCCAGCCTTTCTTCCAGTCGGACGCCTTCATCTGCTCCATGCGCCTAATCATCATTTCGGCGAAGCGGTCTATGGCCGCCTGTCCGGAACTGGCGGATGACGGATTAGTTCCAGATGCCATAGTCCTCGTCGTCGATTAGCTGGCGTTCCATCTGCATGATGTCCGTCTGTTCCACATAAAACTCGGCGGACTCGTCCGAAGGGTCTGTGCCGTGC
>CASEAJ010000053.1 GCA_949285425.1 uncultured Porphyromonadaceae bacterium
AAAAGAATGAACTAACCAACAGAAAACCGTTAATTAGTATTAAACAAACCATATGTAGAGAAAATGATATCAAAACAAATGCTAATGGTCAATAATTTGTGCAAAATTATAGTTTTGCTTTGAAACGCACAAATTCCATACAAAAAAACAGAAAGGCAATGTGGCAAACCGGACACGGTACATTTGTTTTCAAATAAAAAAAGGGCGGTACATCGTCCTGCTACCAGTCTGATGCACTGCCCCTGCATAAGCATCTGCCACGACTATTCCAGCGAGGCGGCCAGCCGTTCGGCCACCTGCCGGAAAGCTTCGGCAGTCACATTGTCCTCGCGCATGGCAACAGGCATGCCTGCATCGCCCCCTTCGCGGATGCTCTGTACCAATGGTATTTCACCCAGAAGCGGGATGTTCATTTCCTGGGCCAGACGTTTCCCGCCATCTTTGCCGAAAATGTAATAGCGGTTTTCCGGCAATTCGGCCGGAGTGAACCAGGCCATGTTTTCAATCAGACCGAGAATGGGCACATTGATTTTGTCGTTGCGGAACATGTTGATACCTTTGCGTGCATCGGCAAGCGCCACATCCTGCGGAGTGGTCACAATTACCGCTCCGGTCAGGTCGATAGTCTGCACAAGCGTGAGATGCACATCGCTGGTGCCGGGCGGCAAGTCAATCACGAAATAGTCCAGTTCCCCCCAATAAGCATCCGCTATAAGCTGCTTCAAGGCGTTGCTCGCCATGCCGCCTCTCCACACAAGCGCATTGTCAGGGTCGACAAAGAAACCAATGGAGAGTATCTTAAGCCCGCACTGTTCTATCGGCATAATGTATTGCCGGCCATCTATTTCTTCCATGACGGGACGGGCATCCTCCACCCCGAACATTTTCGGAATCGAAGGCCCGTGTATGTCGGCATCGAGCAGGCCCACCTTATAGCCCATTTGTGCCAGGGAAACAGCCAGATTGGCAGCTACAGTCGACTTGCCGACTCCGCCTTTGCCCGAGAACACGGCTATCGTATGCCGCACTCCGGCAAGCGGCTTTTCGGCCTTGGGTTTGGGTTCCTGCTTGAACTTGATTTGAATATTGCCTTTCACTTCAACCTCCTCGCCTATATAGGTAAGAATGGCCTGTTCGGCCGCCTTGACCACCGATTTGGCAAAAGGGTCGTTGGGCTTGTCAAACACCAACGAGAACGACACGGTGTTTCCGGCTATGCGGATATCATCTTCCACCATGTCCGACGACACGATATCGCGCCCCGTTCCCGGATAGCGCACGTGAGAAAGTGCGTCCAATATTAATTTCGGATATAATTGCATAATAACAGATGATTGACAATAATATTAATATGTAAACAAAGTTGTCTTTTCTCAGTTCCCGACAGGGAGTTCGCCCTCGCCTTTCCGGGCCGATTGCGAGACACTCCGCTGATTTCGCCCGAAACTGCGGTATGTGTCTTTTTCTATTTCCACATCGGGCTCCGTGAACGTATCGCGCGGATCAAACACAAACTGAATATACTTGATGTCAATTCCTCGGGATATCCATTGCTGCTCATAATAGGTCTGAATGCCCAGAATGGGGTCTACCAATCCCGAACGATACAGATCGCGGGTCAACACGTTAACCCGGTAACCGTTGCTCTTCACCATTTCGCAAGTGTAGGTAAACATGAAATTGCTGTCTGTTTTCAGATGAATGAGCCCGCCCGGCTTCACTATCTGCTGATACAGATTCATAAAGTTGGTTGCAGTGAGCCTTTTGGTCACCTTTTTCATTTGCGGATCGGGAAAAGTAAGCCATATTTCGCTCACCTCTCCTGCCGTGAAAAAGTGGTTGATCATCTCAATGTCCGTACGCAGAAAGGCTACATTCTTCATTTCCTTTTCCAATGACTCCTTGGCACCGGTCCAAATGCGGGCTCCTTTTATGTCGACACCAATGAAGTTCTTGTCGGGGAAGAGGCGGGCCAGACCCACCGTGTATTCTCCTTTTCCACAACCCAACTCCAAAACAATGGGGTTGTCATTCTTGAAAAACTCACTGTTCCATTTTCCTTTCAACGGAAATCCGACTCCTCCTCTCAACATGCTCGATGACATTTGAAACACGTGAGGATAAGTCTCCAAATCGGCGAATTTTGCTAACTTGTTTTTTCCCATGAATTTCGCTTGTTACGGGACAGATTCATTTTTCCTCCATCCCTGCTATACTATTTCTACTTTTTTCTTTCCACCCGCATTCCCACATCGTTAATTCCCTTCAATGGGTCAGTACGCATGCCATGACCAATAGTATAGACATACGTACCGGGCTTGTCAAAATACACCTCCTGCCGATACAACACGGGCATTTCCTTTAAAGCCCCCATGCCGGTACCGAGCCATCGGCCACGCTGGTCGGCCAGATAGAACTCAATGGTGTCGGCCGTTAGCGTACTGTCGGGAGTCAATTCCGTGAGAAAAAGCCACAAATTCTGATTAGGATAAGCCGGTGTGTTACGGGTATATATGTATATATCATAAGGGACAGCCGCTTCCTGCACTTCTACACGAAATGTATATAAACTGTCCTTGCTCCAAGCCTCCGGATTGACAGACTGAAACTCAAAATAAATATTGTTTCTTGAACAGGCCACTGTTCCCAACAATATCAGCAAGACCGCTATTCCATCAGTTATCTTTCTCCAAATCATTCTGCTTGCTTTTCGTTTTCTTTGACTGTCGTGAACGGTTGTTACCTGCCTGAGGCTGAGATTGGGCATTGCCCGAAACTGCTTCGTTGGAAGCCGTAGCCGCATTAGCCTGCGGTTTGTTGCTTTTGCCACCACGTTTGCTTTTGGAACGTGACTTGCCCGTCTTTTTCTTATCCTTATCCTTATCAAAACGGGTCAAACTGTCCTGCCCCACCACATTCTCATAATCTACCGATTTGGCTGCAGACTCTTTCCCTGAATCCGGTTCAACCAGCGTTTCCGGTTTTTCACCCCGCTTGTTCATGGCTATTACTTCCTTGGCACGCCAAGCCGGTATGGTCACTACGTTTGCACCAAACTTGGGGTCTGTCGAATAAGACACCAACGCCTTGAACACATCTGTTTTAAAATGATAATAAGTACCCTCAAGTGTCTCCAAATGAATTTCACGGGATGGTAAATCTTTCAACGCATCAACGTATGTGTCCACTTCAAAGTTCATGCAACATTTCAGTTTGGCACACTGCCCGGCCAACTTTTGCGGATTGAGTGAAAGGTCCTGATAACGTGCGGCACTGGTCGATACGGAACAAAAATTTTTCATCCACTTCGAACAGCATAACTCACGGCCGCACGGTCCTATTCCTCCTATGCGCCCGGCTTCTTGACGAGCCCCAATCTGTTTCATCTCTATGCGCACACGGAAGGTCTCGGCAAACACCTTTATCAGCTGTCGAAAATCGACACGCTCATTGGCAATATAATAGAATATGGCCTTGTTGCCATCACCTTGAAACTCCACATCGCCTATTTTCATCTCAAGTTTCAGACTTTCTGCAATCTGACGGGCCTTGATCATGGTTTCCTGTTCACGAGCCTTGGCCTCCGTGTACTTATCCATGTCGCTTTCTTTTGCCTTGCGGTACACCCGACGTATTTCCATCTTGGCCGGATCCTGATTGTTACGCTTCATTTGCAGCAGCACCAGTCGTCCGGTCAACGTCACTTCACCTATATCATGACCGGGTTGGGCTTCCACTGCCACCATGTCACCTTTTTCAAGCGGTATCTTATTACTGTTCAGATAATACCCCTTCCGCGTATTTTTGAACTGGACTTCTACAAAATCCGTTTCCTTTTCCGTTTCGGGCAAGTCGGCCATCCAGTCATATACGCTCAGTTTCTTGTTGCTTGTATTCCGGCAGCTTTTGGGGGTTATCCGGTAACCGCCGATATCTAACTTAAAATCCATAATTCCTCTTATTTCTTTAACAGCATAATGATTTTCAACACCAGGTCAAAAAATATCATTTTTGCATTCACGTTCTGTTCTATCTGTTTCTCGGCCAAAGCGAACTCCGCCATGAGTTCCTCTACGTTCCGTTCATTGATAAAAGGCGAAAACCTTCCTGAAAAATCCGTTTCGTAAGAAGTCATATAATTAAGTCCGGCCTGATGTAGATTGAATATGAAATTCTCCCGCACCATGCGCTGGGCATAATTCAGAAACTTCTTCTGCCGTTCGCGTCCCACGGAGCTTGCAGCCATGTCATCCGCCCACTTGCGCAGGGTTTTCAACGAGGCATGGTCCTTGCGGTTACCAACCTGCCATGCCAGTCGCATGATAGACACGAAACGGTCGAAATTGACACGATTTTCGTTCTCCTCTTCCAATATCATCTCGGCTTTCAGAAAACTTCCGTTAGCTACACGCGCAGCATCAGCTGCCTCTGTTTCCGTCAGTCCATGATGACGGGCAAGCAAGGCCCGAGTCACTTCCGCATCGGGCAATTTGGGCACATTAATTTGTTGAGTACGCGACAATATAGTCGTCAGAATTTCATCCGGCGCATTCGACACCAACAGGAACACCGTCTTCTCATAAGGTTCCTCCAATATTTTCAACAATTTATTGGCAGCCGTTTCATGCAACTTTTCGGGCAACCACACAATCATGACCTTATACTCCGATTCATAAGTCTTCATGCTCAATTTACGCACAATTTCCTCACTTTCGTTCGTATATATCATGCCTTGTTTGGCATCACCCGACATGCGTGCATACCATTCATCTACATTGAAATAGATCTTTTCAAGTACTAAATCACGAAACTCGCCTATGAAATCATCGCACACGGTCGAAGTCTTGCCCGCCGGTTTTATAATAGGAAACACAAAATGCAGGTCCGGATGTATCAATTTGTTATATTTCACACACGAAGGACACATTCCACAGGCATCATGCGCTCCCCTGTTTTCACAGCAAATATACTGGGCGTAGGCTATGGCCAACGGCAACTTACCCACCCCCTCCGGTCCACACAACAACTGGGCATGGGGAACGCGTCCCTCTGCCACCGAACGAACCAAACGGTCCTTAACCTCCTGCTGACCTATAATCTGCGAAAACAACATTTTTCACTCACACTCATTACGAACTTGCAACTCTGCTCCGTCCAAGTTTCCAGCACCAATATCAGAAAAAGACACATGCAGAAAAAGAAACTCCTCTATTTCTTTTTGCAACAACACCCTCCTCTGTCAGTGCGAAGCGCAAATATACGAAGATTTGACTAAAGAACATAAAGAACCGTTGAATTTAGAAATGCGTTTTTCGTTTTTAAACAACTGAACATTTTCCTGCCTGTGAAAAAATTTCCCACAGGCAGGAAAATAAAACTCCATGCTTGCGAAAAATTCATTTCACCTGCACCCGAAAACAACCGGATATATACAAACATCCCGAACAACCCTCAACAGGTCATTCGGGATGGTCCACATATATGTTTATCTGTGTTATTCTACTTTCCAAAAGAGAATGCCGTACCAATCCGAAGATTCAGTCTCGTTTTGTCTATAGGAATGAACTGCGGGTTCAGATGATTCACAAACAGGTCTGAGGCTACAAAGAAATTAAAGCCTTTAGGCGATATATTCAACGCCATCCCGAAACGGTTATAATCGCCATGCAGCAATTCACAGGTACCGGAAAGAGACATCCAGCGGAAAATACGGAACGTAAGAGCCGCCACCAAGTCATGCGACATACGCGACAACGGGGTGTTGTACATCTGATAGAGCAAACCTACCGAAATGTCATGGTCTGTACGGTTAAATATGCTATACTCGGCCGAAAGGTTCATCGTAAAAGGCAGGAATTCATCAAAATCATTGCTGTCATCCACCCGCTTGAAACGTATCAGTTCCATAGCATCTTCTTTCAGTTGATTCAACTGTTCCTCTGTACTGCTTCCCACATTGTCAATCTCCAGATTGGTAAAACCTTTGAAGTCAACATTGCCCGTAGTCACCCCCTTGGTCATGGTAGAACCCTTCCAGCGCATCATACCCAAGTCGTTGATACCGGCTGCCAATGTCAGATGATCAATCGGTTTGTATGTTACTCCCAAGTCAAACGCAAACCCCATACCTGCAGGCATAAATGAATTTAATGCAAAGCCTACATCCGTAAAATTCAGATAACCTTCCTCATCTGTCCCCACCGAAAGCAAGTCCGTATAAACAGCAGCTTCGCCCTGCGCATCGACGGTAAAATGATCATCGTTCAGCATCACGTTGAAACGATCATAGTGAATACGTTCGGTCGACAGTCCGGCCAAGAATTTGGCTGTAATTCCTATCCTGATGCGGTCGGTTATGTCATGTGAATATCCGGCTGCCACTTGCAAGTAATTGCTTTGCCACAAGGATAACTCATGCAGATCATACACATTGGTTGACGTCGACATACCTTTTTTCATCAACCCTAACAAATCTTTGGGCAAATGAACACCCAACCCTTCCTTCAACGACATATCAAACGAGAAAAAGCCACGTTTTTTCGTGAAAAAGCCAAACGAAAGCAAATCGACACTCAATCCTTGAGTGACAGAACTGACAGGATCAAGTCCATCCAAAAAACGATCGGCATCAACACTGTTATGCATAAAGGTCACATACTCATCGCCATAAGGATAAATAAGGTTCGACAGTCCGAGCCCGGCCGAAACGTTCAGTCCAAGCCCTCCAAGTCCCGGAAGCGTAAAAAAGCCGTATTCCGGAGCAAATGCGGCATTCAGTGTGTAACGCTTGCTCCACTCCGGAAGGAAATACAACGAATTGGAAATACGTTGGGCATAAGCACCAAGCGTCAACAACAATATACTGATACAAATAATTGTTCTTTTCATCTTTTTTCTATGCTGGAAATGCTTTTAGTTTATCTTCGCTTTGTTTATTCACCTTCTTTTTGTTTTGACAAGTCCATTGTAAGGCCCCCCGGCACCCTCACTTTCAACGAAAGCGAGAATCCTTGTGTATCTTTCAAAGGCATACCGGCCACCGTGGCATTTTTGCTGGCACTAACCTTCAACTGCAACGCATCAAGATAGTCCAAAGCTCCCTCTTCCTTTTCAGCCAACTGCAAGGTCAGCGTACTTTCCCTGGCCGAACCATCAAGGTTGCACGAATGTATGGTTGCTTCAGACGAGAAATCAACTCCGGCAAGCGGGCGTCCATTATCATCCATAGGGCTCAACATCAACGTAAGGTCAAGAGGTATATCGTTCTGCACCACAGCAACCACATCTAGTTTTTTTACATAAGTCAGAATTTCTCCTAGGCTTTCGCCCAAACCAGCTATCGTGTCCTGATATTCCAAATGGAAATCCTTGCCGAAACTCAACGGGATGTTCACCTCATAATTAAGGTCTATGCGACTGTCTTCTTCTCCCAGCAAAATCTTGTGCCGGTCACCCGTCACCACAGGAGTTGCCTTCACTGCAATTTCATCGGGTATGGTTCTCAGCAGATTGGCCAAGTTGGGTAATTTAACAGGAATATAACCATCAGATACTCCCGCATCGGTTTTCGCCAGCCAGAAACGGCTCCAGTTCGGTTCACCCTGCACTTCGGCAGGCGCAATCGACATGTCAGCCGAAACAACTCCATCGGCCAGTACCGTTCCATTCAACTTGGGAGTCAATGTCAAGCCCACTTCCACCGGAATGGCCAGCGTATTACCCACTTCAAAGGTAACTACCGGATTCACTATATCCAGGTTGTTGTTTTCGTTTTTAAGAATATCCGGCAAATCCAACACAATGTTTTCATCAACCGGTTCTATAACAGCGTTCACCTTTCCTTCTATTTCCGCTATCTGAATTTCATCAACGGTAACTGTTGGCTTCACCCAGATTGTTCCCAAATCGTCCGTATTCAAAGTCGTGCTGTTGATGTATGCTTTGCCCGACAGATTCAATTTGCCGGCATATTTAAAGGTTCCATCCTCCAGGCTGCATCCTTCCGCACCGAAATCGAAACCTTGCAAATGCACGCTTTTCAAATAAGGTTCGGCTATCCGGAAACCATTCCCCAACGACATACGATTATCAGCATCCACCTCTCCCGCAGCAAAGACAAACTCTTTGGGGAATTGTATGTAAGCATTGTCGAAATAAATGGAATCCACTTCTTCCGGCAAACCTTCAACCTCAATCTGCATGTTAATGCCGGCCGGGGTTTGCAAACCGACAGCATAGAGTTTTTCGGCTTCTTCAGCAACAAATTCATCGATGTCTATGTCCATCTGTTCATCCATCAAGTCAAAGCGAATGCGCTTCGTGGTAAATTCGGCATTTTCTATAACCAATCCCTGTACCTCAGCCGTAACAGTAACTGCCTGAGGATGTATTGCCTGTAATGCCGTGTGCCACATTGTCGTACTTGCCACTTGTATCCCGGACAAGTCATAACTCAGCTTGCCATCAACCGTGATTTTTCCATCGGTCACCGGTTGATTCACATCCATGGAACGAATGGCCAAACGATGTTCTCCGAACAACCCATCCACCGGAATGGTCAATGTGTTTCCAACCAGATAGGGGGTTGTCTGTTCAAAAGCAAACATAGAAGGCAGTTCCACCACACACTGCCCGGCCTTGAACTGCAAAGGCTGAATGCCGGGGTCGGTCACTTTAAGCACCAATTCCGCACCTTGAGCAAACTCTACCGTTTTCAACAAATCGACCTGGTCAGGCAAGCCATCCACCTCTTCACTGAACGATTCTTCTCCTTGACGACCTTCTATGTCTATATCGTTCAGCATAATCAAGGCATCGTCCAATTCCGGTTCAGCCCGCAAACTCAATTCCAGATTCAAGTCACTTGCCGAACTTAATTTGCCTGCATCTACTTTTCCCTTTGCCGCATAATTAAACGTGTATACAACATCATCTACAAAAGAAATACGCTGAGAAGACTGATCTATAGCAGAAAAATCAATCTCTCCCAACACAAAACTCGTGGTGTACACATCCACATTCTTTCCAAGCTTTACATTCTTAATACGCAACACATTACCATCAATAATCACATCTGGCCCGGGATTGCTCAATACGCACTCTGTCGGGAAAATGACCGTCAGTTCAGCAATGGAATCAATCAATTCGGTTGAGATTTCATTCAGTGCTGTTTTAGAAAACGTGACGGTGACTTTTGCATCCGCAAATTTAAGCCGTTCTACCGATTTCAGTTCGATATACTTACTGAAATCATAATCTATTTCAATGGGAACCCTCTCCTCTATCTGTTCAAACACAAGATTATCGAACGGAATTTCCACATCGCCAAACCGCGGCGCTGCAATATCGGCCCCTACTACTATTTCCTTCGTCACCTGTTCGTCTATAACCGGCATGGGAAAATCAGACAAATCCTGCCGAGGTATCTCAACCTCCTCGGAAGTAGACGTTACCGGTTCAAGCACGATTTCATCAAAAACAACCGGATCTATCTGTTGTTCCACAGGGTCAATGATAAACGGATCTATGGCAAACGAAACAGGGCGAATGCCTGTAATCGTCATTTGCAAAGAATCATTCAGACGAATGGCATACTCTCCGTTTTCCGATTTTTCAAGAATTTCTACACTTTCCTCGTCAATAATCGAACTTAACACCACCGGCTTAATGGAGCCCAACGGAATGGTAAGCGAGTCGCCCCCTACCGTTATTTCCATGTTCACTCCATTGGACAAATCGTAATCGTTCTTACGACACTCTGCAAACAATAAAAGCATTGACAGCAACGTGCCATAAAACCCAACAACTTTCAAAAAACGCATACTTATAATTTTAAATAATGTATTTGTAAAAAGACGTGCAAAATTAACATATATATTTGGAATACAAAAATATAAATATCAAGCCATTCCACAAGCCCACTGTAAGTCTACCACAGCTACAGTCCATCAATATTCCACCGATAACTTTTCCGTGTTTTCTCGTTTTTCCACCATCATCTTACAGAATCAAAATGTCGTTGTCGTGTTTTTATACTTTCAATGTCGTTTGTTTTTGCTTTCATTGTCTTTTTTTAAAAAAGGTTGACTCCTAAAGAGTCAAAAGAATGAAACAAAAAGATTATGAACAGTCACAGCGTAGTCTGTGTGAAATTTCGGAGATTTACCGGAAAGTCACCTTGGAAAAGTTTTCGGTAAAAGAAA
>CASEAJ010000054.1 GCA_949285425.1 uncultured Porphyromonadaceae bacterium
CCGAATAGATCTTTCGGGCGTTTAGCTCAGCTGGTTCAGAGCATCTGCCTTACAAGCAGAGGGTCGGCGGTTCGAATCCGTCAACGCCCACCACAACATCACATAATATTCATTACACTTTCGGGCGTTTAGCTCAGCTGGTTCAGAGCATCTGCCTTACAAGCAGAGGGTCGGCGGTTCGAATCCGTCAACGCCCACAAAATCCGAAGCCGTCACATTGAGTGGCGGCTTTTGTTTTGACAGCACGCCACATACAACAAAACACGCATTGGTTTCAGTATCACAATCTTGCATCTCCCCATTCCGATACACCTTGCCGGGGAAACAGAGAAATACACTTTAAATCCACCCGCTCTTGTTTCACACCCCCATCCATCACACAAACCTTCCGTGGCTATTTGCCCCCAAAACATCAGGACCGGCCCACGCAAGCCGCCCACTCCCCAAACATTTCCATCACTGAAAAAAAACAGCCGGCCACAAATTAATTTTAGAAAAAAAAGCACACAAACACGACACAAAAACTTGCCCTGTAAAATATTTTTGTTAAATTGCGGACAGAATACAAAAAAGCAAACATATATTTAGCAAACATATATTTTTCTATCAGACAATTTATTACGAATGTTATGACGTACCTTAAATTCGACAAGACCCTGCTTATCAACCTTGAGAGGTCACTCACGAAGGAAATGATACGGACAAACAGGGCAGGAGCTTATAACAGTACAACATTAATAGACTGTAACACAAGAAAATATCATGGACAGCTCGTCATTCCCATCCCGGAACTTGACGACTCGAACCATGTACTGCTCTCTGCACTTGACGAAACTGTCATACAACACGGAGCAGAATTCAACCTGGGACTTCACCAATACTCGGGCAACACCTTCAGCCCCAAGGGGCACAAGTACATACGCCAGTTCGACTGCGAAGTCATAGCCCGCACCATTTATCGGGTAGGAGGTGTCATCCTGTCGAAAGAACGCCTGCTTTCGATGCACGAACCGCGTGTCATCATCAAGTACACCCTTCTTGAAGCCCACTCGCCGACCACGCTCCGTTTCAAGCCATTTCTGGCCTTCCGCAGCGTAAACGAGCTGACAAGAGAAAACAACGTGGCGGACACATCATACCAAACGGTTCCGCAAGGCATAAAAATGCGCATGTACCAGGGTTACCCCGAACTGTTCATGCAATTTTCCAAGCGAAACACCTATTATCACCAGCCCAACTGGTATCACAACATTGAATACTTCAAGGAACAGGAACGGGGATACGACTATCAGGAAGACTTGCTGGTGCCCGGATACTTCGAAATGCCCATCAAGAAAGGAGAGTCCATCCTGTTTTCCGCAGGGATATCTCCGGTGCCTCCCCGCTCCCTCTCCAGGCTGTGGGATGACGAAATCAGCCGGAGAATACATCGCGTGGACATGTACAGCTGCCTGAAAAACGCCGCCGAACAGTTCTACCAGCGCATCGACAACAAACAATACCTGCTGGCCGGATACCCCTGGTTTACATCGAGGGCACGCGACGAGTTCATCTCTTTGCCCGGCTGCACTTTTGTGATAGGGAAAACCGAAGCATTCTACCGCGCCATGGAAACGGCTACCGGCGAGATAAAGGCTTTCCTGAACGGAGAACGGAAAGGCTTAAACCTCAAGGGCATCGACGAACCCGATGTATTGCTTTGGTTTATACGCACCATACAGCAATATGCACAACACACAAGCATTCAGGAAGCGGCCGAACGCTATGGAGCACTGGCCAACGAAATCATACAGTTTATACGCAAGGGAATGCACCACAACCTGTTCCTGCACAGCAACGGGCTGCTGTATGTGAACGGCAAAGACAAACCGGCAACCTGGATGAATGCCGTGGAAGATGGGCATCCTATCACACCCCGCACCGGATATGTGGTCGAAATCAATGCCCTTTGGTACAATGCGTTGAAATTCTGCGCCGAGCTGTCCGGCGCTTTGGGCGACACACACGCTTCCGACCTGCTCAACTACCAGGCCGAAACCACAAAAGCCGCATTCGTGAACATGTTCTGGAACGGTACCTATCTGTACGACTTTGTCGATGGGAACTATTCCGACCGGGAAGTCAGACCCAACATGATATTCGCGGCGGGTCTGCCCCACTCTCCGCTGGACAGACAACAGCAAAAGTCAGTGGTCGATATCACCACCCGGGAGCTGCTCACCCCCAAAGGCCTGCGCACCCTAAGCCCCAAAAGCGGATCGTACCGTCCCATTTACATTGGCGGACAGCTTGAACGCGACCGCAATTATCACAACGGACCGGTATGGACCTGGACCATCGGAGCCTATGCCGAAGCCTATCTCAAGATATACAAGCAAAGCGGCATTTCGTTCATAGAACGCTTCATGGGCGGTCTGGAAAGCGAAATGACCGAGCTTTGCATCGGCACATTATCGGAACTGTATGATGGCAACCCGCCGTTCAAGGGACACGGAGGCATGTCTTTTGCCATGAACGTGAGTGAAGTGCTGAGAGTATTGAACATGTTAAAAGAAACCGAAAACGAGAATAAATGAAAGCATTAATGTTTGGATGGGAGTTTCCTCCCCATATCTTAGGTGGATTGGGAACCGCAAGCTACGGATTGACCAAAGGCATGTCGCAACAACCTGACATGGAGATAACCTTTGTCATTCCCAAGCCACATGGCGACGAAGACCAGAGCTTCCTCAAAATCATAGGAGCCTGTTTCGTGCCAGTCGTGTGGAAAGACAACGACTGGAACTATGTGAACCAACGAATCGGCTGGATCATGCATCCGGATGAATACTACTGGTTGCGCAACGGGATAAAATACGACTTCCGCCGAATAGGCACAGACGACCTGGGCTGCATCAACTTTTCCGGACGCTACCCCGACAACCTGATAGAAGAGATTTCCAACTACGAAGCCGTGGCCAGCGTGCTGGCACACCAATTGGACTTTGACATAATACACTCGCACGACTGGCTCACCTATCCGGCCGGAGTATTTGCCAAAGAAATAAGCGGGAAACCGCTGGTGGTACATGTGCACGCCACCGACTTCGACCGCAGCCGGGGCCAGGTGAACCCCACGGTGTATGCCATTGAAAAACGGGGCATGGATGTTGCCGACCACATCATCACCGTGAGCAACCTCACCAGGCAGATTGTCATTGAAAAGTACCACCAGAACCCCAACAAGGTAACGACCGTACACAATGCCGTAGAACCGCTTGCCAATGTGGAAACATTCACAAAAACCCCACGCAAAGACAAAGTTGTGACCTTCCTCGGACGCATCACCATGCAAAAAGGCCCCGAATACTTTGTCGAAGCGGCGCACCGGGTGTTGCAAAAGACCAAAAACGTGCGCTTTGTCATGGCCGGAAGCGGCGACATGATGAACGCCATGATCAATCTGGCCGCCCAGCGCAACATAGCGGACCGTTTCCACTTCACCGGCTTCCTGAAAGGACGCCAGGTGTATGAAATGCTGGCCGAAAGCGATGTGTATATCATGCCATCGGTGTCCGAACCATTCGGCATATCACCTCTGGAAGCCATGCAGGTGGGAACTCCGACCATCATCTCCAAACAATCGGGCTGCGCCGAAATCCTGACACATGCCATCAAAACCGACTATTGGGACATTGACGCCATGGCCGATGCCATTTACTCCATCGTAAAGAACCCGGCCATGTACAAAAGCCTGCGCGAACTGGGACGAGAAGAGGTCAACAACATCAAATGGTACGATGCCGGACTCAAGGTTCGGAAAATATATGACCAGGTCATCGCCAACAGAAAATAACAAACAACAATATCAAGCAATAATCAATAAAAAAAACAAGGGTATGAAAAACATTTGCCTCTATTTTCAGATCCATCAACCATACAGTTTGAAACGTTACCGGTTTTTCGACATCGGACAGGATCACTATTACTACGACGACTTTCAGGTAGAAGATAAAATCAGAATGCTGGCAGAGAAGTCATATCTGCCCTCGAATGCAACTATCGCAGAAATCATACGCAACTCGAACGGACATTTCCGTTGCGCCTACTCCATTTCCGGCACAGCCCTGGAACAGTTGGAACAATACGCACCCGAAGTCATCGACAGTTTCAAGGAACTGGCCAAAACCGGAGCCGTCGAATTCCTGGCCGAGCCCTATGCACATTCGCTCGCATCCGTTTACAACACCGACGAGTTTGTCCGCCAGGTACAAATGCATGCCGAAAAGATAGAAAGTCTTTTCGGAAAAAAGCCGACTGCCTTGCGTAACGCCGAATTAATCTATTCAGATGAAATAGGCGAAGCCGTCTACAAAATGGGGTACAAAACCATGCTGATAGACGAAGCACGGCACATTCTCGGCTGGAAAAGCCCGAACTACATTTACGCACACCCTTATATTCCCAAACTGAAACTGCTGGTACGCAATCTGAAGTTCAGCGACGACATTTCGTTCCGTTTCTCCAACAAGACATGGTCCGAATTTCCACTGACTGCCGACAAGTTTGTCAACTGGCTGGAAAGCCTGCCCGAAGATGAAAAAATCATCAACATATGGATGGGATATGAAGCGTTCGGCGTGTTCCAACAGCAGGAAACCGGAATTTTCAACTTCATGAAGGCATTCCCGTTCCATGCCATGGAACATCAAATGAAGTTTGTGCTACCTTCTGAAGCGACAAAGCAACTGGATGCAGCCGGCACCTTGTCCGTAACCCACCCCATCAGCTGGTCAGGCGAAGCAAAAGACCTAAGCTGCTGGACCGGAAACGACCTGCAACAGGAAGCCCTCAACAAACTGTATGCAGTGACCGAGCGGGTAAGCATGGTCACTGACAAACCCCTGTTGCGTGACTGGCTGCTGTTGCAGTCAACCGAGCACTTCCGATACATGAGTCACACTGACTCTTTCGGAAGTTATTATGAATCGCCCTACGAAGCATTCATCAATTACATGAACGTCCTGGCCGATTTTCTTGAACGGGTTGACGCACAATATCCGACAAGCATTGAAAACGAAGAGTTGAACGCTCTGCTCAAAACCATAAACAACCAGGAAAAGGAAATAGAGAAACTGGAAGCTGAAGTAAAGAAATTAAGAGCAAGAAAAAGCAAGGCCAACGACGCACATGCGTAAAACAAGCCTGTAAAAAACGAAGAAAGACAGAGAATTCGTTCTCTGTCTTTTCTTTTTTGCATTGCTGAATGGAGAAAGAAAAAAGGCCTCTCCGCCAAAGGCAGAGAGGCCCAAAACACCAATCCGGCATAAGTACCGGTTATTTCTTCATGCAACGCCGGTTCAATTCAGCCACAACTTCAGCCGTTATATCATACTTCTTATCGGCATGCAACACATTGTCGTTTGCCGTGTTGCTGAGAATCACTTCAAACTTCTTAACTTTATTGTACTCATTCAAGAAGTTGGTGATTGTATCACGCAATTGCTCGTTCACCTTCTGTTGCTTTGCAAAAAGTTCCTGCGACAACTTAGCTTCCAGTTCCTGCAGTTCCTGTTGCTTCTGCATCAAACGGGTCTGTTCGCGTTCCGCACGTTCACGGCTCAAGAAAGCATTGTTTTCAAGCTTCTTCTGGAAATCGGCCACTTCTTCCTGCAACTGACGGGCTTTCGTGTTAAAAGTCAGACGTGAGTCCTCTTCCTGTTTTATCAACACTTCATTCGCATCCTTTGCAAACTGGTAGTTCAACAGCAAGGAGTCAACATTGATATACGCAATGGGCAATCTGGCCGTACACAACGAATCATTCATTGCTACCGGTTCTCCACTTTGCTGGCAAGTTCTGTTTCCCAAAACCAGCACAAAAAGAATGACCACAGCAACCGCTAAAACGGCATTCGTAAATAGTAATACGTTTTTCATAAAATCTTAGTGCTACAAAAAAATTAATTGTTTTCTATTATATCCTTTACTATATCAGAAGAGTTCAAGCGTTTCTCGTTTTTCTGCATTTCCCGGTCTTGCGTAGTAGCACAAGCGATTCCGCGTTCCTTCATCGCCTGACTGGCCCCGATATGAATATTGGGAAATTTACCGTTCTTCACAAAGAAAACACGAACTCCCAACAACAACACAGCCAACACAAGCAACACAATGCTAATGACAATCACAGCCAACATATCTTCTGCTTTTTATTTGGTTGCAAATATACGTCTTTTAGCACACATACGGACGATTATTGTTTTTTTTTAGCAATTGAGAGATTTCGGAAGATTTATTAACAAAAACTCATGCCCACAGGCAAACAAAAAGCCATCCGAAATATTTCGGATGGCTTTCATTCTTATATGCAGTCTACTGATTAGCAGTTTACTGAAGCCATATGAGCGATCAAATCCAACACTTTGTTAGAGTAACCGATTTCATTGTCATACCAAGAAACCACCTTAACAAAAGTATCAGTCAAAGCGATACCAGCTTTAGCATCGAAGATAGAAGTGCGGGTGTCACCCAAGAAGTCAGAAGAAACAACTGCATCTTCAGTGTAACCAAGAACACCTTTCAATTCGCCTTCAGAAGCTTCTTTCATTGCGGCGCAGATTTCTGCGTAAGTAGCCGGTTTAGCCAAGTTAACTGTCAAGTCAACTACAGATACGTCCAAAGTAGGAACACGCATTGACATACCAGTCAATTTACCGTTCAATTCAGGAATAACTTTACCTACAGCTTTAGCAGCACCAGTTGAAGAAGGAATAATGTTGCCAGAAGCAGCACGACCACCTCTCCAGTCTTTCATAGAAGGACCGTCAACTGTTTTCTGAGTAGCAGTTGTAGAGTGAACAGTAGTCATCAAACCGTCAGTGATTCCCCATTTGTCGTTCAAAACCTTAGCGATAGGAGCCAAGCAGTTTGTAGTACAAGAAGCGTTAGAAACGAATTGAGTTCCCTTTACGTAAGTCTTTTCGTTTACACCGCAAACAAACATAGGAGTATCATCCTTAGAAGGAGCTGACATAACAACATATTTAGCACCAGCTTCAATGTGAGCCTGAGCTTTTTCTTTTGTCAAGAACAAACCTGTAGATTCTACTACATATTCAGCACCAACTTCGTTCCACTTCAAGTCAGCCGGATTCTTTTCAGCTGTAACACGGATTGCTTTTCCGTTTACGATCAACTTGCTGTTTTCAACATCAGCTTCGATTGTGCCGGTGAACTGACCGTGCATTGTATCATATTTCAACATGTATGCCAAGTAATCAACCGGACACAAGTCGTTGATACCTACGATCTGGATGTCGTTTCTTTCCTGAGCGGCGCGGAACACAAAACGTCCGATACGGCCGAAACCATTAATACCTACTTTAATCATTTTTTTATGTTTTAAAAATTAGTTCCTTAAAAACGGTGCAAAAGTACAAAATTCATGTGTACCGACAAAAAATTGCTTAACATTTATTATACAAATTCTTACAATTGCAAAACGGAGATTGCAATCGGACATCTACGAAAAAACGGGAATTTCAAACAACAGCATCGCACATCATACAGATACGACCATTCAATAATGCAAATCGCGCGCCCCAAGCACTTCGGCCGACACCTCGTTCAACCAGCCGGCACGCTGAAATACAGCAGTCTGTATTTTTATGAAGCGGACGTGGGGCAAGACAACCGGATGACCCGAAGCATCCACCGCATTGGAAATGTCCAGACGATTGGCACGGGTCTTTTTATCATAATCATCCCCTTTATTGTTCTCGGCATACCCCCAAGCAAACATGTCAGGGCGAATCACCCAATTCTCCGCACTGTCTGTGCCCGCATTGTAATATACATCCGGCAGACGCGTGCCTTTAAAGGAAACACTGTCCCCAACCGTTTCACTCCACCACCAGCTTTCCGTAGTTCGGAAATTCCCCGTTGCCGGGTCTTTTCTGTTTCCTTCCAGCAGTTCCCCCGAATTACCCCTATTATCACGCCAACGCACGTTGCCTCCGACAGCCGGTTTGTAGTACGTCACTTCATAATCCCGTATGGTTTCGGCATGGCCCGCCTCACTGCCCGCCAGTTCATACCAAGTTTCGTTGGGCAGGCCGTCTCCATTCTCATCGCACATTACATACACAATGGCCGGCTCTGCATCCACACCTGAGGAGTAGACTTCAAAATCCGCTCCTTCCCCATTGGGCACATCGTGATCGAAACCCGCCACCACATATCCGCCAAAACCACCAAGATACAACTCACGGTCCGGCTTCCCGACAAAAGACTCTGCATCCTCCGCATTCCGGGTCGGGGCATGTTGTCCGGGAGCATACACATAATCGAACACCTCGGCAATGTAGGACGACAAATCTTCCGGCTCACCTTCCCCATCACCGGGTCCAGCCGGCGTCTCCGTACATGCAACAAACAAAACGGCAACAAGCCAACCGGCACACATGCTGCGGAACCAACTCATACCATATCTTTTCATTTTACGTCTCATTTTCCGTTACGGTTTCCACCCACCGTCTTCAGGTCCTTTCTTATCGTCACCATCGTAGCACCAAAGCCATATTCACGGAACGATGCATCCTGAAAATAATGTTGACGATACTTGGTTTTCAACTGTTTTTCTATTTCTTTGCGAAGCACACCCTCTCCCTTGCCGTGAATGAACACAATCTTCTGCCCCGTCTTGTTCCTATACTCTTCCATAACGGCATGAAACTTGTCCATCTGACACTGCAGCATATCCGCATTACTCATTCCGGCCGTCGAGTCCAGCAATTCGTTGATGTGCAAGTCGACCTCCAGCACTCCGTTTCTATGTCCGTGCGTTACCTGCTTCGGACGCGATTCCCGACGTGGTTCTTTAGAAAGAATCGCCTCCTTTATTTCATCGGGCGACACCGCTACAAGCCGCTGCTTTTCACGCTCGGCCGACAGGTCGACCAGCATGGCCGGCTCGTCAAAATAATCGTTCTCCGTAAAACTATGCAGTTTGTAAAACTTCACGACATTCAAGCGCACCGGCACATCCATCACCGGCTGCTGCACATAGACCTTATCCTTCTTGAAAGCGACCAGCTGCACCTGCAGATTTTCCCAATTGTTCAGTTCATCCTTCGCCACCTCTACAAGAAACTCCTGCATGTTCGGTTCAATCTCTCCATGAGCCACACTGCGGCGAGCATCCTGTTCACCGTTGACAATATTATAATACAGGAAATAATTGCTGTCGTTCACCAGATAGCACTCATACGAACAAGTCTGCAAATGCTTTATATCTGTGGGAAAGAAAGCCAACAATATAGTAGGCTCATCGCCACCGGGTGTTTCCACCACCGGTTCTTCCCGCACTTCCCTTACACTTGCCACCGCCAGGGGCTTCGCCACCGGCTCTTCCGGTTGCGACGTTGCTGCAACATGACGCTTGGGCACATTGGTTGCTTCGCTCACATTGTCAATGACAACCACTTCGCGCAACAAAGCAGGTATTTCAAAACCATCTTCATCTTCCACATACACCAATCCTTTTTTCTCGTCTATGCGACTGATTCTGCCGCCTCCCGTAGCGTTCAAAAAACGCACCGTATCACCTATTCTCATATTTTCATATATTAACGGATCCGGACCGGCATGCAACCACATCCGGTCTGAATCCCTACATTAAACTTCCTTTCACTTCATGCTTTTACAAAAGTCTTTTGAACGAGCCTAACGGTTTTTGCATTATCTTTTCACAAGATAAGCTGCACCCGGCAAAACAACACAAACGAGTTTGGTTGCTTTTGCACTCATTTGCATTATCTTTGGATAAGATAAGCTGCACTCGGCAAAACAACACAAACGAGTTTGTGTTGCTTTTGCACTCATTTGCATTATCTTTGCAACGACAAAATTACAACTTTTCATTCAACCGTGGACAAAATAAAAGAAAACCAACCGATATTCATCCAAGACTTCGACTACCCGCTGCCCGATGAACGGATAGCCAAATTTCCGCTCGCCCAGCGCGATGCATCGAAACTTCTGGTATATCGACAAGGAAATATAACCGAAAGCCGTTTTTACAATCTCAGCCAATACCTTCCCGAAGGTTGTCTGTTGGTATATAACAACACCCGGGTCATACAGGCACGCATGATTTTCCAGAAAGCGACCGGGGCCCGCATTGAAGTGTTCTGCCTGGAACCATCCTCGCCATCGGACTATGCGCTCTCGCTGGGCAGCACCGGCACGTGTGTATGGAAGTGCATGATAGGAAACCTGAAGAAATGGAAAGGCGGAAAGCTGACCAAAGACATCGAAACCACAGGCAACATCTGCCATTTGCAGGCCGAACTGCAGGACGGCGGCGAAGGCAACACCCGCGAAGTGCACTTCAGCTGGGACAATCCCGAAGTACACTTCGCACAGATTCTGGAACATGCGGGTGAACTGCCCATACCACCCTATCTGCACCGCGCCACGGAAGAAAGCGACAAAGTGACTTACCAAACCGTCTACTCCAAGATTGAAGGCTCGGTAGCCGCTCCTACGGCCGGACTGCACTTCACCCCGAACGTGTTCGACAGCTTGAAAGAAAAACGGATTGAGACAGAAGAACTCACCCTGCATGTCGGGGCCGGCACATTCCAGCCGGTCAAGTCGGCCACAGCCGATGAACATCAAATGCACGCCGAAGTCATTGAAGTAAACCGCAGCACCATCGAGCACCTGATACGTCAAGCCGGGCATGTCATTGCTGTGGGCACCACCTCGGTACGCACCCTCGAAAGCCTGTACTACATCGGACTGCACCTCATGCGACACCCCGAAGAGACCACTTTCAACATCACACAGTGGGAACCCTATGAGATCCCAAGCGAAGTGCCATCCACCGAAGCTTTGCAAGCCATCGTACAATACATGGAACGCAGCGGCATCAACCGCATACACGCATCCACCCGCATCATGATCAAGCCCGGCTACACATTCCGCGTGGTCAACGGCATCATCACCAACTTTCACCAGCCCAAAAGCACCCTGCTGCTGCTCGTGTCCGCATTTGTCAACGGCAACTGGCGCACCCTGTACGACTATGCGCTGGCACACGATTTCCGCTTTCTGAGCTACGGTGACAGTTCGCTGCTGTTGCCGTAAAACCAGTCGTGACAGCATCGGCATGCCACAGCACCTACCTGCACATTTTTTCCCATGATGGGGAACTGGAACGGCCACATCCGTCTCCGACCGTCCGAACAACAAACACGAGTACTATGCGGGAAGTACTGCAGTATTTCCCGCATAATACTACAGTACTTCCCGTATAGTACCGCAGTACTTCCCGCATAGTACCGACACCTCCCCGGTATAAACCCGGCCATCCAATATTGTACGTACAATTATTTTTTCCTACTTTTGCAAGCGGTCAGCAGACCATCCGGTCATTTTCCGGAACATACATTATATAATATTATGTTCGAAAAAATTATCATTCTCGATTTCGGTTCCCAGACCACCCAACTCATCGGGCGACGCCTGCGCGAGTTGAACGAATACTGCGAAATCGTTCCCTACAACAAGTTTCCCGAAAACACCGACCACATCAAAGGAGTCATTCTGTCGGGAAGTCCATACTCTGTGTACGATCCATCGGCATTCAAGGCCGATTTGAGCCGCATCCGTGGCACGTTCCCTGTGCTCGGCATTTGCTACGGGGCACAATTCATGGCCTACACTTCGGGAGGCGATGTACAACCGGCCGGTTCGCGCGAATACGGACGGGCCAACCTCGAATACATCGATGCAACCGACCCGCTGTTCAAAGACATTGCCACCGGTTCGCAAATATGGATGTCGCACGGCGACACCATCACACGTATTCCCGGTAATTTCAAAAAAATAGCCAGTACAAAAGACGTTGACCTTGCCGCTTACCGCGTGGAAGGCGAACCGACCTGGGGAGTACAGTTCCACCCGGAAGTGTTCCACTCGCTTGACGGCACGAAACTGCTGAGCAACTTCCTCGACATTTGCGGAGCCACACGCGACTGGTCGCCGGCTTCGTTTGTAGAAACCACCGTTCAGGAACTGAAAAAACAGCTGGGGAACGACAAAGTGGTACTAGCCCTGTCGGGAGGTGTCGACTCATCCGTTGCCGCCGTACTGCTCAACAAGGCTATCGGGAAAAACCTGACCTGTGTGTTCGTGGACCACGGTCTGCTGCGCAAAAACGAGTTTGAAAACGTCATGCGCGACTACGAACATTTGGGACTGAACGTCATCGGTGTAAACGCCAAAGAACGCTTTTACAGCGCACTTGCCGGCGTGACCGATCCGGAAAAGAAACGCAAGATCATCGGCACCGGCTTCATTGATGTATTCGATGAAGAAGCCCGCAAAATAAAAGACGTGAAATGGCTGGCGCAAGGTACCATTTACCCGGACGTCATCGAATCATTGTCCATAACCGGCACAACCATAAAGAGCCACCACAACGTAGGCGGTCTGCCCGAAAAAATGAATCTGAAGTTGTGCGAACCACTCCGACTTCTGTTCAAAGACGAAGTTCGCCGCGTGGGTACCGAACTGGGCATGATGCCTCACCTTATCAAACGTCAGCCATTCCCCGGACCGGGTTTGGCCGTACGCATTCTGGGTGACATCACCGCCGAAAAGGTCCGCGTTCTTCAGGAAGCCGACGACATCTTCATCAGCGCATTGCGCGAGTGGGACTTGTACGACAAGGTATGGCAAGCCGGTGTCATTCTGCTTCCGGTACAGTCAGTCGGTGTCATGGGCGATGAACGCACCTACGAAAATGCGGTAGCCCTGCGCGCTGTGACTTCGACCGATGCCATGACTGCCGACTGGGCGCATCTGCCTTACGAATTTCTGGGCAAAGTATCCAATGACATTATCAACAAGGTAAAAGGTGTGAACCGGGTTGTTTACGACATCAGTTCAAAACCACCTGCCACCATTGAGTGGGAATAAGCCACCGGCATGATAGACACGCACAGCCACATTTACGATGAAATGTTTGACGGCGACAGCGAAGCTGTCATTGAACGGGCCCGGCAAGCGGGGGTAGAACACATCATACTGCCCAACGTAGATCGGGAGTCATTGCCACGCATGCTTGCTTTGGAAGCCAGACACCGCGGGTATTGCCATGCAGCCATAGGCCTGCATCCCACCAGTGTCAACGCCGGCTACGAACAAGAGCTACAAATCGTAAAGAAAGAGTTGGAACGGCGTCCGTATATTGCCATTGGCGAAATAGGCATTGACCTGTATTGGGACAAGACCTACTACAAAGAACAAGTATCGGTATTCCGCCAGCAGGTAGAGTGGGCTCTGCTGTATGACCTGCCGGTCATCATACACACCCGCGACTCTTTTACCGAAACCATGCAGGCCTTGGCCCCATACCGGAACATGGGACTAAAAGGGGTATTCCACAGTTTCACAGGAACGGCCGAACAACTTTTGGAAGTCATGGAGTTCAAAGGCTTCAAAATCGGAGTAAACGGAATTGTCACCTTCAAGAAATCCGCTTTGCCCGAAGTGCTGAAGACCGTCGGCATTGAGCATATTGTTCTTGAAACCGACGCCCCTTACCTCACTCCGGTCCCGTTCAGAGGCAAACGCAACGAAAGTTCGTTCGTGCAGTACACCTGCAGAAAACTGGCAGAAATATATGGTTTGAACGAAGCCGAAATAGACAGGCAAACGACAAGAAATGCCTGCGAACTATTCGGCCTCCAGGTTGGAGAAAAAACGGCAAACTGCTAAATTTTCGTAAAACAATCTTAACGAGATGCAAAAAAAAAGTCAAATACGGCATTTTAAGCGATAAAATACAAGCAAGGTTAGGCATAATTCATATTTTTTTTCTAACTTGCGCCCAATTTCGGAGAGGTGCTCGAGTGGCTGAAGAGGCACGCCTGGAAAGCGTGTATGCGGCGTGAACCCGTATCGAGAGTTCGAATCTCTTCCTCTCCGCTTATTTTTTGAAAAACAAACAAAAAAAAAACATAAGCAAACAAATAACAAAAAAATCAGAAACTAAAAAAAAGGAAAAATGAAAAAGGTATTTGCAATCTTATCAATCGTAGCAATTTGCAGCTATGGAATTCCCGTAAGTGTTTTGGCCCAAAGAGCCGCTACAACAGAGGAAATGGCAGCAACTCCGGCCGCAACAGACTCAGCAGCCACACAGGCAGTTGCAGTGGAAACGTTGGCACCTGCAGCCGATGTTGAAGAAGGTGGAGGTCTCCACAAATCTTTAAAACAAAAATTTATTGAAGGGGATGCAATCTGGATGTCTCCGGTTGCTTTGGTTCTTATCTTGGGTCTTGCACTCAGCATCGAACGTATCATTTACCTGAGCCTCTCTTCAACCAATACAAAAAAATTGTTGAACAACATCGATGCCGCTTGGGACAAAGGTGGTGTTGAAGCAGCCATGGAAGTATGCCGCAACAGCCGCGGTCCTGTAGCTTCT
Source organism: uncultured Porphyromonadaceae bacterium (assembly GCA_949285425.1). Classification (GTDB taxonomy): domain Bacteria; phylum Bacteroidota; class Bacteroidia; order Bacteroidales; family Paludibacteraceae; genus QVMH01. The sequence continues at coordinate 14,480 of CASEAJ010000054.1, forward strand.
ATCTTCTATCAAGGACTTTCCCGCCACGATGAAGGCGTTGAAGTTGTCGAAAAGACGGTTGCCTCCTACGGCGGCGTGCAGTTGGGTCTGCTCGAAAAAAACCTGACGTGGATTTCGCTGTTCATCGCCTTGGCTCCGAGCTTGGGGTTCTTGGGAACGGTAGTAGGGATGGTTCAGGCCTTCGACAAAATCCAACAAGTAGGTGACATCTCCCCGACCGTTGTTGCCGGTGGTATGAAAGTAGCCTTGTTGACCACCATCTTCGGTCTTATCGTGGCCATGGTGCTCCAGGTGTTCTTCAACTACCTGCTGACCTTGATCGAAGGGCTGACGAACGACATGGAAGACGCTTCCATCTCGCTGCTCGACATCGTTGTAAAACATTCAAAATAATAACACCGAATCGTTGTTCCACTTACAAAGAGTAATAAAAAGTTATGAAAGATAAAGTATTAACAAGAGTCACCGGCATTATCGCCATCCTGCTGCTGGCAGTCTCTATCGTCCTTGTCGGACTGATGTATATGGGACCGAGCGCAGGTACAATCGAATCTGCCGGAGGTGATGTATACAACGTTCCGGCCACAACCGATACGCTGATATACTGGTGCTACGCTTTGCTTATCGCCACTGCAGTAGCTGCAGTCGGCTTCGCAATCGCCAAGTTCGTAAACAATTTGATTGTAAATCCGAAAGGCGGCATCAAAACCATCGTCACATTGGTAGTGTTTGCGCTGATATTTGTCGTAGCATGGAATTTGGGTTCTCCCGAAAAAATGAGCATCTTCGGTTACGAAGGGAATCAGAACGAAGGTTTCTGGGCTCAATTGACCGATATGATTATCTATGTGTGCTACACCTTGTTCGCATTGGTATTCCTTGCAATCATCGGCAGCCGCATTTACGTAAAACTGAAATAAATTAGGGAGTATTAAACATGGGAAAACAAAGAAAAGTACCTAAGCTGAATTCGAGTTCAATGGCCGACATCTCGTTCATTCTGCTTATATTCTTTCTTGTGACCACCAGTATGGATTCGAACAAAGGGTTGCAAAGACGGCTTCCGCAGCCTCTTCCGCCCGACCAGAAACCGGAAGACATCGATATCAAGAAACGTAATATCTTTGTCGTGAAGGTAAACAGCATGAACCAATTGCTGGTACAAGGAGAAATAATGAACGACGTAAGCCAGTTGAAAGATAAGGCGAAGGAATTCATTAAGAATGAGGCTAACGACCCCAGTCTTCCCGAAAAATCAGTTCAGTACATAGATTATTTGGGCGAAGTGGAAACTACCAAAGCCCACGTAATCTCTCTTCAAAACGATGTTGACACACAATATCAAACGTATATTGAAGTACAGAACGAACTGATTGCGGCATATAACGAATTACGTAACGAATTTGCTCAAAGCCGTTTCGGAAGAAAATATGAGGAACTGCCCGTTGAATTGCAGAAATCAATTCAGAAGGTTTATCCTCAGAACATATCGGAAGCTGAACCTAAAAATTATGGAGGAAATTAAACATGGCTAAAATTAGAAAAGATGAACCGAGGGAAACTCCCGAAATGAGTACCTCCTCACTTCCTGACATTATCTTCATGTTCTTGTTTTTCTTCATGATGATTACAACAATGAAGGAGGTTACATACAAAGTGGTCATTCGTCCACCACAAGCAACCGAACTCACCAAGTTGGAAAACAAATCTTTGGTTCGCTACGTATACATTGGTAAGCCTACAAAAGAATGGCAGAAGACTTTCGGTTCTGAAACCCGCATCCAGTTGGGCGATGCTTTTGCCGACGTATCTCAGTTGGAAGACTTCATCGTAACGGAACGCAGTTCCATGAAAGAAGAAGACCAAAACTTGATGACCGTCTCCATTAAGGCCGACAAAGACACCCGTATGGGTATTGTTACCGATGTAAAACAAGCGTTGCGTCGTGCTTATGCACTACGTATCAATTACGCAGCTGTACAAAAGACAAACAATCAGTAAACATATTGGTTGACTACCAAAAAAAGACTGTAAGGCAAATGTGCCTTACAGTCTTTTTTTGTTCATCATCACTAAAAGCAGAAAATTAACCCTCCTCCACAATACAGCAATCCTCTATTGTAGCAAAGATAACCAGACCTCTTACTTTTACCTGCATTTGCATTATCTTTGCAGAAAAAACATTGCGACTATGCTCAGTTATCTTCAGGTGGAGAATCTCACCAAATCGTTCGGAGACAATCTGCTGTTTGAAAACATTTCATTTGGAATTGCCGACAACCAACGGGTTGCCCTGATAGCCAAAAACGGCACAGGGAAGACCACGTTGCTGAATATCATTGCCGGCAAAGAGGACTACGACAACGGGAATATCACCTTCCGGCGTGACCTGCGGGTCGGCTACCTGGAACAAGCCCCCCAATATCCAAAGAATCTGACCGTACTGGATGCCTGCCTTCAGTCGGACAGCGAAATTACACGGACGGTTGCCGACTACGAACGCTGCCTGCTTTCTCCGAACCACGATGGATTGGATGAAATTCTTGCCCGCATGGACATGCACAAAGCGTGGGACTACGAAACCCGCATAAAACAAATACTGAGCAAGTTGAAGATAACACAATTCGACCAATGCATCGGCGAACTGTCGGGCGGACAACTCAAGCGGGTGGCACTGGCCAACGTGCTTATCAGTGAACCCGATTTGCTTATTCTTGACGAACCGACCAACCACCTCGACCTTGAAATGGTGGAATGGCTTGAGGATTTCCTTCGCAGATCGTCCATGGCACTGCTCATGGTAACGCATGACCGCTATTTTCTGGACCGGGTATGCACGTCGATACTGGAACTGGACTGCCAGTCGCTGTTCCAATACAACGGCAACTACAGCTACTATCTGGAAAAACGGCAGGAGCGCATGGCGGCCTTCAATGCCGAGACGGAACGTATGAACAACCTCTACCGCACCGAACTCGACTGGATGCGCCGGCAACCCCAGGCCCGGGCCGGGAAAGCCAAATCGCGCATCGACCGCTTCTACGAAATAGAGCAACGCGCCAAGCTGCGCCGCGAAGAAAAGGTCGTCCGCCTCGACGTAAAGGCCAGCTACCTCGGTTCAAAGATATTCGAAGCAAAATACGTAAGCAAGTCATACGGCGAGCTGAAGATACTTGACAACTTTTATTACAACTTTGCCCGCTACGAAAAGATGGGCATCATCGGCAAGAACGGCACCGGTAAGTCAACCTTCCTGAAAATGCTGCTGGGCGAGGTAAAGCCTGACAGCGGCTCATTCGACGTGGGCGAAACGGTAGTCTTCGGCTACTACAGCCAGGAGGGCCTGAAATTTGACGAGCAAATGAAAGTGATAGATGTAGTGCGCGACATTGCCGAAGAAGTGCATTTGGGCAACGGACGCCACATGTCGGCCTCGCAATTTCTGCAACACTTTCTCTTCACCCCCGAAACGCAACACAACTATGTATACAAACTCAGCGGAGGGGAGAAACGCCGCCTGTATCTGTGCACCGTACTCATGCGCAACCCCAATTTTCTGGTACTCGACGAACCGACCAACGACCTTGACATTGCCACACTGAACATCCTCGAAGAATACCTGCAGACGTTCAAAGGCTGTGTCATTGTGGTGAGCCACGACCGTTATTTCATGGACAAAGTGGTGGACCATCTGCTTGTATTCAAAGGAAATGCACAAATCAAGGATTTTCCGGGCAACTACACCGACTACCGCGAATGGAACGAACTGAAAGAGGAAGAAGAACGGGAAGCCCGACGGGAACAGGCAGCAAACAAACCGACCAGCCAACCGGCAAAACCGGTAAAAGACAAGCCACGTCGCATGACGTTCAAGGAAAAACAGGAGTTTGAACTGCTGGAAAAAGAAATACCCACCCTCGAAACGGAAAAGGCGGAAATAGAGGCACAACTCTCATCAGGCACGTTGACAGCCGAGGCCATCGTCACTGCCTCGCAGCGGTTTGCCGAACTGAACGAACTGATTGACGAAAAGACCCTGCGCTGGCTCGAACTGAGCGAATTAGCATAAAGTGTTTCTCATATCATAAAAAGAGCGGAGCGCCGACAGCTTGTTCCATTGCTGCCGGCGCTCCGTTTCTGTTCTTTATTCCCTTATTTCCGGTTTGACATTTCTTCTTGCGTACGTACACGGAGCAGTTGACCCCGCTTCACCACCTCACGCAAGTACTCCTGCGGATAGTCCGGACGGATAATCTTTGCCGGCATACCCGCCCCGTTGCGCATGAAGCGGCCATCGCGTTCGCCTTTCACCCGTCCATCGAGATACTTCACCAACAGATACTCTCCCAGTCCGTTCCAGGCATCGGTCGAAGCCTGCGCCTGCGCCACGCTGAAGTCGGTGAGCAACACCCGGGCTTCCTCCTCGGGCACCCCCTGCGCCAGGCTGTCCACACCCGGCACAAGCGTATTGAAATAAGACTCCCAACGGCCCTGCACCTGGCGAATGTCGGGCAACATGAGCGAATACATGCCATAGGCAAAATTGGCCACCTTGTTGTAAGTCCAGAACGCCGAGGTAGAAGAATACTCCAGCAAACTGCCGTTACCTTCGCGAAAACATTCGGGCACGGCGGTCATGCCGCAATACATAGGCACATAAAGCGAAGTGGCCGCATCGTCCACCCCAAACCACAGAATGCCCCCCACGTAGTCGGGCAGCCAGTTGCGCATCTGAGCCACAAAGCTGAAGCCGGTCTGCTGCGTAGCTACCGGACGTTCGTAGGAATACTCTACACTGTCCACCACACACGACAGGGAACCGAAACGCAACTTGGTGTGAAACGGTCCCGACAAGTCGCCCGACAGCATGTCTAGTTCGGTACCCTCATACTGGTCGCGCATAAAGTTCTTCATGTCCTGCGCACTGATTTTGCGCTGCGGCTTCACCCACAGGGGCATCCGTTCCTTGGTTTCCCCCTTGACATACGATAGGAAACGATCGGTAGACGGGTCGACCTGCCGGAAGAAAGTCCACACCCTCGCCTCGCACCAGTACAGCCCGCCGAAGTCGAGCGGAGCATACGTGTCGGAGAAGCTGAAATCCTTGTCACGGCCTTCATAGTAACCCATTTCGCGGGCAAACGAAATCACATCGGGCGAATACATGCAGTTTTCCGGGTCGTTTTTCGGGAAAGTAGTAATGCGTGCCTGGTTGGCATGTGCCGACACACAGTCGTCGGGCAGTCGTCGGGCCACCCATACCGCCCCCTTGCGTCCGGGACCTTTGCCAATGAGTTCCATAATCCACACTTCATTCGGGTCGGCAATGGAGAACGACTCGCCCGAACTGTAATATCCATATTCCTGCACCAGCGCGTCCATGGTGCGGATGGCTTCGCGGGCAGTCCGTGCACGCTGCAAAGTCACGTAAATGAGGCTGCCATAGTCCATGATTCCGGCCGTGTCCACCAGTTCGGGACGACCGCCGAAAGTTGTTTCGGCTATGCACAGCTGGTGTTCGTTCATGTTTCCGATGACGGAATAGGTCTGTTCCGCCTGGGCTATCTGCCCCAGGTATTCGCCCGTATCCCACTCATGAATATCGAGCATCGTTCCGGCCGGATAAACCGCCGCCGGATAATGATACAACACGCCGTACAACGAATACGAGTCGGCGGCATACGTCACCAAGGTCGAGCCGTCGGTCGTGGCTCCTTTTCCTGCCAGAAAGTTCGTGCAGGCCCAACCGGCCTTCGACAACAGCAAAAACGCCCCTACGAGCATTATTTTCTTTACCATATCTTTTTCGCTTTTTTTGTTTTGAACCAAACAAAGGTACGGCTTTTTCATGAATAAGCAACAACAGGCGAAGGCACGCCGGCAGAAAAGCCGCAGAAAAAGGTCCGTCTGCAAAAGGCGAGGAACTGTGTGCGGACAGAACAGAAATTCCGTACGTACGGAAATTTCAGGGCATGCCTGTGAAAATAAAATTGCGCAGGCACGGAATTTTCCCCCACCCGTGCAACGGCAAATGCGGGGAACGGACGGCCGTGTTCCCGACATGCAAGCCCGGCTTGTTTTGGACGGACTATAAAAAAATCAATGCGTTGGAATAAACAATTTGTTGTAAATTTGTGTTCCATTTTCTGAAACGTAACATTTTAACATTCTTATGAAGAGAAAAGCAACCCTTCTATTCGTTTTGTTCGCCGCATGCCTCGGCCTGTCGGCGCAGATTTACGAACCCATCAAGTGGACGGTTGAGCAAAAACCGACCGGAACCGGCACGGCCGATATATACCTGCGTGCCACCATAGACAAAGGCTGGCATCTGTATGGTCTGCAACTGCCCGAAGGCGGACCGCGGGCTACGTCCATCATCTTCACGGAAGTGAAAAACGCCCGGCTCGTGGGTGAACTGCGGGCCGTGTCGGAACTGCACTATGAATATGATGCCAACTTCGACATGGAGCTGAACTGGTATAACGGCAAGGCGGAGTTCATCCAGTCCATTGCTTTCGAACGGGCCGATGAGGTATTCATTGCAGGACACGCAGAATACATGGCCTGCAACGACGAAACCTGTCTGCCACCGACCGAAGAGCCTTTTTACATTGGCCATCAGCCGGCGGTGCCGGCTGAAACGTCCCGACCAACCACCCAACCGGGCATTGCTCCGCTGCCCCTCAGCCCGGCAACCGTTGCCCTGCCGCAAGGCGAGGCCGATGCACCACTGCAAATAGCCGAACCGGCAGGAGGGCTGTCCTCCTACTGGACACCTGTTGTCGACGAACTGCAAGCTTTGGGCGAAAACCGCTCGGACGATTTCTCGCTCGGCTGGATATTCCTCATCGGCATGCTCGGCGGACTGCTGGCATTGGTCACTCCCTGCGTGTGGCCCATCATCCCCATGACGGTGAGCTTCTTCCTGAAACGCTCGCAGGACAAGGCCCGCGGACGGCGAGATGCCATGCTCTACGGCGTGGCCATCATCCTCATCTACGTCAGTCTGGGACTAATCATTACGGCCGTGTTCGGTGCCAGCGCACTGAACGACCTGTCGACGAACGCCGTGTTCAACCTGTTCCTGTTTGCCCTGCTGGTCGTGTTTGCCGTGTCGTTCTTCGGTGCGTTCGAAATCACCCTGCCTGCCAAGTGGACTACAAAAATGGATGCCAAGGCCGACGCCACAGCCGGTTTCATCAGCCTGCTGTTCATGGCCTTCACGCTGGTACTGGTATCGTTCTCATGCACCGGCCCCATCATCGGCTTCCTGCTGGTCGAAGTGTCGAGCACCGGTTCGGTACTGGCTCCGCTGGTGGGCATGGCCGGCTTTGCTGTGGCACTCGCCATTCCGTTCAGCCTGTTTGCCTTCTTCCCCACCTGGCTCAAATCGCTTCCCAAATCGGGCGGATGGCTCAACCGGGTGAAGGTGGTGCTGGCGTTCATCGAACTGGCATTTGCCCTGAAGTTCCTCTCCGTGGCCGACCTGGCCTATGGCTGGAGACTGCTTGACCGCGAAGTGTTCATTGTGTTGTGGGTTGTCATTTTCGCCATGCTCGGTTTCTACCTGCTGGGCAAGATACGCTTCGCCCACGACAGCGAAACAACCCATACCGGCGTAGGCAGCGCCCTGCTCGCCATGGTTTCGCTGGCCTTCTCGCTATACCTCATACCCGGCCTATGGGGGGCTCCGCTCAAGGCTGCCAGCGCATTCCTGCCGCCGCTCTACACACAGGATTTCAACCTGAACAGCGAGGTGGTGCATGCCGACTTCACCGACTTCGATGAAGGTATGCGCCATGCCGAACAGACAGGCCGACGTGTCATGATTGACTTTTCGGGCTACGGCTGCGTGAATTGCCGCAAAATGGAAGCCAAGGTGTGGACCGACCCGCGCGTGAAGGACGCACTGGAAAAGAACTATGTGCTGATAACCCTGTATGTGGACGACAAAACACCGCTGGAACAACCGTTTGAAGTGGAGGAAAACGGGCGTACACGCAGCATCAAAACCGTGGGCGACAAGTGGAGCTACCTGCAACGCCACAAGTTCGGATCGAACGCACAGCCTTTCTACGTGCTGCTCGACAGCAAGGGAAAACCACTCAACCGCTCGTATGCCTACGATGAAGACCCGCAGAAGTTTTTGAACTGGCTCTTGCTGAAGTAAGGTTTTCGACTCTACAGCCAACTATAAAAACAAAAAGAACATAACAATGGAATACAACATAAAAGACAAACTGGAATGGACGGTCATCTTCATCCTTGAGTTCGGGCGCAAGTACGGACTGACAATGAAACAGGCCTTCAACTACCTGAGCCGCTATAAAGGGATAGATTTCATCGACCGCAACTACGGATATGTGCATACACAGTCGTTTGCCTCAATGGTGGACGACATCGCAGAATATTGTCATCGTCATGGAGGAGCATTGATATGAAACTTTATCATGGTACAAACAAGGATTTCGATAGAATTGATTTGCAGAAATCGAAACCGAACAAAGACTTCGGACGTGGATTCTACCTGTCTGCGGATTATGAGCAGGCTTTGAACATGGCGCAAGTGAAAGTTGAACAGTTGGAGATTGGCAGCCCAATTGTACAAAGTTACCTTGTTGAGGACGATGCCTTGAATGACCTGCGTGTACTCCGTTTTGACGGCTATTCTGAAGAATGGGCGAAATTCATCCTGTTAAATCGGAACAATCCGACTGAGAAGTCAGTACATGAATATGACGTGGTAATCGGTCCCATAGCCAATGACCGGGTAGGCGTACAGTTGTGGCGATACGAGAACCATTCGATAGACCTTCCCACGCTTGTGCGCAACCTGCAATACATGAAAGGCGTGACTTTCCAATATTTCTTCGGTACAGAACGTGCCATTAAACTGTTGAAAAGGATATGAGCGAGAAAACGAAAATGATGGCGGATATGGTAAAGAACCTTGCCGCCCTGCTGACCGAGCAGAACAGCGGAATGACAATGGAAGAGGCACTTGCCACGGTATTCAACTCGGAAACCTATCGGAAAATAATGGATGAACGGACGCATTTCTATCATCAAAGCTACTATTATGTGTTCGCTTTCCTGAAAGAGGAACTGACGAAAGGCAAGTTCGAATAACGGCATTGCAACCCGTTTATGCTGCCTTTATAAAAGTTTCTGAACTGGCTCTTGCTAAAGTAAAGAAAAACGGAAGTACTTTTTTCGGTTCCACTGCTACCTGTAAGCACAAAAAGGAAATGGACCACCGGAATTTACCGGTAGTCCATTTCCTTTTCTGTTTCAGGCATGTAACCGTTTCAACACACAAGCAATTCAAGGGAAAAGCATGCTCACCGCACTTTCAAAATAATTCGCCGCAAAATCTCTTACTAACAACGTAAGCAAGAAAAAGCAGGTCAGGAAAAACACTACTAGCACAACCGTCCGCTCATTGTCCTTAGACGAAAACATTTCCTTTACAAAACGAGCATTTTTCAGAGCAAACACCAACATAGCGGCCAACAATAGCCACAACAGAAGTGTCAAACACAATGAGGGGGTAAAAAGTTTCCACAAAGCATAAGAGGCTGCAGACAAAGCGGAAAACAAATAAAACCAACGCAAGTTACGGGTATTGTCCTTTTTTCCACACAGACAAAAACGCAAAGGGAAAAAATAAAGTGCCCAAACAAACGTGAGTACCACAAAAACTTTTTCCGATACCCAAGCAAAAGGAAATTCGGACAACAGATAAATCACGGCCCATAACACAGTCACATAAATGTCATACTGCTTCTTAACAGAACTTTTCAAACACATTAGAATCCGGTTCATAACTATTCGTAATTTTATATATAAACATAAATGGAAAACCCCATGACACTGGTTATTCACAGTACACAAGCCCCCGCACTTTTCCGAAACAATGCTTTTTTGTCTCTTTCTACAAACCCACGGACAAATATATGAAAAGGAGTCGACAAAAGCAAATGACAAACAAAGAACTGCCACAACGCACATTTTGTCGCACAATGGCAGAGCCGGTCCGCAAAAGTCTGACAATATGCCACATTCCGGCTTCCGCCCGACAAGTACCGACGTTTTGGCAGGGTAATTGTTGTGCGTGTGTCATTCTGTGACAAAAAAAAAGAACTGCATTATATATGAAAAAGGAAAAAGACTTGAAAGAGAACGAAGAAATCATCGAACAGGAACAGGCCGCTGACAAACAGACCGAAGGGCAAGAACCTCAGGCCACGGAAAACGGCAACGATGCCCCCGCTGAAGAAACGGCCCCGGCCGATGACCTGAAGGAAAAGGTGGCCGAACTGACCGACCGCAACCTGCGGCTGATGGCCGAGTTTGACAACTACCGGAAACGGACCCTGAAGGAACGTGCCGAACTGATAAAGACTGCCGGCGAAAACATTCTTTTAAACATGCTTCCGCTGATTGACGACTTCGAACGCGCACTGAAAGCAATGGAAACTGCACAGGATGTGGAAGCGGTGAAAGAAGGCGTGCAGTTGATTTACGAAAAATTCGTCGGCTTCCTCGGCCAGAACGGCGTAAAGGAAATCCCGACCGAAAACGCCGTATTCGATGTCGACCTGCACGAAGCGATAACCACCTTCCCTGCACCCAGCGAAGACATGAAAGGTAAAATCATGGACTGTGTAAGCAAAGGCTACACTCTCAACGACAAAGTAATCCGCTACCCGAAAGTAGTGGTATGTGAATAACCTGACCGGTGCACGGCACCGCCGGAAAAAAAGAAAGAAATCACTATGTCAAAAAGAGATTACTACGAAGTGCTTGAGGTGTCGAAAACCGCCTCGGTAGAAGAAATAAAGAAAGCGTACCGCAAAAAGGCTATCCAATACCACCCGGACAAAAACCCTGGTGACAAGGCGGCCGAAGAAAAGTTCAAGGAAGCGGCCGAAGCCTACGAAGTGCTGAGCGACCCGCAAAAACGCCAACGTTATGATCAGTTCGGGCATGCCGGCGTGGGCGGAGCTGCCGGGGGCGGATTTGGCGGAGGCGGCATGACCATGGAGGATATCTTCTCACATTTCGGAGACATATTCGGCGACATGGGCGGATTCGGAGGATTTGGCGGATTCGGCGGTTCACGCAGCCGCGGCCCCCGTGTGCGCAAAGGCTCGGACCTGCGGGTCAAGGTAAAACTCACCCTGGCGGAAGTGGCCAAAGGAGTGGAAAAGAAAATCAAGGTCAAAAAATACGTACCCTGCCAGGAATGCAACGGAACCGGAGCCGCCAAAGGTTCACAGGCTGTGACCTGCGACACCTGCCACGGCAGCGGACGTGTGACCCGCGTGCAACAAACCATTCTCGGAGCCATGCAGACCACAACGGAATGTCCGACCTGCGGAGGTGATGGAACCGTCATCAAAAACAAATGCCCGCACTGCAACGGCGATGGCATCGTGCGCGGAGAAGATGTGATTACCATCAACATTCCGGCCGGTGTCATGGAAGGCATGCAGCTCAGCGTAAGCGGGAAAGGCAATGCGGCCCGCCGAGGAGGTGTCAACGGCGACCTGCTGGTACTGATTGAAGAAGAGGAACATCCTGAACTGATACGCGACGGAAACGACCTGGTGTACAACCTGCTGCTTTCCGTGCCCACCGCAGCCCTCGGCGACTCGGTCGAAGTGCCCACCGTCGATGGTAAGGTAAAAGTGACCATAGCCCCCGGCACACAACCCGGCAAAGTGCTGCGTCTGCGAGGAAAGGGACTGCCAAGCGTCAATTCTTACGGCACCGGCGACCTGCTGGTAAACATTGGCGTGTACATTCCCGAACATCTTAACAAAGAAGAGAAGGCACTGATGGAAAAACTGGCCAAACTTGAAAACATGCAGCCACACCAAACAGCGGCCAAGAACTTCTTTTCAAGAGTAAGGAATATGTTTGAATAAACTTAAGCCAACAAATGCAAATAGAAAACGGGCCATCCGTCAGCGGATGGCCCGTTTTCTATTTGTAACCGTAACAGGAAATTCCTGCTGCCACCGCCGGTTACTGTTTCTTCAGGCGAGTCTGATACTCCGACGGATTTTCCTTAAAATGCTCCTTGAAACATTTCGTGAAATAGGCGGGTGAAGAGAAACCCGTATCATAAGCTATTTCCGAAATGCTTTTCTCCGTATAAAGCAACTGTTTGGCTGCTTCTTTCAGACGTATCATGCGTACCAGTTCATTCGGAGCATAATTGGTCAACGCCTTGACCTTACGATAAAGCTGAATGCGCGACAAACCGATGTTTTTTCCTATCTCATCCACATTCAGTTCATTGTCCGAAATCCGCTCCAAAACAATCTGCCTGAACTTATCCATAAAGTTCCTGTCCAACTGGGTTACACTCCTCTTTTCTCCTCCAAAAGTCAGGTTCTGGCAGAAATACTCCTTAAGACGGGTCCGGTTCTCTATCAGTTTCCGCACACGAATCACCAGCAGTTTGTCATTGAAAGGCTTGGATATATAAGCATCGGCACCGCTTTCAAAGCCCTCAGCCCGTTGCTCGTCCAAAGAGCAGGCCGTAAGCAGCACAATTGGTATGTGGCAGGTCGACAACCGGTTTTTCAACTGTCGGCACAGTTCAAATCCATCCATCACATCCATCAGCACGTCGCTCACAATCAGTTCCGGCACCTGTTGCACGGCCATTTGCAGTCCCTCCAACCCATTGCAGGCTTCAAGCACCGTATAACTGTCGGCCAACAACGTTTTCAGATAAAGCCGCATGCCGACATTGTCCTCTACAACCAGCACTAGAGGCTTGTCAGCAGTTTCTTCCTGCGAGAGACTACTTTCCAACGGTTCCGTCACATTCGGTGACACTTGTTCCAAACCCGAAGCATATTCCGTTCTGATAACCGGAATTGTACTACAGATAACGCTGCCAGCCCCCTCCGGCTCAAACGGGACAAGCACCGTAAAGCGACTTCCTTTTCCCGACTGGCTCTCAACCGCAATGGTTCCTCCCGACAATTCGACAAGCATTTTTGTCAATGCCAACCCTATGCCCGATCCCGAGGCCGCCTCGTTGGCCTTGTAGAAACGTTCGAAAATATACGGCAGATGTTCTTCCGATATTCCCAGTCCGGTGTCGGTCACCTTTATCTGCACTCCGGCTTTCCCGTCGGGCATGTTGACCCGGGCCAGTTCAACCTTGATTCTTCCATTCTCAGGCGTATATTTAAAAGCATTGGATAGCAGGTTGAAAAGCACCTTCTCCATTTTCTCGGCATCAAACCAACACACGCACTCCTCTGCCTGTGCCGAAAACTCCAAATGCAAATGCTTGCTGACGGCCAACGGACGGAACGATTCGACAATGCCTCCGATGAAAGCCTTGAAATCGGCAAAGACAAAATCGAGTTTCATCTTCCCGTTTTCCACTTTACGGAAGTCTATGACCTGCTCAATGAGGCGTTGCAATATCGTTATGTTCTGACGCATGAGCAGGGCCATGTGCATGCCGCTTTCACTCAGGCTCTCTTTGGCTATGATTTGATCCAATGGCCCGGCAATGAGAGTCAACGGGGTTCTGAATTCATGCGATATGTTCGTAAAGAACACCAGTTTGGCCTGCGTAGCCTCTTCCAAATCCTGCGACAACTGTTTCAGCCGGTCACGCTGTTCTATCAGTTTTTGTTGCTGGTTGCTGATAAGTGCATTCCGTTCCTTAAGCAATCTGTTCGTCCGGTTCGAGCGTCTGTAAGCCCGTACCAGCAACACCAGCAGTCCGAGAATCACCATTAGCACAAACAAAGAGCCATAAAGCAAGACCCTTTGCGTGGCATATTGAGAAATGCTTTCATCCAAGGCCCGGTCCAACTTTGCCAGGTTATTCTGCTGGGCAATAATCTGATCTGTCTGCAACTTCAGGATACGGGCATTGGTCCGGTCGACCACCGCCGTATAAAGCGTGTTGTCACGGCTGTATGACTGGCCATCGAGAATGCGCAAAGCGGTTTGAATCACATACTCGCCACCGGTGGGATAAAAAAACGTTGCATCGATGCGTCCGTCCAGCACCATTTGTATTCCTCCGTTCTCTCCGGCCAGCGCATCGATTCCCACAATGCTCGGACGACTGGCATTGGCCTCGGCATAAGCATCTGAAGCCCCCAAAGCCATCTGATCATTGTGGGCAAATATCAAATCGACCGGTTGTCCTGAGTTGATGAAGCGTCGGGTCTTTTCCTTAGCCACATCGTAAAACCACCCTCCATCGACCGATGACACAACACTGATATCCGGATAACCGCCTATCGCCTCCACAAATCCCCGATGCCGCTCGGCAGCTGAAGTTGAACCATCCAGGCCACATATTTCAAAAATTCTCCCATTGCCTTTCAGAAGTTCTGCCATGTACAAGGCAGCAGCCTTTCCTATCTGGTAATTGTCGGCACCCACAAATGCCGAATAATTCGGCGATGCGACTTTACGGTCGACCAGCACAACCGGAATGCCGACCTTCATGGCCTTTTCCGTCACACGAGTCAACGGCACCGCTTCATTCGGAGCCAGCACTATCAGGTCAACTTTGTCGGCAATGAACTGCTCCACATCCCTGATTTGCTGTTGCGTGTCATCCTTCACGCTCTTTATCCTCAGTTCTATTCCAGGATGAAATGACGCTTCCTGCAAAGCCTCCTTGTTCATTGCCGTCCGCCAGTCATCCTCACTGCACTGCGAAAAACCAATGATACGTTTTTCCGTCCGGGGCTGGCAGGAACAAAAGCACAAGACACAAAGCACTATCAAGGGGAAAGGAATATGTTTCATGGACATTTATTTTTCAACAACCTTCTTCAAACTACAGCAAAGCCTGCCTGACCAATGCTTCCGGCAAAACCGGCATTGCTCCCTGACATGTACACACATAGGCCGACACATCCACGGCAAGGCGATGAGCCCGACGAATATCCATCCCATGAAGTAATCCTGCCAAAAAAGCGGCCGTAAAAGAGTCCCCCGCTCCCACGGTATCAACCACAGCGACTTTGGGAGTCGGCAAAAACGACGTTTCATGTGCAGTGACCACATAACTGCCGCAAGCACCTTTCGTCAGCACCACCATGTCCAGTCCATAAAGCTCGCGCAGGAGCGAACATATCTCCATTTCCGTTTTGTCCTGCCAATTCCACAAACGTGCCACAACCGACACTTCATCATCATTTATCTTCAGCACATTGGAACGCTCCAACGCATGCTGCAACGTCGGCCGGTCATAAAAATGCTGACGAAGGTTTATGTCAAAAACCTTCAACGCATCTGCCGGCAAAGCATCAAGGAAACGGTTGATGGTTTCCCGCGACACTGCATTGCGTTGCGCCAACGAACCGAAACAGACAACCCGGGTCCGTCGGGCCAGTTCATGCAGACGGTCGGTAAAAGGGATATTATCCCATGCCACCCCCTCACATATTTCATATTGCGGCACACCGGCATCATCAAGCGTCACCTGCACCGTACCGGTAGGAAACGGAACTTCCTCCACATACGAGCCAAGCTCCTTCGATTTCAGTACACTCAGCAGTTCTGCTCCCAAAGCATCCCGCCCTACGGCACTCACTACACAACCGGGAAGTCCCAGTTGCCCGACATGATAAGCAAAATTGGCCGGTGCTCCGCCCGGCACCTTCCGGTCGGGGAAAACATCCCACAACAGTTCTCCCAAACCAACAATGACATTATTTTCCATCATAACTCTTCGTATTTCAAAATTCAGGTCGCATGCACAACTTGTCTCGAGTTCGGGATAAAGGTTTTGTGCAGTCGGCAGCACGATGTTTTCTTTTTATACCAACAAAGTTATCGTCCCACATTCGTGGTACACGTGTCTCACACTCGTGGGACACGTGTACCATATACGTGGGACACGTGTACCACATATGTGGGACGATAACTTTATGCCGGTGGATGCACGACATATATACAATGAAACAATTTTATCCTTACCCCAAACTCACGTAAATTTTATCTGTTTCTGTTCATTAAATACGAGAACACCGCCAGATATATGACTCCTACCGCTATGACAAACACTGCTCCAAGCTGTGTATTCATACCATCGGACAACAACCCCATAAAGAAGGGGAACACCGTTCCACCAATCAGGCCCATAATCATCAAACCGGAAATTTCATTCTTCTTTTCAGGAGCATACAACATGGCACGCGAAAGAATAACGGGAAAGATGTTTGAATTGCCAAAACCGATCAAGGCAATCGCCCCATAAAGCAATGCCAGACTATGTCCGGTCATCAGTCCCAGTATGCCCAAAAGCATGCACGCCACACTGACAACAAAAAACTTCGCTGCCGAAAAACGGGACAAGATAAACGTTCCGCTAAAACATCCCATGGTACGAAACAGGAAATACACACTGGTGGCGAAACCGGCATCAGCAAGTGTCATGCCCAAACGTTCCTGAAGAATTTTAGGCGCAGTCACGTTCAATCCCACATCGATACCCACATGACACATAATGCCAAGAAAGGAAAGCAATATGAAAAGTTTTCCCAACAACGAAAGGCTTTGGCGCAAACCGGAAGTGGCACATACGTTCTCCACCTTCTCCTCAACAATCGGAGTAAAAGCCAGCCAAAGAACAGACAGTACCGTAACCGCCACAAACAAGGGGTAAATCCACTTCCAGTCGCCCAACGAAGCAGCCGCCCATGTTGCCAGTATAGGAGCGACAAACGAGGCTATGGCCTTGACAAACTGACCGAACGTAAGTGAACTTGCCAAGCGGTCGCCTTGCACTATATTGGAAAGTAAGGGATTGACCGATACCTGCATCAAGGTATTGCCTATGCCGAGCAAGGAAAACGACACCATCATGAGGGCAAACGAATAGCCCAGCAAAGGCAAGACAAGCGACAACAAGGTTACCACCAAACTGAGCACAACAGTTTTACGTCTTCCTATACGGTTCATCAACATGCCAGTAGGCACGGCAAATATGAAGAACCAGAAGAACACCAGCGAAGGAAAAAGATTGGCCAACGTATCGTTCAACGAGAAATCGACCTTCACATAATTGGTGGCAATACCCACCATATCCACAAACCCCATGCAGAAGAACGCCAGCATGACAGGTATTAGCTTTGATAATTTACTTTCTCTCATTTTGATTTCAAATATATTTTTTAACTTTCTTTTAACGGATTTTTTCCAATGAATAGACTTTCATGTCTTTCACCGTCCAGTTGCACAAGTCAGACGAGAAAAACCGCATGCCAGCAAACACATCGCTGGAGAAGAACACATCCGTCATAGTCACTTCCCCATCGTTGACAAACAACTCCGCGGAAGACTTGTCCATAAATAACTGAATGCGATACTCCGAACAGGCCGGCAGAGGAGCTTGAGACACGGTTGCAAACTTTCCGCTGAAATCGGACCGTCCGGCTTTAGACCTGTCTAGTTCCAAACACATCTTTTCTCTATCAAAGGTGTAATTCAAACACTCTCCCTTACTATTGACGAAACCGAAACCGAACTTGGACGCTCCGTTCGGAACCACAACCATCTCTAACTCGAAACAGCCCGTATTGCCCTCAAACAAGTTGTCAATGGAAGCACCCTTGCTTGAAATGCGTTGGATGGGAAAAGAAACGACCTGCCCACGCAACTGCGTTAACTCATCCACCGGCCGACTCGCCAGCACCAAGTGCCCACCACTGTTTTGCAAAAACAACTCACGAGGCAACGTCATGGCATTCCGGAAGTGAACGGTCGGTACCTGGTTGGCATAATCCCAATTGCTCATCCAACCAATAAACACCCTCCGACCATGGGGAGCATTATTCCAAGTTACCCCGGCATAGTTGTCCCGACCATAATCCAACCACAACGGATAAGGCAACGCATCCGCCTTAAACGTCTTTCCATCAAAATCGCCTATGAAATACTGCGTGGCGCTTCCTCCGTTGGGACCTCCGGGATTGATGCTGACCAGCAACACCCATTTGGTTTTCCCATCCGGCGTCTGTAACGGAAACAAGTCCGGGCATTCCCACACACCGCCATGCGCTCCAACACCTTCTCCAAACTCACTTTGCTTCATCCAAGTTTTCAAGTCTGCAGAATTATAAAAAGATATCGTTTGCGAAGTGGCCAGCGACATGACCCAACGCTTGCTATCCTCATGCCAAAAGACTTTCGGATCACGAAAATCAATCATATCTGCATCCGTCAACACCGGATTGCCTGCATACTTTGTAAAAGTACGGCCTCCATCCATGCTGTAAGCCAAAGATTGCGTCTGTCGCTTACCTGAGGATGTAAAAATCGCTATCAGTGCTCCCTTACCCAATCCAGCCGTATTGTCCGCATCCACCACCGCGCTGCCAGAAAATATACTGCCCAAGTCATCGGGAGCCAAAGCAGCGGGGAGGTGTTGCCAATGTACTAAATCTTCACTGACTGCATGTCCCCAGTGCATATTGGCCCACATGGAGCCATACGGATTATGCTGATAAAACAAGTGATATTTTCCATCCTGATAAACCATGCCGTTCGGATCGTTCGTCCAGCCATAGTAAGGCGAAAAGTGGTAAGCCGGACGATAAGGTTCAGCATAATCAAATTCAAACGAGTCGGACTGGCAGATTCTGGGAAAACCAATATCACCCGCTTTCACATGCTGAAACCACAACGTGATATTCTGGCTTTTATAGGCTTCCACATCGATGGGGACCCAATAATCGATTTGGGTCTGCGCCACCCGGATGTACAAGGTTTCACTCAGCCGCTTCGTTCCCTGACGAATCACAACTTGCGATTCCGGCCCCTTATCCTCAATCGGTATAAGCAAGTACTTTTGGGTGATAGCAAACGTTTTCTCATAATCGGGCATAATCACGCTCTTTGCCTTGTCTCCTTGCTCTATCTGATCGACCAAGATATGCCCCCAGCCACCCCGCTGATTATCCACTATCTTGACAACCGCCTTCCGTCCAAGGTATTCTTCCACATTCCACGAATACCATTGAAGCGTTTCACTCTCTACCACTGGATGAGTTTCAAACACACGTTTACCCTCCACTTCCAGTGCAATAAAAACATCCGCTCCCATACCTCCTCCCAACAAAAAGTTGATATAATCGCGTTCAATGACAAACTCTGGAGAATACATTTCTCCACACATGTCATCTCCTCCGTGAAAACTATTGACCAAACGCTCACCTGCGAACCCAGCTACCGGCAGTTGTCCTTCCAAAGGTCCAGTAGCTGGTGCCTCACCAAAGGCTTCGCCTTGAAGCATCCAGCCTTGATAGCCCTTATTCTCAAAATCAAACAGCACCACATCACGTTTTGCACACGAATACAACAAGACAAAAGAGGAGAAAAGCAACCAACAAAAATTAGTAAGTTTCATATTTTAATGCAAATACATTTTCAAACTTTACTTTAAAACAACACAATCCAACCCGATCACATTACCACTACCATGGCTTTCAGGATTCTTCCCTGCCAATTCCACCCTCAGACGAATTTTCCCGTCCTCCATAGGAGAGAATTTACCCAAACTGATCGGACCGGAATTTCTCACATCAAATTGAGGTGCGCTACAACCATCGAAACTGTTCTGTACAAGCCGGCCGTTTACAATAAAATTCAACATTCCATAATCAGGAGCTTTCGTTACATAAAGAATTACTTCATAACACTTATTTTCTTTACAAGGTAATTCAAACTCCAAAAAATTTCCTATTTTCCCTTGTGTACAAATCATTTGCTTGCTTCCACTCCACTTATCATGCTGGAATGTCAACATGCTCTGTCCATCAACCAATAACTCGTGCGACTTGGCAACCGGTTTCAAATCTTCAAATTCGATTGCACCGGCAGCAATCTTATAAGCGGCTGGATCTTCCGGCTGCACATAAAGCGTGTGCATAGTTTCCGTCATCGGGGTACAATGCTCCGCAACGGCATCCAAATCACCATACCAGAACACGGTCGCCGCATAATCAACCGTTCCCGATATCCAACTCAACATTTCTATATCAAAAAGCAAACGTTCATTGAACGGCATTTGGTCGAGATTACGTGTCCTAAAAAATGTGTTATAGCCGGTCGACGTTTTCGAATCTGCCCGAGTTGCCCCTCCAAATGGTGTATAAAAAGGTATCACCGGAGCCCACGAACTATTGTAATAATCCTCTGTACCTGTACCCAAATGAGAAGGGAACGTATCATTGTCTATCCATATTTTTTCATCGCCTTCACCATACCAGGCCAATGTGTGGTTAAACAGCGACAACACATCACCACGGTAAACACCACGTCCCTTTAACGTTGCAAAATTCCACTCCACACAAGCCGCATGGTTATCAGAATTGGCTTCCACATGTATCCCGCGTTCCTGTCTCCATGACGCATGGAAATAAAGCGTCCGTTCATCCCAACTCCATTTGTCAGTACAAATAGAAACATCATAACGCACCGGAACAGAAGACAAATTTATCAATTGAAACGTTGCATTATCTCGATAGGGCATCACCCAACGGCTTTTCACACATCCTTTGCCATCGGACGACAAAAACCAACTATCTGATTTAGGAGCCCCCATGCCTCCTCCGGAAAAATCACTCAAAGGCACTTCCACTGTATTCGCTCCATCAAAAGTCATTTTAACAATCAATTCACGCATAACCTGCTCATAAGAAGAATGCTCCACATCCACCTTGATAGTCAATTCACGAACAGCCCTGCTACCTTCAGGAAGATTTACAGTCAATACGCCTTCACCACGCAACAATCCCGACTTAGATTCCGATAATCCGTCTTCAAAAGCCGGATGGCAAAGCAAAAGTGAATCTATCTCAGCCAACTTTTCCTTATTAGCCTCGACCAAGGCCATAGAAAACGTTTCAACCCGAGTTCCTTCCGGGTACTTACGATAATTGATATTGTAGTATTTAGGTGATGGAAGAACCGAGTCCGGAAGTTCAAACGTGATTTTCAACCCTTCATTGTATGGGATTGGTAAAAACAAAGAATTCCCCCCTTTCCCATCCGGCGTGTAATTGGGATGCTCCTGCAACAAAGCTGTACCCAAATCCAACCCCGAACGCATCAAGTCATACGCAGGTATCTCCCACTGCGGAACTTCCGAATGATCAAAATAAAAACGCATCACTCCGCGTTTATCCATTGTCGTCAACCAAAAACGAGTTATCACCCCCGGTCCATTCTGGTCGAACAAGACATTCTCTTGCCGATCATCTACCGTATCGACCCGAATAATTCCAAATCCGTCATTATTGGCAAACCAACCTGCCGCATTCGGCTGCACGGAACGCCTGTCATAACTACTTTCCAAGTGAGACGAGAAAGGGATCAATGGATAACGAGCCGCTTCTTCATAACTCACCATTTCATCTAACAGCGAATTAAAAGTAATATCATATTTTTTGCCACAAGAACTGATCAACAAACAAAATAAAAGCAATGGCACATAAATAAATTTCATGACTTTGGGTTTAATTAGAAAAACATATCCTGCCCTTTTCACCATTTCCACATACATTCTCGGCTGGCCTAAGTTCCGAAATGACTCAAGACAGGTTGATAATGACTGCTAAAGACATCGGCTGTGAAGTAATCCTGCCAATCTCATAAATTCATTCTCTGAACCAACAGAAAGACAGCAATCCGAAATATATGGCCTTAAGACAAATCAGCAAGACATAACATGAATAAAACAACTTGCGATAGCAGATTAAACAACTAACTATAGAAAGTCTGACAACTCTGCTATAGTTAGTTATTCTATCTCTTAGGTTAAACCTTTTTATCTTTCCCTCAGAAGAGTTCAACACTACATCGGACTTGCATAGGGAATCACTTAAAAATCTTTTTCGAGTGAACTTTACCCAACTCATCCGTTTGGCGAAGGATATACACTCCCGAATTCACATCACTCGGGATGTAACTTGCTCCATCCCATACTGCCACACGCGTTCCATTAACACTGTAAAGTTCACTCTTCACAATTCGTGCAGAAACTACATCCGAAACAACGACATTACCGGTAGACGTTGTACCATCCGACAGATAAAGTTCGTCTACATAAATATCTATCGGCTCAGTAAATGTTTCATCTTCTTTCGTATCTACCGCATGGGCTTGTAAAATGATTATCTGCAACGGTTCTCCCGCCAAAACATTCTCAGGTATATCGAAACGTAATTCCTGCCACTTACCAACTTCTGTATAGTCAGCAGAGAGCACTTGCTTTTGAGTTTCTCCCGGCGACTGCAATTCCAAAGCAACTGGTCCGGCAATATCCTTTTTCACCAACATGGTAAAATATTTATAAGGACTCAAGTCATGGACCTTAAGATTCCTATTTATCGCTCCGGCAAAAACTTCATCATTTTTTTCTCTTACTATTTTCAAGCAACTTACTGTTTCATTAACACCGGCTTTATCTGGATTATCCACAATAAGTGCTTTCTTACTTAACTCATCACCAGGAAATGGAAGCCAACCGCCGGCATTCAAATCCTCACCATTGAACCCAAACGCCGGCATCGCCTTGTGTAAAGTAATTTCATCGGCATACATTATGCAGTCCTCAAAATTGTCATTATCATTTTCCACTTCCCTATGTATTTCCACCAAAATTTTCGTCAAACCGGTTTCTCCCAAGCTGGAAATATTGATAATCGGGAATGTGAGCTTTTGCCAAGAACCATCCACCGCCGTATAATGACCCCAAATCATGCTACTGTTCCCCCCAGTCAAGTTTTGCAATTCTACACATACTTTACCCGGGTAAGGCTTCTTGACCAACATGGTCAATGAATTATATTCCGCTATATTGGGTACATCAAAACTTTCGGACAAAGCACCTTCCCACGGCCAACCGATTTCATCGGTATCACCCGTTTCTTTAGGCCTAAGCATCGATATACATTTCCCTGTGGCATTCACTGCATCCGGCGATGGATTTGCGACTTCTTGTACATTCGTTGGCCCTGCAAAATTTTGCCAAACAATTCCAGTTGTTTCATCGCCATAAATTACCAAATCATCTTGTGCCGCCAACGGCATTGCCATTGCCAAAGCCAATGACATTGTAAACAAAAAATTCTTTTTCATACAAAATACATTTAAAAGTTAAAAAAAGATCTATTCATAAATTTTTATGTCTGAAAATGAGACATTCATTCCTTTTTCTGTAAATATGGCCCATGGGTTGCCATACATCTTGTCAATACGGTTAGAAAACGCCACCTGGTCGTTTACATACATCACACATACAGACTTTTCCGTCACTATCTTCACATCAAATTTTTTATCGGCAGGAACCGACATTTCCACACTAGTCTGCAATTGGCTTGTTCCGCTAACCCAATCATCTTTCGACATAACTAATCTGGCATTTTCCATATCAAACCGAATGGAATATACTTCCGTCTTGTCATCGCACACTCCAAAAGCGAAACCGAAGTCATCATCTTCATTGGCAGCCTGAACGGTAGCCTCTATCTTACATGCCTTGGTCAAGCGAGGAAACACAGCAGAGGCCTTCTCTGAAAGCGAATACATCCTACCTTCCTCCATTTCGATTACCGTACCCGTCGACGCAATTAAGGCATTCTCTTTCGGACTCACGAATTTACCATCAACACCGCCCGGGATTTTCACATGTATCGTCCCATCACCATTGAACAACATACGATGAAACACCATTGAACCACCCCACTGATCCGGATCACCATCGCCTATGCGTGTCGGACACCAACCTACCAAATAACGTTCTGTCCCGTTTGACATGGTTTTTGCCGCATAAAAAGCAATACCATCAAAGGTATCTTTTTCCGGCTTCAGCCACGGTCCATCCAATGACTTGGCATAACGATAATGCACCTGACGATCGGCCACATTGGAATAGGTCAAATACCAGTACTTCCCTTCCTTGAAAACATCAGCACACTCCATGACCCAAATGGACGGATCGGTGTACAACGGTTTTTCCAATTTCCAAGCATCATCATCCTGCAAAGTTTTCGAAGTAAAGACAGCCAACGTAGCCCCGGCACTGCTATGTGTCGTTACCACCATCTTATACAACCCGCTTTCTTCATCATAAAAGACATGAGGGTCACGACAATCGTTTTCCACATAATCGCCCTTTCCACGGAGAGACAGATAAAAATTGTCTTCTCCCTTTTTAGTCCATGTCTTCATATCCTTTGATGTGGTCAACAAAATGGCTTGGGTCGGAACTCCCATCGCTTCCCAAGTCCATTGATGCCCTGTATAAAAAGCACAGTATTCGCCAGTTTCAAGATCTTTTATCACACTTCCGGTACCTAACGCCACATCTTGTTCATCTTCAGCCCCACAAGGTATTGTTTCACCTCCAAAGGTGAAAGAGGAAAGATCGGTAGAATAAACCATGTGCCAAGGATGTAAAAACGGGTAACCGGTACGCCAATCTTGCAAATAAAACACATAGAAAGTCCCATTGTCATAAAACGGTATCGGATCACCAACCCAACCGTTAACAGGCTTATACCACGTGGCGTAACCGCCACTTTCCTTTACTCCTCGACAATCGGTCGTACGGTCTATCTCCTCTTGGGGATACACATCATTCCCTTTACAAGACGAGATATTCAAGACGACCAATGTAAGCAATGCATAAACACTATAAAATTTCATAAACCCATTTGTTTAAATTCAACACAATACCCACACTATTCACTCAGGTATTCAAATATATTCAAAGTCATTTTCGTTATATTCGAATAATATTCATTGGCAGTCACCTTCTCCTGCTCATAATACCAGTCATAAGAAGGAGCTCCTACACAAACTGCAGTACCTTTTCCACCCGACACACCTTCAAATACAGATATGGCCACTTTTTCATTACAATCATCATCCCAGTTAAAAGAAGCCAATGGCATTCCACCGGTCTTAGATGACCAATCAGCCCAATCTTGCTTATAAGGAGCAACCAAATCCCATGGGCAACCGATATTCCGACGTAACGATATACCTTCACCTATAAACCAAACCACAGGCCATGACTGCGTCATCTTATCTATCAACAAATCTTTATATATCGGATGTGATTCGCAACCCGTAATCGCAATACCCCACTCTTCGCCTGGAGCGTTTACCTGATCCGCTGTTCCGAAACTACCAAAAGCATTGTTAGGCGCATAAGTGTCTGGAGTTATGCCCAAACTTCCAGTATACAGACAAGCTGTACCCGACAAGAACACATTTCCACCGCCTTCATAATATGTCTTTATCGCTTCAATAACAGCCTTATTCGTCGCAATCATAGGCAAGGTGTTGGTTTGTTCGTAATGGAACCACACTGCCGTAAACATATTCAATGGCACAGAACCGTCCTTCAAGGCCTCCAATGAAACATATTGGCTGTTCGGCACATTGTCCAGCATCCATTCTGCCGCAGTCTTTTCATCTGCATTCGACAAGCCATCCAGTGTCGCAGCTGTTCCCAAGAATGCATAAGTATGATCACTTTGTATTACCGTCACCTCATAAGTAAAAGTATTATCCATAAATTCCAAAGTGTACTCAACCGGATTTGTGAAATTCTGAGCAACTGATGCATCCGGAGACAACACGGCTCCTTCCGTATATTCTACAGTAGGAATCATGCTCGTTATGTCCACTGTGGTCGGAACCGTTACACTAATTTTATTGTTTTGCTGATCAATCACCCCATTATACCGCCCATCCAAAACAAATTTGGTTATCTTGGCACTAAGCGCTTCTGCCGATACTTTATATATGTTGTATAAGTTTCCGTTAAGAACTTTGTATTCCACCTCACGGGTAAAGTTTTGGACCACCCCCGAAGCAGGTGCTATCTCGGCACCTTCAGCAATTACGATATCCGGAGCCAAAGCCGAAACATCAGTTTTCGGGGGAAGAAGCAATTTTATTGTCAGGTTTTTATTGTCTATATCACCTTGTACGCCATTAATCGAAAATTCATGGATTGTCACATCGGCAGTCAAATCCAATGTTTCACGCTCACTTTCGCATGCCGTCCCCAAAAACATGCACCCGAATAAAGTCATCGCCCAATTCACATATTTGTTCATAATTCTTTTCATGTTATTTTTACTACCAACCATAGTTCTGTTCATATAAATTTTTGCTATACCCAATCTGTTGTTGGGGTATCGGAGCATACTCGTTTTTATTCTTCACAAAAACTGCTTCCTTCAAATAAGAGCGTCTGGCTCGTTCCGATTGGAAATATTTATTCATCACTTCATCCGCTATTCCCCAGCGAACCAAATCAAAGAAACGCATATTCTCCATTGCAAATTCCAAACGACGTTCCCACCTCAACGCATGGCGTGCAAAATCCTGATTCCAAGTACAATTCACTCCATTTTCATACAAGGCAATCTCCATCAATGGCTTTAAATCCGGATCAGAATAATTAACCAATCCATTGGCACTATCTTTTGCACGTTGACGGATGCGATTGATCAGAGGCAAAGCCTCCATTTCCCGGTTCAACTCAATCAATGCTTCTGCCCGCATCAGCAAAACATCTGCATAACGAATGAGTATCTTATTCAAAGAATTTGCATAATAAGGCGATAAATTCACAAAACAATCACAAGAAGGATCCACATTCTCCTTCATCGAAGCAAAATTGCCGTAAACACCCGGATTTCGGTTCCAAGCATTTTGGAACAATAGTTCTTCATTATATTTATATGGCAATCCATCTATCGCTACTGTATGAAACAACCGTGGATCCGCTGCCTTGGTACGAGAATAGTTGGCTATATCATAATTTTCCGAATAAACACCATTGGTCACTTTGAACATTGGCAAACCCTTGCTTGTCTTGAATGCATTCACCAAATTCTGGCTAGGCTTGTGAAAATCGCAACAACCAAGGCCCTGAGGAACTGCCAAAAAGTCGGCAAAATTCAAATTACCAAACATAGTTCCATCATCTTTAGAGAACTGAATGGCAAAAATACTTTCTACTCCATTCTCAAATTCGGGCAAAAAGTTATAGCCAAAATCACTTTCCAAATTATATCCTGAGTTCAGCACGACATCTGTGTATTCCAACACTTTTTCCAAATCGCCTATATTGATGGAAACCACATTATGTTTTTCATCTTGACGATACGCTTTATACAAATAAGACTTGGCCAAATAAGATGCTGCTGCATATTTATTTGCACGCCCTAAGTCTTCTTGGCTTTCCGGCAAACTATCATACGCGAACTTAAAGTCAGCAATGATTTTATCCCATAATTCTTCATCGGTCAAAGCCCGATTGGATACAAGCGAATATTGATCGGCAGGAGTCTTTTCGTCTACATAAGGCACATATTTAAACAAGATTTTCAACAAAAAATAAAAATGTCCTCTCAAAAAGCGCATTTCTGCTTGCCGAACTGTTTTTTCCGGAAATTCATCTTTCGACACCTTATCCAATGCATTAAGAGCCGTATTAGCACGGGAAATGCCACAGTATTGAATAAACCAATAACCATCCGGTTCCGTAAAAGTCGTCGTTATGTGCGTACCCGTTTCATAGCAATGTTCCGGATAACCATCGTTAGTACCTCCCCCTCCTTTGTAGGCATCATCCGAACGGACATCGCCCCATGCCCATAATTTCACATCACGCATATTCAACAACGCTGCATAAGCGGCATTGCAAAAGCGTTCTGCATCCGTCGCTTGTTCCGGATCCAACCCGCTTTGATTTTCCACATCAAGAAAGTCACAAGCCGTCATAGAAAATACGGCTACAATCACAAATACTAATCTATATTGAAGCTTTTTCATAACTATACTTTTATTTCATTTATAGTGTAAGATTTAAACCGACTGTAAACGTAGTGGGTATCGGATATCCAAATGCTGCATTTTCCGGATCCACCCCCGTAAACTTTTTGCTTTTTATTGTGAACAGATTTTGACCACTAACATAAATACGGAGTTTTTCAACAAATACCTTTCTTGTAATTTCTTGAGGTAAAGTATAGCCTAACTGTAAGTTACGCAACTTCAAGAAAGAACCGTCTTCTATAAAATACGTGGACATACGCCCCTCATCATTTGCATTTAAAGCCGTTACAGCCGGAATGTCCGAATCGGGATTATTCACACTCCAAGCATCCAACAGCCTGGTACCCTTATTAGAGCGGACATCATTAATACTCCAAAAGTCGGTTTCGCTTTTTACCGCATAGGTATTTACATCTATATTTTGAACCCCATAAAACAACATACTTAAATCAAAACCTTTATAAGCCAAATCTATATTCAACCCATAAGTAAAATCTGGATGTGGAGAACCGATCCAAGTCCGGTCATCCTCATCTATCTTCCCATCCTTTTTTATATCACGATAACGAATGCGTCCTACACCTTCTCCCCCATTCTGAGTAGCATGTTCCAACACTTCTTCTTCTGAACGGAATATACCATCAGCAATGTACCCGTAGAAAGAATTAATCGGATGTCCCAAAATATTATCACCTTTTCCATTACCGCCATACGCATTTTCAACATCTTCCGGTAATTTCGTTACTTCATTACGATACCCCGATATATTGCCGGAAATGCCATAAGAAAGTCCAAATTCAGTCTCATCACGCCACCCAAAGCTGACTTCCCAACCCTTATTTTCCATCGAAGCACCATTATACCAACAGTATCCACCTTCACCTATCACACCCAAATAAGGTGGCTGAACCAAAATGTCATCTGTATTCTTTATGTAATATTCTGCCGAACCATACAACCGTTGGTCAAAAAAGCCAAAATCCAGCCCTATGTTAGTCTGAGTAGTCGTTTCCCATTTCAAATCAGGATTCCCCTGTTGTACCTTTTTATAGCCAGAGGGAAGAGTTTCCCCTCCTTTACCCGTTAGGTCATACGATGTCCCATTCACGGAAGACCAAGTCGGGTCTCCTACACCATAATCGGTTACATAAAGCGTATGTACGGCCGTATTGGATATTTCCTGATTACCTGTTTGTCCCCAAGCAAAACGAAGCTTCAAATCAGAAAGCCAACTTTTCGTGTCTTTCATGAACGATTCTTCGCTAATACGCCAACCCAACGAAAATGCGGGAAATGTGCCAAAACGATTATTTTCTCCAAAACGAGAAGAACCATCATAACGCAAAGTTACAGATGCCAAATAGCGGTTGTCATACGCATAGTTCACTTTCCCAAAATAAGACAATAATGCATATTCCGAGGAGAAACCTGTGACTTTTGAGGTACCAATCCCCATATCAGGCCACATCTGTTCCGGAGTTTCCACCAAGAAACCATCTTTATACGCTGAAAAGTCGATAGTTTCTTCCCTATACATTTCCATCCCCACCAATACGTCAATATCATGTCGACCTATCTGCTTTACATAATTGGCCGTATTACTCCAAGTCCATTTAGTCGCATACGATTCTCCCAAAGTCACCGAATTCAAATCATTATGCAACATCCCGCTCGTATAACTGTGCACCATATTCCTTTTATAAAAATTAGTGTAGTCGAATCCGAAATTACTCCTTATATTCAAGCCCTTAATAGGTTGTATATTTATATAAGCATTCCCAAACAAGCGCCAATAAGCATACTTGTTATCTTTATTGTCATACAACAAACGAGCCGGATTATGACGATCATTCATGCCTGTTGTCGGGCCACCCCAACCTTGACCGTCAATTGTATGAACCGGAATCAAAGGCAATGCTTTCAATGCCATATCCAATATATTGGCATCCGGAATTTGAACTTCAGATGTACGATTTAATGTAAAATTTTCTCCTATCGTCAAAATGTCATCAATCAATTCATACGATGAGTTCATGCGAGCTGAAAAACGCTCAAAGGACGTATGCTCCAAGACCCCTTCATTCTCCAAATAACCCAACGAGAAGAAATAATCACCTCGTTCTGTCCCATTGCTGAGAGACAAATTATAAGATTGCTGCAAACCATTACGAGAAACTGCATCAAACCAATCTGTATCGGATGTCAACATCGTTTTCTCGGGATCCAAATACATAGGAACCCACATGTCATATAATTCTGGATTACCATTCACATCGTATCCCCAATCATACGAATACCCAATGTTATTCTTATTGGGATCTTCCGAACTGTTTACGGTAGCCAACCATAATGTTTCACCATACTCTTTTGCATTCATCACATCCAATCTATTGGTATAAAAGGACTGGGTAACGTAGGTGTCAAAATTCAACCTCAAGCTACCTTTTTCTCCTTTTTTCGTAGTGATAATAATGACTCCATTCGCAGCCCTTGAGCCGTATATACTCGCAGCCGATGCATCTTTCAACACTTGAATATTATCTATATCATTAGGATTTAACTCATGCATACCTCCCTTGGTAGGTACCCCATCGATTACAAACAACGGATCATTATTATTCAATGTTCCAATACCACGAATACGAATCGTGGATGTTCCACTTGGATTACCATCCGCAGTAATTGACATACCGGGTACACGCCCTTGCAATGCCTTGATCGGATTGTTTTCGGGTATATTTTTAATTCCCTCCATGTCCACCACTGCCACAGCACCAGTCAAATCAGATTTACGTTGAGTCGTGTAACCTGTCACTACAACCTGTTCCAACATTTGAGTATCTTCCATAAGAAAGACCTTAAGGTCTGAACGACCTTTTATAGAAACTCTCTGTGTCACAAAACCAATGTATGACACCTCTAGTACATCATTCTCATCCACTGCGATAGAAAAAACACCATTAAGATCTGTCACCGTCCCTGATTGGGTACCCTGTACAACTACATTTGCTCCAATAACCGGTTCACCATCTATGTGCGAATACACTATACCTGTCACATTCCTAGTTTGTGCCATAAACGGCACAACAGCGAACAAACTGCAAGCAAGAATCAAGATTCTTAATCTTCGCTGACGGTTCTTTTTTTTGTACATGTTTCTGTTTCTCATTTCATTTTTTATATTAGTTGTCATTTTTTCAAGATTTCTCAGAGTGCTGCAAAATTAGATTTTTACCATACATTACCACCTTGGCAATGGTACATTCTCTATTATCAGTCACGTTGCAAATGTAAAGACTGTCATAAATCATCATCATAAATTATGTTTCATTGTCTTACAATCTCGTTACATTACACAAAAAAAAGAGATACAAGGTCATGAAACCCGAACAGTCCCAATTGCCTATATCTCCTTGTTTACAAAAAATGCAAAAAATTCAGACTATCTCTCCACTGCCGATACAAATATGCGACTGCTCATCATACACTACCCCGAACTGGCCCCGGGCAATGCCTTGCAACTTTTCGTCCGAAACAATGTGATACCCCTCCGGAGTCTTGTAAAGCTTGCCCCGGGTAAATTCGGGAGTATGACGTATCTTAAAGGTCACATCAACCGGCATATCCGTATGCAACCAAGGATTGTCCGTTATAAAATTAAAATCGCGCATGGAAAATTCCCGTCCATACTGTTTTTCGGCCCCGTAGCCTTTGGATACAAAGACCACGTCCCCATCCACATCCTTTTTGATTACATACCAGGGACCTCCGGAAAGCGACAGTCCCTTTCGTTGCCCCACGGTGTGAAACCAATAACCTTTGTGAGTACCCAATACCCGACCGGTTTCTATCTCTACGATGGGACCTTCTTTTTCTCCCAGATAGCGGGCTATAAAATCATTATAATTCACTTTCCCCAAAAAGCAGATTCCCTGACTGTCATGTCGTTTTGCACTGGGAAGATTGGCCTTCAAGGCTATTTGACGCACTTCCTCTTTCATAAACCCTCCTACAGGAAACAAGAGTTTGGAGACCTGCAATTTATTCAATTGGGCAAGAAAATCGGTCTGGTCCTTCAGCGGATCTTTGGCGGTAGAAAGGTATACCTTCCCATCGCGCTCGGTTGTGGTGGCATAATGACCGGTGGCTGTTTTGTCGTAAGCATGGCCGACCCGTTGCTCGAAAACGCCAAACTTTATCAGTTTATTACACATGACATCCGGATTGGGGGTCAGGCCCTTTTTCACTTTATCTATCGTATAGGCCACCACATTATCCCAATAATCACGGTGCAGGTCGACAATCTCCAGCCTGCACCCATATTTATGAGCTACCAAAGTGGCCATTTCGATGTCTTCTTCTGATGTACAATGCAGTTCATCGTCATCATTTGAACCTATCTTGATATAAAAAAGGTCGGGGGTATATCCGGCTTCTTTCAACAGATGCACAACCACAGAACTGTCGACTCCTCCGGAAAGCAATGTTGCTATATTCATACTGATCTTATATTAAACAGAGAAAGGCGACTCGCACGGCCACCTTTCCTTCATTATTTTCAAACTGTGAAAACTGCGTCAATACTCCCAAAGGTCCTGTTCGAAATTGAGCAGTTCCGTTTCAATACGTTTCTGTTCTTTTTTCACATATTGCTCGAATTTATCTTTATCGACTACCTTATCATAGTCCAACAACATGCGTCCAAACAAGTTGTTGTCACCTAACAGATAGCTACTATAAAGACGCTGGGCAAAGAATTCGTCCATAGTGAGACGTTGTACTTCGTTGCCGCTGTTTATCATGTACTGCTTGGCAAGGAAGGGTCTCAATTCATCAAACAATACCCAGAAAAGAATACTGGTATGCAACGATGACATTGCCGTCGCATCCTGTTTGTGCGGATGAGCAGAATACAATGGAGCTATACCTATAATCTTCGAATAAAGCCGAGAAGAATGCTTGTCAAAGAATATAACCTCCTGAATGATGTATTTCAACTGATTCTTTACATAATATGTAAAATTGTCCACATTCAAGGTCGGTGTACCCAAGGCATCGGCCTCTATCAAATAGGAGTTTTCTTCATCTTCCGTTTCCTTAGGCAACTGAGTGTTTGCCTGCAAGTCTTCTGCCGACAAGGGACGGTTGTACTGGGGCAAGAATTCAACGCCTCTTTCATAGGCAGTCAAGCCATCATTACAGATTGCATCCAAAATCACCTTAAACAAATTCCGGTAGGAAGGATTGTCATAGCGTATGGGAAAATACAAACGATAATTCTGTTTTTCACGCATATCTATGACACGATATACCACACGTGCCCAAACTATATCATCCGCACGGTGCGATATCACGGCAATGGTATCGGCCAAGTCATCCAATTCTGTTGTCTGCAAGCGAATTTTTCCACTTTGGTCAAAGAAAGGGAAACTGGACTTCTGTGCTTTCAACGGAAAAAGTGTAGCACAGAATGCAAGCAACAAAACTACGATTGAAAGTCTATTTCTCATAAAACAAATCCTCCTCAAAAGATTGGATAAAACGAATTAAATAATTTCTATCTGAAGCAAACTCAACGTACGGACTTTTCCATCCGGCCCTTTTGCCTTAATATTTCTGAATGTGATTATATCTCCACGTTCCAGTCGGTTTATATCATCAAGCTGTCTTTTGGTCAACTTGTTGCCTTGGGCATCGACCGTACCGATTTTTGTAGTCATAGAAAACGACACAACATCAAAGTTTGCCTTAATCAACTCATCTGCTCCATAACTGGCAATGAGGGTAAAGCGGTCATTTCGCAGGATGTTCTTGGACAAGCGTCCTTCCTGCACCTGACGTTCCACACCACCACGATCATAATAGCGAACAAAGGACTTGGGGTCGGGTATATATTTTACCCGGTACTGCATCGAACCCATTTGAACAAGCTGTCCATCCAAACGTGCAGAAACTATAATATTGATGTCCTTGTCCTGCGTTGGATTGATAATGTAATAGGCCCCGGACTTCTGCACCTTTGCTCCTTGTGCCGACACTTCTATATCCTCTGCCGTGACACCGGGAACTGATATGCTGAATTTATTGTCAATACCCAAATATACAACATTCAAATCGATGTTGGATATGGTAGCTGTCGGTTCGCCGACCGTGTACTCACTGGAAAACGGATAATTACGTACAATTCCATCGTTACCCGGCAAGCGGATATATCCACTATATTCCACAACTCCGGTTGTCGTTGCCATACGTTCGAAAACGCCATCTTCAGCAATTTGCTCGTTACCTACAAAATAGGCGGGCCGAGCGGTAGAGTCAACTGCTGCAAGCACTATTTTCGCAGAGTACTTGCTACCTTTCATCACATAATTCGAATTCGGAACCACCAAAGCCTCAATCTTGTTTACACGGAAGTCCGATGCATCGGTCTGAGCTTTCAGATACTGCACCATGTCCATTTCGGTAGTACGTATATCGCTTTGATACTTCGTCAGAAGTGTTACGGCAGCAGAAAGCGGCATCATCTCAAACATGGCCTGTTCCCACGACTTGCCAGCAGGGTCTTTCACATCGAAAATCAGTTCATACATGGCTCTTTTAAGCGAGTCTCCGGCAGATAAATCCACCAAAAACTGACGATATTCCTCCAGACGCTTCTTCAGCTCTTTTCCGTTGCCTTGTACCAAAGCATACTGTCCGGCAACATCCAAATTGTCTTTCGCCTTGATGTCCATGGCTTCGGGGTCTGCATCCGACTTGTCGGCCAGACGTATCATCTGATACTTGAAATTCTGGATATAATCGTAAATCGAATCAGACTTCTGTTCCAGCAAGTGTGCTTTGTCAAGCCATTCCTTTACTTTTGTCGGATTTTGGTCATACAAACTCTGAAAATCATCATACAACGCCTCCATCCTGACATCTGCCGACTGAATGGAAGAATGCAAAGTTTGGTTTACCAACGTAAATCCCTGCAAGACTTCACTCGACACATTCAGTGCCAACATGGCCGTCAGCACCAAATACATCATCCCTATCATTTTTTGCCTCGGAGTTTCCGGGCAATTCTTTGCACCACTCATTTATCAATTAAACTTAATTTCGGTTTTTTTCCTGTATAGATAAATCAACTCAAAGCATTCAACATATTGCCATATACTTTGTTCAGTTCTGCCACCTGAGCAGTCAATTGAGCGGCCGAATTTCTGTATTTACCCATTTCTTCTCCAGCCTTTACCGTTTCTTCGTGTATTTTTTTCTGCTCGGTTACAAGTTCATCCAGGTTTTTATTTATCAAACGTGTGCTTTCCGTCTGTGCGGCAACCGTTTCTGACTGGATTTGCAGATTTTTCAACTGAATCTCATACAGCGAGTTGAGCGACGACAAGTTCTTGTTCAAACCTACAACATTGTCTGCATATTGTTTCGTGTGGTCTACCACCGCATTCATGTCCGCGTTCAATGTTTCATAAGAAGCAAAAAGATTTCCTGTTGCTTTTTCCAATGACTGCTGTGTTTCTGTATACTTGGAAGTCAATTCGGCTGCACTTTCCATGCTCTTCGCAAAGTCTTTTGCCGCTCCCATGGCTACAGACAATGAACTCAATTCTTTTGCCGTTGCTGACAGATTCTTTATACCTTCAGACAAACTCTGTACTTCTTTTTCATCCAACTGTCCGACAGCAGGCATTGTTTGCTGTGCCGAAGCGGCTCCACCACCAAAACCTGACAACGATTGTCCTTCCCCTTCGAAAGAGAAAACCTTGTCCCAATCATACTCCTTGTGCGGCTTTTCAAACACACCAATTGCAAACAAAATCGCTTCGGTAATCATCCCGGCCGTCAAAAGAACACCTGCCAAAGGCCAATGCATAATCTTAAACAAGGCACCTATAATAACAACCGATGCACCCAAACTGTAAACAGCTCCAACTAAACGTTTTCCTGCCGGACTATTGTACCACACAGAAAATTTCGACTGACTCTTATTAGAAGACATTTTTTTCTTTTATTATTATGTTATTTTATCAGATTTTAGTCACCATTGAAAGAACGTACGCAACGGAAACCTATGTAAGGCCGGCATTCATTCTGATACTCATAAGTTTTTGTTCCACACTGCAAATAATACGCTATATCTTTCCACGAACCGCCTTTCACAACCTTACGTTTCATGATGTCCGAATCGCTGTTCTTTGCATCGTATTGAAAGTTCGGGTTCATATCATAAACCAACGTATTGCTCGACACACTATACGCCGACGAAGTCCATTCGGCAACGTTACCGGCCATGTCATACAATCCGAAATCGTTTGGCATATAAGTGCCGACCTTCATAGTGGTCGAACCTATATCGTCAGTATAATTACCTTGCATGGGTTTGAAGTTAGCCATGTAGCAGCCACGGCTGTCGCGCACATAATTACCACCCCAAGGATAAAGTGCCATGCGACGGCCACCTCTTGCTGCATATTCCCATTCCGCTTCTGTAGGCAGACGATAATCCTGGCCCTTTATTTTATTGGCTGCGTTATAGTAGTCGGTTCTCCAACGGCAGAAAGCCTGAGCCTGTTCCCAAGTCACTCCAACTACCGGATATTGTGCATATCCCTGGTGCGAAAAATACATTTTCATGCGCGGATCATTGTAAGCATACTGGAAGTCGCGCACCCAGGTCATGGTGTCCGGATAAACATTCACAATACGAGAGGATATAAAATCGCGCCTTGACGCCAGCTTACGGGTAATGGTTTCATGACGAATCACTCCCATTTCATCCACATACGAAGTATCGACACGCACCGTTGCATTAGGAGGATAAGCACCGGTATTCACATCATATTTGTTTCCCTGCAATGCAGCCTGGTCATAATTCAACCATTCATAGCGATAACGCAAAACCGAAGGATTCAACTCTTTGGTCAGCCCCATAGACAGGTCATCACCACCGCCGTAATACATGAACGACAAAATGTCACGAATTTCCTCATCGTTCGAATTCCACGGAATTTTCGCCTTCCAATTCAATCCGGCCACTTCCGGGTCAGCGGCATACGGGTCATCACTGTTACAAGTCAAGCAGTATTCTTCCATTCCTGCCATCACAAGTGCCCGAAGCGCTATAGAATCACGAACCCATGTAACGAATTGTTTATACTCATCATTCGTCACCTCCGTTTCATCCATCCAAAACGCATCAACAGTCACGTTAATTGACTTGTCGTTGATTGCCCCTATTGCAGACTGGTCATTGGGTCCCATCAAAAAGGTACCTTTCTTTACGAACACCATCCCATAAGGGTTAGCTTCCTTGAACGAACCATTTACACCCAAACCAACCAATTCACCGGCCGGTTTATTGCAGGCAAACAGAAAAAAAGGAAGAACAAAAATTATCAGTTTCTTTTTCATAACTATATCATCCAACATATTAGGTGAATATGCAACTTGTTTTATTTTTTCAAAATACTAGTGATGCGTTAAATTCGCATTGTTGATTTATAATTTATTAATATTTAGTGTTTTATATATATTTTTACTTATTCACGATTTGAATCGCTATCCGATGCGATAATTCGGTTCA
>CASEAJ010000055.1 GCA_949285425.1 uncultured Porphyromonadaceae bacterium
CCTGCATAGAACTGGCCCATGCCGAGTATCCAGACGAATATAACGGAAACGCTATCATTCCATTGGAAGGGAAAAGCCTGCTACCCATTTTTCAAAACGGAACACGCATCGGACATGAACACATCGGATTCGAGCACTTTAACGAAAAGGCCTTGATAGGGAAAGATGGATGGAAAATTGTGAAAAAGGCAGGCAAAAAACAACAATGGGAACTGTATAACCTAAACGAAGACCGGACCGAGCTGCACAATCAGGCCGCCTTATACCCGGACAAAGTAAAAGAAATGGAACGGATATACGACCAATGGGCCGAACGTTGCCTGGTCGTACCGGCACCGAAGTAACAACCTGTTTTCAACATAAAAAACAACCTGCATGCAAAAGAAATTATTCCTTTATTCCGCCTCTGCGCTTGCTTTGGCAGGCTGCACAAAGCAAAAAGAAAGCCGTCCCAACATCATTGTCATACTGGCCGATGACCTCGGCTACGGCGATGTCAATGCATACGGTTCAACAACCATCAGCACACCCAATATCGACCGGCTGGGCAACGAAGGTATCAAGTTCACCAACGGTTATGCCACCTCCGCCACCTCCACACCAAGCCGCTACGCCTTGATGACGGGCATGTATCCATGGAAAAACGAAAATGCCAAGATACTTCCGGGTGATGCTCCGCTCATCATCAGCGAGACACAGCATACCCTGCCCAAAATGATGCAGGATGCCGGCTATGTGACCGGTGCCATTGGCAAGTGGCATTTGGGCATGGGTAACGGGAATGTGGACTGGAACAAGACCGTAAAACCGGGAGCCAGAGAAATCGGGTTTGACTATTCATGCCTCATTGCCGCCACAAACGACCGCGTACCGACCGTATATGTGGAGAACGGAGATGTGGTAGGGCTTGACCCCGACGACCCGATACAGGTGAGCTACGAACAGAATTTCGACGGAGAACCCACGGCACTCACCCACCCCGAACTGTTGCGCATGCAATGGTCACACGGGCACAACAACTCCATTGTGAACGGCATACCTCGCATAGGTTTCATGAAAGGCGGACAGAAGGCACGTTGGAAAGATGAGGAAATGGCCGATTACTTCACCGGAAAAGTGAAAGAATTCATCACACAAAACAGCGACCACCCGTTCTTTCTCTATTTCGGACTGCACCAACCTCATGTGCCACGTACGCCGAACGAACGTTTCGCCGGAAGCACAAACATGGGGCCGAGAGGCGATGCCATTGTCGAAGCGGACTGGTGCGTAGGACAGGTAATCGCCCATTTGGAAGAATTGGGACTGTTGGAAAACACGCTCATCGTGTTCACCAGCGACAACGGACCGGTGCTCAACGATGGATACAAGGACGGAGCGGTTGAAATGCTGGGTCGGCACGACCCTAAAGGAGGATTGCGCGGAGGCAAATACAGCCTGTTCGATGCCGGTACGCATGTACCTCTGTTCGTTTACTGGAAAGGGCAGATACAGCCTACGGTTTCCGATGCCCTTGTCTGCCAAATGGACTTGATGGCATCATTTGCCGCTCTGCTGGGTTGTCCGTTGAACGGCGAATTTGACAGTCAGAACCAACTTCCGGCCCTGTTGGGCAAGAGTGACAAAGGACGTGACGAACTGATTATCGAAGCACAAGGGAAAATGGCCATCCGTCAAGGGAAATGGAGCATGATTCCTCCTTATGCCGGTCCGGCCACCAATCTCACCGGAAACGAACTCGGCAACATGCCCGACTTCACACTTTACGACATGGAAAGCGATCCGGCACAAACCAATAATGTCGCCTCACAATATCCGGAAGTTGTAGAACAGCTGAAGTCTCGTTTCTTCAATCTGACCGAAGGGTACTACAAATCCAAGGTGGAAGAAGTGGAACTGAAATAACTTTCCGAAAACATATCGCATGGACAAAAAGAGGCTGTCTCAAAATAGAATTGCAAAAGTAAAAATCTTATAGATTAAAACTTAGAAGTAAAAAATCTCCTGCTTTAGCCCTTGTTTATTGCAATTATAGGACCAAAAGCAGGAGATTTTTATGTTGTAGCTTATA
>CASEAJ010000056.1 GCA_949285425.1 uncultured Porphyromonadaceae bacterium
AAATGAAGTCGGGGTCGCAGGGGCGGACAGCCCCTTTGATGCAAGCCTTATTCGTCAAAAGGCACGTTATTATAATGCGTTTTCCCTATTTGTTGAAGGAAGTTCAACAACTACCTATAAGAAGTTATTCAACTACCTATAGTTAGTTGTTCAACTTCCTATAGTTAGTTGCCCAACGTGCTATAGTTGGTTTTCCTGTTTTGTGGAGGAGATAACATGTTGAACAATAGATGGTAATGTGAGAAAAAGGATGAGTGTTAAAAAATGTGCTATAGGAAGTCGGTCAAGAAACTATAGGAAGTGCAGCGTGTTGCTTGAAGGAGGTGGTAAAAAAAGCAAGGAAAAACGGTCGGAGAAAAACCGGCTTGGACCGTCTGTACAAAGATACAAAAAACAGTGAAAAGTGGCAAGCGGTGAGCGGGTGACTGTTTAGTTGAAAATTGAAAGTTGAAAGTGACACGATTGACTGTCAATTCATCATTCGTTGTATGAACCGTATGCAAACTTTCCCGCTTCGGACTGATGGCCGTTTTTCCGTTTTATTCTCATGGCATAACCTCCTTTTGTTTCAAAAAAATAGGCGGAACACACGGGGCGCGACAAGCATTTTTAAGAAGCTTTATCAATGTGGGTCCGTTGGGAAGTGGAAGATATTTTTTATCTTTGCCCCATTAAAGCCGGTATGGATTTTGTTGCCTTCCGGTTGTTATTGCACAAACAGTATATGGGTAAAATAATATCTTTAGCAAATCAGAAGGGTGGAGTGGGGAAAACCACTACGGCCATCAATTTGGCGGCCTCGCTTGCCACACTGGGCAAAAAAGTGCTGTTGGTCGATGCCGACCCGCAGGCCAACGCCTCGTCGGGACTGGGTATCGACATCCGCTCGTTGGAGTTTACCATTTACGAATGTCTCATTGACGGGGTGGAGCCGGCCAAAGCCATTCTGCCCACGGAAATAGAAAATCTGTATGTGATACCGTCGCACATTGACCTGGTGGGGGCCGAAATAGAGATGCTGAACATGGTCAACCGCGAACGTTGCCTGCAAAAGCTGCTGGCTCCGTTGAAGCAGGACTATGACTACATACTGATAGACTGTTCGCCTTCGCTCGGGCTGATTACCATCAATGCGCTTACGGCCTCCAACTCGGTCATCATCCCTGTGCAGTGCGAGTATTTCGCCTTGGAAGGCATCAGCAAACTGCTGAACACCATTAAAATTATCAAAGGCAAGCTGAACCCGGCACTGGAAATAGAAGGATTTCTTCTGACCATGTATGACAACCGCCTGCGCCTGGCCAACCAGGTGTATGACGAGGTGAAGAGGCACTTTGAGGGAATGGTGTTCGACACGGCCATTACCCGCAACGTGCGTTTGAGCGAGGCACCCAGTCACGGCAAGCCCGTGCTTACGTACGACCCGGAATCGAAAGGGGCGGCTAACTACATGGACCTGGCAAAGGAACTGATTAGAAAACAATAAAGCTGGGTTCTGTAAATTGCTTTGCCGGTGACATTCGTTTTTCTGGCGGTTTTTCAACCATGCAACCGGAAATGAAAGTGCCGCCCGAAAGCCGGAGACACGTAGAAGCAAGCCCACACACCGTATAAATTTTCTGTGGCGGGGATTTTATGGAACCCGTCTGAACTTATTTTTTTTGAAGGGGATGGAATATGCTTCCTCCCGAAAGGAATAATTATGGCAAAACATATGGAGTCAAGACTGGGCCGGGGGTTGGGCGCACTGATCGATACCGACAGCATAACGACCGGCGGTTCCTCGTCAATCAGCGAGGTGGAACTGAGCCTGATACAAGCCAACCCGAACCAGCCCCGTACGCATTTTGATGAAGAAGCGCTCGATGAACTGTCGGCTTCGATACGCGAGCTGGGAGTCATTTCGCCGATTACCCTGCGCAAGAACGACGACGGCACTTACCTGATTATTGCCGGGGAACGCCGTTACCGCGCGTCGAAACGGGCGGGACTGAAAACCATCCCGGCCTATGTGAGAACGGCTGCCGATGAGCAGGTGATGGAAATGGCGTTGATAGAAAACATTCAGCGCGAAGACCTGAACGCAATAGAAATTGCACTTACTTTCCAGCGTCTGATGGAAGAATACCAGCTGACCCAGGAACGCATGAGCGAGCGGGTGGGCAAGAAGCGGGCCACGATAGCGAACTATCTGCGTCTGTTGCGTCTGCCGGCCGAGATACAGATGGGCATCAAGGACAAGAAAATTGATATGGGACATGCCCGTGCCATTCTCGGACTGGACGATCCGGCTGCCCAGCTGGCCTTGTACGAGGACATACTGGCCCACCACTACAGCGTGCGCAAGGTGGAGGAAATGGTGCGCATGTTTCTTGAAACCGGCAGTTTTGAGGAAAAAGCCCGACCTGCGGCATCCAAGACGGAGAATCCGGTGGCCGGACTCAAGGAACTGGACGACTTGAAACGCTTGCTGAGCCACCGGCTGGGCACCAAGGTGCAGCTTACCTGCAACCCGGCCGGAAAGGGAAAAATCAGCATTCCTTTTGCCAACGATGAGGAGTTGGCGCGCATTATGGAGTTGTTCGATAAAATTTGAATCTGAAACGTCAAGGTGCAGAACTATAGACTGATCATAGGCTTTTGGGCATCCTGCCTGCTGTTGCCGCTCGGACTGTACGGGCAGGCTTCGGACGGCGGGGTGTACGTGGCTCCGGAAGCGGATACGGCTTCGCCCGATACGGTGACCGTCATACCGCTCACGGACGGGCAGGATGTGCTGTTGCTCGAAGCCGACAGTGTGCAGCAGGGAGAGGTGGCGGCCGACACGGCCGCATTCCGGCCCGACCCGGAAAAGGTGGTGTGGCTGGGAGCCATTATCCCCGGCTACGGGCAGATAGTGAACAAGAAGTACTGGCAGCTCCCTATTGTGTACGGAGCCTATATGGGCTGTGCTTTTGCAGTGACGTGGTTCTCGAGCGAATACCAGTTCTACAAGTCGGCCTACCGCGACATGATTGACAGCGACCCTACGACCAACAGCCATCTGGAGTATTTGAACAACATGGGCGTTACGCTTGAACAGATGGGGGGCGAGGCGGCTTACCGCGACCGGCTGAAAAGTTTTCAGGACAATTACCGCCGCTATCGTGACTACAGCATCCTTGTTTCGGTAGGGGTGTACGGGCTGAGCATCCTATGGGCTTATGTCGATGCGCAGCTGTATGACTTTGACATAAGCCCCGACCTTTCGTTGAACATCAGTCCGACCATCATTGGCGGCGATGTGATGTATGCCAAGGAAACAAATGGCTATGATGCTTTCGGGCAGAGCCGGGTTTGGGGACAAAACAACGCGATAGGCGTTCAGTGGAGGCTCCGTTTGAAGTAAAGGTGGCTCCATAAAGCAATTTATGGAACTTGCCTGGAGTGCCGGCCGGGACATGCCGCACTTCCGTTGGTTTAGTTACATTTGTTACAATGAGTAAATTTTCTTTCAAAATGATAGGTGCGTTCCTGCTGCTGTTTTCGGCGGATTGTGCCTACGGATTTATTTTCAAATCGTCCGGAAAGCGTGCCGACCGGAAAGCCAGGAATGCCGAAACGTTGCAGGCCGAACCGGCCTTGTTGGTGCCCGACTCGTTGTTGAGAGACACCCTGGTGCTGCAAGGACGTGTGTACTGCCTGTTGAAGAATGAAGCATCGGATGGGGAAAACCCCGATTCGCTTTCTCGGGAAACGGCTTTCGGTGAGTCTATTTTTGAACCGTATTATGAGGATTTGGGCTTTGACACCATCAGCAATCTGCCCGATGATTTTGAGGAGATGCTCGACTGTCTGCTCGAGACTTGGATGGTGGCCCGTGCACCGCAGACGGACTGTGTGCCCGACACCCTTTTGCAGCCGGCTTCCGATTCGCTTTACATGGCACGCCTGGCCCTGCTGCCTCATGTCATTGAATTGCCTTACAATGCATACGTGCGCTCCATGATAGAGGTGTATACGCAAAAAAGGCGCGACCTGCTTTCGTATATGCTGGGGGCCGGCAATTATTATTTTCCCATATTTGAACAGGCCTTGGATGTGCGCGACATGCCGCTTGAACTGAAATATCTTCCGGTCATTGAGTCGGCCCTGAACGTGACGGCCATATCGCCTATGGGAGCGGCCGGTCTGTGGCAGTTTATGATTGGTACCGGCCGCCTGTATGGTCTGGAAGTGAACAGCCTCATTGACGAGCGCATGGACCCGGTGAAGTCGACCGATGCCGCGACCCGTTTTCTGAAGGACTTGTACAAGGTGTATGGCGACTGGCACCTGGCTATAGCCGCCTATAATTGCGGACCCGGAAATGTGAACAAGGCTATCCGCCGTTCGGGCGGCAAGCGCGACTTCTGGGCCATTTATCCTTATCTGCCTCGCGAAACACGCGGTTATGTGCCTATTTTCATTGCGGCCAACTATGCTATGAACTATGCGAGGGAGCATAACATCTGCCCGGAAGAGACGGAGATGCCCCTGCTGGTCGATACGGTCATGGTGACGAACCGCATTCATTTTGAACAACTGTCCGAGGTGCTGGGCGTTCCCAAAGAACAGATACGGAAACTGAATCCGCAATACCGCCGTGACATCATTCCGGGCGATATACGTCCTTACTCTCTGTGTCTGCCGTTGAAATATGCCACGGCGTACGTGGAAAACTGCGACTCGGTGTGTGCCTATAAGGCCGATGAACTGATTAACAACCGCAGAAAAGAGATAGAAATCTACCGCTCGTCGGCTCCGGGAGGGTCGGGCAACCTGATTTATCACAAGGTGAGAAGCGGCGAAACGCTGGGGCATATAGCCTTGAAGTATGGAACTTCCGCTTCCAAAATCCGTCAGTGGAACAATATTTCGGGTTCGCGCATTTATGTGGGCCAGCGGTTGAGGATATATAAATAAACCGCATGTACCGTTCTCTTTTTCAATAATCGTGACCTATGG
The DNA here is from genome assembly GCA_949285425.1 of uncultured Porphyromonadaceae bacterium. Lineage (GTDB taxonomy): Bacteria > Bacteroidota > Bacteroidia > Bacteroidales > Paludibacteraceae > QVMH01. Next base: position 4,987 of record CASEAJ010000056.1, read on the forward strand.
AAAAACGCTATTATTCGATATCCGAAGTTGCCGGCATGTTCAACGTAAACCTTTCTCACTTGCGTTACCTGGAGAGTGTGTTTCCCCAGCTTAGTCCGAAACGCAATGCCGGGCGTACCCGCTTTTACACGCAGGAGGACATTCAGACCATCAAACAGATTCTTTTTCTTGTCAATGAACAGGGGATGACGCTTGAGGGGGCCCGCAAGAAAATGAATGAAAAGAAAGACCTGGTGGCGAAGCAGCAGGAGATATCGGAACGTTTGCGGCGGGTGAAGGCCGAACTGCAGGGAATAGCACGTTTTTTGCAGGAAGAGTAGCGGGCATTTGTCAGGTGAAAAAAAAGTTGTACTTTTGTGCCGCACAATCCCATAACGGGCCTGTTTGGTTTCGACAGCAGGTAGAAGGGGTAAGTAAGCATGTCGAGCGTCGTGGTGCCGGCTCGTAAATCCCGGGTCTCATAAATTTTAACTGGCGAAAATAATTACGCTCTTGCTGCTTAATCGAAGCACAGTAGATTTCAAGCTTAATTCCGGCACAAGGTGCTGGAACAAGACATTTCCCGGACGCCGTGGCCTCGAGGCCGTCTGATCAGGAAGTGCAGCTAAATCGGGGATAGTTCTGCATAGCCTCGTATGTGGAATGAAAATTTAGAGGATAAGGTACAGGTTGGTGGCTCCGGTCTTGCCTGTGCCCGACAATGAAGGCGGAGATAAACATGTAGAAAGCTTATTTTTTCCTTGTTTGGACGAGGGTTCGACTCCCTCCAGGTCCACGAAGAGAAGAATTGCAACGCCCTATTGTCAATGTTGACAGTGGGGCGTTTTACTTTTTCAGTGTCAGAAAGTATGATATGAAGATTGGATATGGTTTCGAATGGTTATGTGAATGGAGTTTGTCTTTCCTTTTTTGCCGGGGCTGTTTGTTGGGGAGAGGGAATACAAAAAAAGAAGCATCCGACTGAATGCTTCTTTTCAAGTGGAGTATAGCGGACTCGAACCGCTCACCTCAACACTGCCAGTGTTGCGCTCTAGCCAGATGAGCTAATACCCCTTTTGCTTTTGCGCTGCAAAGATAATAGAAGTTTTGGAAAAAACAATGTGAAATCAATAAATTTCTACAAAACAATATGATTATATTCAATACGACCTACTTGGTGAGTGATAAAATGTATGGAAAATGGTTCAAATGGCTGCGGGAAGAGCATATCCCGGACATGTTGGCAACCGGCTTTTTTGACCGTCCGCGGGTGGCCAAGGTGCTTACGGCCGACGTGGAACAGGAGGGCAGTTCCTACTCCGTGCAGTTTCACACCGAGGATGTGGCATCGCTTGAAGCCTGGAACCGTGAGTATGGAGAAGTGTTTGCCAGCCGCTTTGCCGGATTGTTTGGTGATGAAGTGTTGTGTTTCTCTTCGGTTTTGGAGATTGTGCCATGATACAGGATCAGATGATATTGGGCATTGACCCGGGAACGACGGTTATGGGGTATGGCTTGCTGCAGATAAAGGGAAACAAACCTTATCTGGTGGCTATGGGAGTGCTTGACTTGAAAAAATATACCGACCCGTATCAGAAACTGGAACGCATATTTGCCCGGACTCTGTCGCTGATTGACGAATTCAAGCCTGACTGTCTGGCCATAGAGGCTCCTTTTTTCGGGAAAAACGTGCAGTCCATGCTGAAACTGGGACGTGCGCAGGGAGTAGCCATTTCTGCAGCCTTGTACCGTGGCCTGTCCATTACGGAATACATGCCCTTGAAAATAAAGATGGCCATTACCGGTAACGGGCAGGCGTCGAAGGAGCAGGTGGCCGATATGTTGCGCCGTTTTCTGAAAATTCCGCAAGAACAGATGTTGCCCCAGCTCGATGCCACAGATGGTCTGGCGGCTGCTTATTGTCATTTTCTGCAATTGGGTAACCCAGTCTCCGAGCGGCCTTATAGAAACTGGAAGGACTTTGTAAACAAGAACCAGGACCGGGTGAAAAAAGGTTGACCGGTCTTGCGGCGTTTATTGTTGCAGGTAAAAGTCCATCAAGGCTATGGCGGTCATGGCCTCAACAATGGGTACGGCACGAGGCAACACGCAGGGGTCGTGGCGACCCTTTGCCTGCAAAAGCACTTCCCGACTGTGTGTGTCGACGGTGTGCTGGCATTTCGAGATGGTGGCGACCGGTTTGAACAGTACCCGGAAATAGATATCTTGTCCGTTGCTTATGCCTCCTTGTATGCCTCCGGAATGGTTGGTTGCCGTGGTCGTCTGGCCGTTTTTCAGTATAAAAGGGTCGTTCGCTTCCGAACCCTTCAGCGCAACCTCTTCAAACCCTCCTCCGTAGTCAAATCCGTGTACTGCATTGATGCTGAACATGGCCTGTGCCAGGCGTGCCGACAATTTGTCGAAAATGGGGTCACCCCAGCCGGTTGGAACATGTTTGATGACGCAGCTCACAATGCCTCCTATCGAGTCGCCTTCCGCTTTCAGTTGCCGGATATAGTCAATCATTTGTTCTGCCACTTCCGGTTGGGGGCAGCGCACGATATTCTTTTCTATTTCATCCGCTTGGACTTCGTTGGCAGGCAGGGTCATGGCAATGTGCCCCACTTGCGAGGTGTAGGCCATGATTTCGATGCCCGACTGGCGAAGGGCCAGTTTGGCTATCGCTCCGGCAACGACACGGGCGGCCGTTTCGCGTGCGGAACTGCGGCCGCCACCCCGATGGTCGCGGATGCCGTATTTCTGCAGATAGGTGAAGTCGGCATGCGACGGGCGGAACACCTCTTTCAGGTGGTCGTAGTCGGAACTGTGCTGGTTGGTGTTCCAAATGACGAAAGCAATGGGGGTACCGGTTGTCTTTCCTTCAAATATGCCTGAGAGAAATTCCACCTTGTCTGCTTCCTGGCGGGGGGTGGATATGTCCGACTGTCCTGGCCGGCGTCGGTTCAACTCGTTTTGGATGAAGGTTTCATCGATTTCAATTAATGGAGGACAACCATCGATGATGCCTCCTACCGCTTGTCCGTGCGATTCGCCGAATGAGGTAAATGTGAATATCTTGCCGAAGGTGTTTGACATATATCAATTGTGAGTTGTGGGTTATGAGTTATGTGTGACCGGTGGTGGGGTGTGCCTTGTGGGGCGGAATGTAAACTGCGAGCGGCAAGACCGGTTGCTTGCAACTCGCAGTTTGTAATGGCTTGTTGTTAGTGGCATCCTCCGCAACCGCCACCACAGTGACCACCGCAATCGTCGTCGTTGCAGTCGCAACCGCAGCTGCAGCCTCCTCCCATCAGGGCCGCCAGTTCCTGTTCTGTCGCATCGCGGACTTCGAGCACTTTCCCTTTGAAGTGCAGGTTTTCTCCAGCAAGGGGGTGGTTCAGGTCAACGGTGACTTTGTCGCTGGTGACAGAAACAACCTGTGCGTTCATGCGGTTTCCTTCCGTGTCCATTAAGGGAACCACGTTGCCTTCGCGTACCATTTCGTCATCGAATTTTCCATCGACTTCAAATACGGAGCGGTCCAGTTCGATGACATATTCATCAACGTAAGGTCCGTATGCATCTTCGTTTTGAATGGTAAATTCGTACGTGTCGCCGGCGCTTAACCCCAAAAGGTTTTCTTCGAATTTGGGCAGCATCATACCGATTCCGAAGATAAAGGTCAATGGCTGTTCGGAAGTGGCACGTTCCATGAGTTCCAGTTCACCGTTGCCGTTTGCTCCGTCGACATACAATTCATATTCTGCCGAGACAAATTTGTTGTTTGTAATTTTCATTTTGCTTCGTTTTTTTATTTGACATTTGCCCTGTCGGGCATTTATTGATTTTACATTAATACCATACTACCGGATTGGAACTGTAGCGGCTTTGCTTTTCATATTTCAAGTCCTGCAGCATGCTGGCGTTGACCCCAATGCGGAAATTGTATGACTTGTAATAGCCGAAGGGAACGAAATTGGCCGTCATGGTCCAGCAGTGCAGTTTGCGGGTGACATTGACATTCATTTGGGTGAACTGTTTGGCTTCGAAGTCGAACGATGTGTTCCCGGAAAAACTCCAGTTGTCCGTCAGACTCAGACTTGCCGAAAGTTGCAGTGAATGGGTGAAGCGCATTCGGTAGCGCATTTTGTCGTAGTTGAAGTCGCTGGATGGGCGGTAGTTCACCGAATAGCTGATGTTGACATTCCAAGGCATATTCAGTTTTTCATACCCATCATTGTCCAGTTCGGCACGTTCTTTTCTTTGCACCCGTCGGTCAACGGTTTGTTTGCCCGATTCGTTGCCGGCCGGATCGGTTTCTCCTTCCGTTTCCTGCTTGTCGGTTTCGCTTTCCGGGTCTTCGCCTCTCAGCCGTGCCGACAGTTTTTTGAACGTGTCGTTGTTCAGGGTCAGTGTGTAGGATGCGCTTGTCCCTAAGAAATGCGGGAACATGCCATGCTGCCAGGTGTAGTCGCCGCTCTTGTAAGGACGTCCGTTTTCGTCCAGCTTGTACATGTACGGGTCAAAACTTCCGGAAAGGTTGAGGGTCTTGTTCTTCCCCAATTTCAGACGCAAGTTCATGCTGATGGTCGACAGGTTCATGGAGTCGGCCATGAGGTTGTAGCTGCCGCTCAAAGAAAAGTTGTCAATCAGACTGATTTTCTTGAACGGTTCCTTTCCGGTGGTATCATTGTCGTTACGCAGTTTCATTTCGAGGTTATTGGCAAGCGAAAAATTCACGCTTCCCGATTCGCCTGCACTTGGACCTCCGTACATGGTACCCTGATACTTGGAGTAGGACACTTCCTTGTATCCGGGATAGGGTCCTAAAGGATCGGGTTCGATGTACGTTTCGTAGAAACCCCAACGGGGATCGGCAAAGTCGGGGTGATAGGAAAATCCGATGCTGGGGGTGATGACGTGGCGGATGCGGTCTATCTTGTCTCCGAACAGTTTCCGTATGGGGATGTAGTAGCCGTATAGTTTGGTCTGTGCCGAAATGCTTCCGCTGAAATCGTAGTTGCGGTTGAAACCGTAAACCGTGTCTGTCACCACTTCGTTCCGCTGTTCGTCCCAACGCTTGCGGTATGAGCTGGTGTGCCAGCGTTCGTTGTAGCTGAAACTGGGTGTGACCGTTATGTAGTTGAACAGGTTGAACGAGGCGGAAACGGGAATGGAGTGTTTCATACCGTTTTTCCAGTCGCGGGTGAATGAAGAGGAAAACAACATGTTTTCTTTTGTCTGAATGCTGTTGGCCAGTGTACCGGAATAGCTTAACGATATTTTTTCATACCAACGTTCTTTCCCTACCGGATTCTTTCGTTTCAATGGATAGATGCGGCTTACGGCAATAGACAGGTTCGGCAACGACAGGTTGATGGTCGAGTCGCTCGTACGTTGGGTCAGCTGCATGCCTCCCGATAAAGACAAAGCCGGAATGCGTGCGAACCGCTGGGTGAACGTAATGCTCGAACTTTTTGTGTTCTGCGAGTTGACAGCCGGGTCATAATAGGAGTTTATGTTGTTACGGTTGTAGGCGGCGGTAGAAAAGTTGACACTGGCCGAGAGGGTACGATAGGGGTTGGCTTTCGCATCCTGGCGGTGTGTCCACGTCACGCGGAAACTTTTGGCTTTCTGGTAGTCGGGCATGTCTTTTTCACCGGTGACATCTTCCCGGTAGTTCATGTTGAAACTTCCGCTGAACTTGTATTTCTTCAGGTAGTTGGTGTTGGCGGTAATGCCCCAGGTCCCTTTGGTGTATATTTCTCCTCGCAGTTCCAGGTCAAAATAGTCGTTGAAAGCAAAATAATATCCTCCGTTAATCAACCCCATACCGCGGGTCAGTTCATCGGCAAAAGTAGGCATCAGCAGCCCGGAAGAGTATTGGTCCGTAAAAGGGAAAAAACCGAACGGAATGACCAGCGGCAGTGGAACGTCGGCCACCACCAGTTGTGCCGGACCGGACACTATGTGCTCGCCGGGCTTGACTTTTCCTTTCTTTATGTTGAGGTAAAAGTGCGGATGGTCGTGGTTGTCGCATGTTGTGTACTTTGCACCGGCAACAGCCAGCATGTCATCGCCCGTCTTCTTTGTGTTTTCGCTGACAATGTATCCTTCGCCCTGTTGTGTCACAGCACTTTTTACAAACCCTTTGCCCGATTTCAGGTTGTATGTGATTTCTTTCGAATTGTACTCGGTTTCGCCTTCACCGAATATCGGGTCGCCAACCGGGTCGCCAATGCTGTCGGTTGTTCCGCGTGCATAGAGCAGGCTGCTGTCCATTTTCACGCGTATGTAGTCGGCCTTCAGGGTTATGTTTTTGTATTTTACATCGCCGGCACCGTGCAGGAATCCCGTACCGTTGCTCCAGAACACGATGGAATCCTGTGCCGAATATTCTATTTTCGCATCAAGTTGGTTTGATTTGTTTTTTGGGGAGGCTGCGACCGTGTCTGTAGCAGTTGTGTCGGCCGCCAATATGGGTGTGGGCTGTACGCTGTCCGGAAGAGCAACCGTTTCATGAACAGTATCCTGCAACTGTCCGAAACCGAGCAGACTCGGAGCAGACAGCAACAGTAAAAAAAGCAATAGTCTGTTAATCCTACAAGTATATAATCGGTTGTGAACTTGCATTCAGCCGGGAACTCTTTTCTTGTTTTTTATCCATATCAAGGAAACAAAACCATTCGAAAGACCAAGCATAGTGTAAGGTCTTTCTTGCTTTGCAACCGCTGTCTGTTAGAATAAAACGGCCGAACAGCCGGTCTGCATGTTCCGGATGTGCCGGTAAGGCAACCACATGCATGTTTGTTTCCTTTCCGGTGCAAAGTTAGTGAAAAAAAAAGATGCGCTTGTGTCTATAAGCATTTTTCACATTTAATTTAGAAAATAACGGGAAGCATTCGGGCTGAAACAGAAGAAAAAAGGTTACTTTTGCAGCTGAAAACAGAAACTACTCCTCTTTGCAGGCAAACCGGCGGGGTATCTACTACAATACAAATGGTGTATAAAAGACATTTTTTCCTTTTTTTGTGTGCGTTCGCTTTTTCGTGCAGTTGGGCCTTGGCCCAGCAAAATTTTACGCTGGTTATAGACCCGGGGCATGGCGGGCGCGACCCGGGTGCATTGGGATCCATTTCGCAGGAAAAGAAGATAAATTTGGCGGTAGCCCTCAAGTTGGGCAAACTCATAGAGGCACAGCATCCGGATGTGAAAGTGCTTTATACCCGTAAAGGTGATACCTATCCGTCGTTGTTCGACCGGGCCGAACTGGCCAACAAGAACCACGCCAACCTTTTCATTTCCATACATGCCAATGCCACGGCTAGCCGTTCTACGGCCGGAACGGAAACGTTCGTGTTCGGGCTTTCCAAGTCGAAGTCCAATCTGGATGTAGCCATGCGTGAAAATTCAGTGATTTTGCTTGAAGATGACTACACGACCCGTTACGAGGGCTTTGATCCGACTTCGGTAGAGTCGTACATTATGTTTGAATTCATGCAGAACAAATATATGGAACGCAGTGTCGAGTTTGCAGCAGCCGTGCAGAATCAGTTTGTAACGCATTGCAGACGACAAAGCAGAGGGGTGAAGGAAAGTGAACTTATCGTGCTTCACCGGTCGGCCTGTCCCGGAGTGTTGGTGGAACTGGGGTTCATATCCAATCCGGAAGAAGAGCGCTACATGGTGTCGGAAAAAGGACAGAATGCCTTGGCGCAGGCTCTTAGCAATGCTTTCAATGCCTACAAGCACGATTATGACAAGCGTTCCAATGTGGCAGATGCCCGACCGGCCGACACACTGGATGAAACTTCCGGACGGCCTGTTTTCAAGGTGCAGTTCACCACTTCGCGGGAAAAGTTGAAGACGAACGACCGTAAACTGAAAGGAATCCGCAACGTGGAATATTTTATGGAAGGCGGAATCTACAAATACACAGCAGGAAATACGTCTGACTATGACAAGATACAGCAGGTGAAAAAAGACGTACAGTCACGTTTCCCCGATGCTTTTGTCGTTGCCTTTTTGGGTGACAGGAAAATATCGGTGGCGGAAGCACAGAAACTCTTGAAGAAACAATAAAGCATAGTGAAATGAAAAAGAAAAGTTTGTCGCGCGAATTGAAGTTCGGAATTATCGTTATCGGAGCGCTTTTTCTCGTTTATTTTGGATTGAACTTTCTGAAAGGTATCAACATCTTTTCTTCCACGAACAGCTATTATGCCCGATATGATGAAATAGGAGGGCTGGTTGTGTCGACTCCGGTTTATGTGAAGGGTTACAAAGTGGGGCAGGTGGATGAAATAGTTTATGACTTTACCCGTGAAACGCCGTTTACCGTCAAAATATCGGTGTCTAAAGATATACGCCTGTCCAAAGGAACCGTTGTTGAGATGTTTGATGATGGTTTGATGGGTGGCAAGGCCATACGCCTGATCATTCCTACAGGTGATGCCGTTCAGGATGTTTATGCGGATGGTGATTTGGTCCCGTCGCATGTCGATGCCGGTTTGTTGGAAACGCTTGCCGGCAGCTTGCTGCCTAAGATAGAGTCTTTCTCGCTCGAGGCCGATTCGCTGGTCCGTTCGTTACGTTTGTTGGTGGAAGACAAAAGCCTCGCCAATACGCTTGCTTCGGCCGAAAAGGCGGCAGCCGATTTGGCCGCCACTTCAGGTTCGTTGCGTCATCTGATGGCCAACGATGTGCCGCAAATACTTGGAAAAACCGATGTGCTGTTGAATGACATGTCGGTCATTAGTGGTAACCTGAAACAAATAGATTATCACGGCACGTTCAGCAAGTTTGACCATACCTTGACAGGCTTGAACCGGACCATAGACCAATTGAATAGTGGCGATGGCACCTTGGGTGCTTTGCTCAACGACCGTCAGCTATACATAGACCTCACCCAGGTAGCCAACAGTACCGACAGCCTGCTCATTGATTTGCGCATGCATCCTAAACGTTATGTGCATTTTTCTTTGTTCGGCCGTAAAAACTAAACCGTTATTTTGTTTGATGATATTGTTCTGTAGGGTTGCGGCATGAAACCGCAACCCTATGTTTTTTTGTGTGGTTCAATTTATTTTGAGGTTGGCTCCTGTAAATTCCCCACTATAGAAAAAACTACACGATATGTGCTATTTCAAATTTGAACCCTTTCAGATTTTCACTAATAACCATTTGTTGAAATTTAGGCGAACAAAAATAAAGGTGCCTAGGACGAAATACCCCTACATTGTAGCCAATGCATTGGCTACTTTCCAGCAGATCGTTTTTTGTTATTTCAGTTCCATTTTTCACATATGCTTCCGATAATTGGCACAGGTCTAACGTGTCTCCGTGAGGACATTTATACACTTCTCCTTCGCAATTTGAAGATAGATCAAACGGTGTGACTCCAACCGTTGTCTTTGAGGACAGTTCTATTTGTCGATTGATTTTCAATTGATAATATGCATTAATGTTGGTAGGTAAAAAATCAAATCCTGTCATTCCCCATTTGTTCGCAGTTTCGATAAAACGTTCCGATACGATCACTTCATTTCCCAAAGTGGATGCAATGTCCTTTTTTTTCGGAATGCTTCCCTTTTTTAGTTGTAATATGTTAAGTTGCTTTCTGTTTGCTCCACAGAAAGGACAAGCCGCAGTTTCATCATAAAGTGTACCACATTCTTCGCCACATGGTTCAAAATACCTCATATCAAATTGGAATAATTTGGCTTCATTCAAATCTTTTTTTGTATAAGTTCGTTTTATTTCCCAATAACTATACAAAGTTGTTTTGTACTTTTTCCTGAGTTTTTGGTCTATTTCTCCTATTTTTTTGTACAAGGGATCTGTTTTTACGGTATCCAATATATATACACTTCCATTAAAAATTCCTTTATCTGTAGATAAAAGGTGATACTTGTCTTCAAAAATTCTGAATTCATATATTTCTTTCATACATCTTTTATTTTAAATGGGTTGGCAAAGGAAATTTGTTATAAATTTGTTTGAGCGCGGGTCATACCACCGTGCATGACTGTCGTACATGTCCAGCCCGTGCGTCTCCACAAACTCCTTGCCTCCGCACTTGTACGGTTGAAAGTTTGTGCCGTCTTCAGCTTGGTATTCAAAGAAATTTATTTTGCAACAACAACTCAACAATCGTTAATATATAATATACCCAAACAAAGAATAAACTATGAATATAGACAATATCAAATCCATTACCCTCACTCCCCATAAGACTATTCTTCTTTTCAAAATGCAAGTATGTAGTATCACCAATACCACATAAATAGAAATAAACACCAACTGTACAATAGTGCCCATTTTAAATTGAGATAAAGTATCATATTGATATTCTCCTAAAAACTCTCCGGTGTAAACTCGTTCATAGGTTATTGGATCTTGAGCTATACCATAAAGATCTGTAATACACACACTCATCAAAAAGAGAGCCGTTAATAATCTAATTAAATTAACTATATAAAAGCACTTCTCTTTCATTATTTATTATTTTGTGTTATACAATACTCTTAATCTCACG
>CASEAJ010000057.1 GCA_949285425.1 uncultured Porphyromonadaceae bacterium
CGTGTCGCCTTGCCGAGCGGGTTGTGAATTGCTTTCAAATTAGTATCTTTGTCTTATCAGAAACAACAGACGTAATTGTGTAGCTTTCCAGTGCTTGTTGTGAATTGCTTTCAAATTAGTATCTTTGTCTTATCAGAAACAACTCCAACACCGAGATTACACGTGGCAGCTGCGTTGTGAATTGCTTTCAAATTAGTATCTTTGTCTTATCAGAAACAACCTGACCTTGCTTATATCCTCGTAGTCGGGGTTGTGAATTGCTTTCAAATTAGTATCTTTGTCTTATCAGAAACAACAGAACCGACACAACACATTCTGTTTCAATAGTTAACAAAGACTTTTAGCATCAAAAAAAACAGTTGTTCTGAAATAAAAAAATCCCGTGAATCATGGGATTTTTTTATTTCAGAACAGTTCCAACTGCTGCCCCGGGGCATTTACTTCCTGAGGTTTTTTACCATAAAACAACTCTATTTCTCCAAATTGTTTATCCGTCACACATATAATTCCTACCTGTCCGAACTCCGGCAAAAAAGATTTAACTCTTTTTATATGTACTTTTGCATTCTCGCTACTGGCACAATGGCGCACATAAATGGAAAACTGAAACATGGTAAATCCATCTTTCAGCAGGTTCTTCCGGAACTCGGCATAGGCTTTCCGGTCCTTCTTCGTTTCCGTCGGCATGTCAAACAACACCAATACCCACATAACCCGATATTCGCTCAAGCGGTTCATCTGCGTTCGGGATAGGCTATTTTCCTCCATTCGCCACTAAAGCACTTGTAAAGCGAAGCCGTTGTCTGTGCTACAGCAATCATCAGCGGACTGCGTTTTCCGGCTATCTTCACATCCAATCCCGGTATTCCCAACAACTCCGTTTTCAGTTCTTTTGTCAGTTCAACAACCGGATTCCGTCCCTTCACCAAACGGAAAGCCAGTTCATCCACATAAGGCCGGTAAGGCTCCATGACGTCATCCGCCAGACAATAGGCATTATAACGGTTGTGATGATGAATGCCCAAAGTTGGCAACAGTCCACTGGACACCAACGCTCTGGCAACTACGGCGCGCAAGATGGCGTAACCGTAATTCAACAAATTATTGGGGGGCACACCCTCCCGGTCTCTTGTAAAACCTTCTATGTGACCGAACAACGTTTTCCAATAGAACGCAGCCGCACGGGCCTCCATGTTGTCCGTATCTCCGCTTTTCACCTCATTAGCCCACACATGCATGCAATTCACCTCGCCACCGACACACGCCTGCAACACAGAAGCCTGATTTTCAATCTTGGCCTTAACCGTCTGTTGCCACAGTTGTTTTTTCAAGGGCACAGAAGCATCCAGCTGCTGGCGGAAGCGTTCGTTTTGCGTAGTGTTGCCACAAAGGGGAAGCAACAACCCCACCGGCATGCTTTTACTGTCACAGGTAATGACCGCACAGTTATTCTCAATCAAAGCCTCCAATGCACTGGAAGTAATGGTTATCTGCTTATTATCCAGCACCACGACACCTATATCTTCCATCGGTTTCGTCAGCACCGACTGTGCCTTGAAACTATCGGACAAGCCGGCATTTTGCTCCACTTCAGGCAATTTGATAACCAGTTGTCCGTTTTTCAACGACAAATAAGCCGGATTGCCGAAATAAAGTGTTTTCTTAATCATAACTTTTTTCTATTATATTTCCCAATCGGTCTACTTTAATTGGAATACAAACTTATTTTATCATTTCTCCTGTAATAGCTCGTTCTTGCTTATTTAAAGGAGAAAACTCAAACTTGTCAACAATTGAACTTGACACATTTTCTTGAATAAAAAAACACTGGGCACTATAAAATATTTTGTGTAAATGGAAATACGGGATTCAGAAATGAGTCTCGTATTTTTTATTTTATAGATTTGCAAAATGAAGAAGATTATGAAAGAAAAGAATCAAGTAGTGCCTGATGAGGTGTTAAGTAAGGA
>CASEAJ010000058.1 GCA_949285425.1 uncultured Porphyromonadaceae bacterium
AGGTGACTTTCCGGTAAATCTCCGAAATTTCACACAGACTACGCTGTGACTGTTCATAATCTTTTTGTTTCATTCTTTTGACTCTTTAGGAGTCAACCTTTTTTAAAAAAAGACAACTGTTCTTTGCATTGGCTCTGTCCGGCACAGCAAGCCTTTCGGCTCAGACCGTTCTGCTGAACGAAAATTTTGAAAGCGGTGGCACCGGCACCGAAACCGGTGATGATGTAAGATATTACGACCCCAACATGCCCGAAGGTTGGGAAGTAGAAAGCACCTATATGGGACCCACCACGTACTATCGCTGGTGCAATCAATACGGTTCAAAATACGCTCCCATGATGGGGCAGCATGCGGCATTCTGCGATGCCTACATGGGGCTTTCCAACCCGGATGATGAATCGGCCAAAGGACCGAAGGAAGAACGTCTGCTATCACCCGTTCTTACATTAGACAACACCTACCAACTTTCCTTTAAATGGAAAGCCGCTTCCGTTTCGGCGTTGGACAACCAAGAATACACGCTCGATGTGCGGATTGTTGAAGAAGGGCAATCGGCCGAAACTGCTCCTACTGTGTGGTCGTTCAACAACGCTGAACAATTAAAAGAAAGCGGTGTCACTGTTTTTCCTTGGGCCGGTTGGCAAATTTACACTTCACTCATCGACCTGAGTTCCTACAAGGATAAAAAAGTGAGGATTGCTTTTGTACACAAAATGTTAAAGGAAAAAGCGAATTCCGTATGGATAGACGATGTAAAAGTGGAACAGTTCACCCCTGCCACGACACCGCTTCCCAAACTGACGGGTACAAACCCTTATTACTTTGGAACGGTATGGGTGGGTTCTAAAAACTATTCGGAAGCATTCACGCTGGAAAATACAGGTCTCAACGGATTGCAGATTACCGGCATAGAATCGTCCATCGCCGACTACTCCACCACCATTAATCCGGCCGAAGTCAACCTCGACAAACACGACCAATATCAGTTCAATGTCATTTATGCTCCGACCCTCACCGGTGGCAATGGAGCTAACCAGACCATCACCATCCACACAAACGGAGGTGACATTGTATTGAAAGTAAACGGAGGTAAAAAAGCATTGACCGGCGGACAGACTTTCGAAGGGTTTGAAAACGAATTTCCTCCGGTAGGCTGGACGCTCGAAGGCGATTGGAGCCAATCAGCCTATGCTCTGGAAGGTGACTTCTCGGCCTATTGTTCAGGAGCCTTCTCCAATGACTCGGCCATGCTTGTTTCACCCCGCCTCGACTTTTCAGATGGCACACCGAAGACACTAAGCTTCACCTATTTCCAACAATTCGAATCAGAAAGCGGAAGCACTGAACCTGAGTCAGATTTCTTCGTCCAATTCTCAGAAAACGGAGGCAAGACATGGCAAACCGTATTCACTGCTCCGACACCCGAACAGCAGATTGTGAAAAAGACCATCGACTTGCCATCAACCGGTTCAACCAACTGTCTTGTCCGGTTCCTCTATGTCAATCCGGAAATGGGTATGGACTATGTTCCCGAAACGGCTTTGACTTATTTGGATGAAGTGGTATTACCGCCGTTATACGGAGCCGACAACGCACCGGAGTCCACAGTAGCTGTCGCCCCGGCAAACGGTGCCAGCAACGTAGACAACCGCGATGTGACTTTGTCATGGAAACGGGTCATCTTTGCCGATTCGTACAAACTTTACATAGGAACAGATGAAGCAGCCACCAACGTACTTAACGGGCAAAATGTAGGTAACGTATCCTCGTATACATTCGACAGTTACCTGGAATACGGCACAACCTACTACTGGAAAGTGGTTCCGACCAACAGTCATGGTGATGCTGCGAATGTACCCGTTTGGTCATTCAGCACCATGGCCGACCAGACCGTCAGCGAATTTCCTTGGGCAGAAAACTTCGAAGGAGCATTTCCTCCGTTGGGATGGCGTGTCATAGACCAGGGATATACCGACTGGGACGTAACCAACATAGGAGCCTATGAAGGTTCGCAAGCGGCACTCTCAACAGCTGGAGGAAACGGTGAAGAAGCCATTCTTGAAACTCCGCAAATTGCATTGCCTGCTGACGAAGAATATCAAATATCCTTCTATTGGGGTAACCAAGTAGCCATCAGTCTGCAAAAGGATGAAACCGGACTGGTGGAAAACACAACGACCAAACCCGATGGAATTGATGCCGGATACTTTGAAGCAAAAGCAGAAGGCGAAACCGACTGGACACAGTTGGCCATCATATCCGACAAGAGCAACATGTATTGGGTACGCGAACGGATACAGCTCAACGCCTACAAAGGCAAGAAAGTATCGTTCCGCTGGCGCTATGCCTGCCAGGACTACATGAAAGGAACCGGACTTTCGCTCGACAACATACGCATCGGATCGGCTACCGCCAAACTGGCTTCATTCAATGTCGACGGTTGGAACATTGGTGACCAAAACTACAACTGGCCTATCAATTCTGGCAACATTTTCACGCTGATTAATGACGGTACGGAAACGCTCACCATCAGCGGCGTGGCATTCGATGCAGACAACGGATTCGAATCAAACGGACTCGAAGCCGCCACCTCGATAGAACCGGGCAAGGGCGTGACATTCAACCTGGCTTTCAAAGCCAAAGAAGCCGGCAAGCAGATAGAAGAACACATGACCGTGTCGTTCGAAGGAGGTTACAGCGTTCAATTCCCGCTTTCGGTGAACGTATTGCCGGAAGATGTCATGTTCTACAACTTTGAACAGGACACTTACGGTTCGCTTACACCGCGCGACTTCACCACCGTCGATGTAGACCGCAAGGCTTCCATCAACATGACCATGCTTGACTATGAACACTATGGCGAACCTTTCGCGTTCATGGTCATGAATGGAAGAATCGCCGACTGGCGGAACATAAATCCCCGTTCAGGTGAACAGGTGTTGGTAGCTTTCGGAGCCGAAGCAGCAAACACCGACGTGGAAGACTGGATTATCAGCAACCCGATGACCGCCACCGAACAGTCGCGCTTCAGTTTCTATGCCCAGAATTATGAAGAGGACGATGAAATAGGCATGGGTTTCAGCGTGCATGAAGCAAGTATTCTGGTAAGTACTACTCCGTATGACGAAAAGAATCTGGAAGCATCGTTCGTCGAAGAGCTGTCGGCAAGACAAATCACTCCCGATGGAGACTGGCATGAGTTTGCCGCTGACTTGAGCAAATATGCAGGACAAACCATCTACATTGCCGTACGCCATACGGTAAACGACGGGTTGGCCGCATTCTTCGATGACTTCCGCTTCGAACACTTCAGTGCTTTCAACACCACACCGCCTTCGAAAGTGAACACGGCCGAAACGTCAGAACCGGCCGTTTATCCGAACCCGGCTACGGATGTGGTTTACCTGACGGAAGACAATGCCACCGTGACCATGACCACCCTTTCAGGCATGATTGTCAAGAAAGAAACCGGTGTCAGCCAACTGAACGTGGCCGATTTGGCTAGCGGTGTTTATCTGCTGACTGTAGAAACGGAAGCTGGACGGAACACCGTGCGCATCGTAAAACAATAATTTTTCAGCAAACAGAATTGTCGGGGAACATGTACCGCATGTTTTCCGACAATTTTTTCCTCTCTCATGTCAGGCCGGACGGGTGCAAAATGTCAAATTCGACAAGAAAGGCATTCCCTTCCCCCTGAATACATATCCCAAAAAAGATGTTTAACTATCAAAACAATCTGCTTATGAAAAAACTATTTACTATGATGGCCACCGCCCTGTTGGTTTTGGGCGGAACAAGAACGGCTTATGCCGAAATGCAGACCAACTACGCGGAACCGTTCGACAACATCGATGTTTCAGCTCATGACTTTGCTCCCAAAGGTTGGGGACATATCGTAGAATCAGCCGAATTAGGTTGGGGAAACGAATACTACGTTACCTACACCAACCCAACCGAAGGCGGACAGAACGGGGCGTACCTCGCAGCCGGCGAACAAACTTTTTCCGACTGGTACAGCGGAGATGAAGCCACGGTCAACGACCTGCTGGTAACTCCGGCTGTAACCGGCAACGTTTCTTTCTATGCCAAACTGACCAAGTCGTCCGGTTCGGTGAAGTTATACACCTGCACAAAAGAAGGAAACGGTTATAAAATGGGGAATGAGTACGCAGTTGAACTTCCCTCATTGTCGGACACACAATGGACACTGGTATCGCTGCCCAACGTGACAGCCGGCACACACATTGGTATTCGTCTGGAAAACGCTGGTATCGATGAATTTACGGCTGCAAGTGCCGATATTGAATTGAAGAAGTCGCTTTCCGTAGACAAGGTTACCCTAATGGGCGAAAATGAACTGCTGGCCAACGAAAGCAACGAAGTGTCTTTCACCTTTGAAGTGCAAGTGACCAACAACGGTGACATGGAACTGACTCCCGGCATGGAAAACTACAGCATCAGCATCATAAACTACAGCCGCGGAAATGAAGTGGTAGCTACCCAAGCCATCAATGAAACCCTGGCCATCGGAGCATCCGCAACCGTTACCGTAACAGCCACGGTCCCTGTGGTAGTAGATGAAGGCGACGATGAAATGTATGAACGCTTTGACATTTGCGAAAACTTCAATGCTACCAGCAAAATGGGAAGTTGGATTACCGCCATCCCCTATGTAAGCATATTGAAAGTGTATGGTCCTAAAAGTTCCTACATGGCCATGGAAGAGGGTGAAGTACTCGACTTCGGCATTGTGAGCGACAACCCCTCATCTATTGAACTGCAACTGGCCAATGCAGGTGCCAAGCCCCTTCGCATCACATCCATTGACAGGGCGGAAGGCATCGAGTGTACACCGGCCTTGCCCATCGAACTGTTGCCCGGAGGAGAAAAACTTACACTAACATTGACACTTGGAAACAGTGTGCCGGGCGAAAAGAACGGAAGTATTGTCTTCAAAGAAGATGACAACGCACTATTCTCTTTGGCTTCGGCTGGACTGGTAATAGAAAATGGCATTTACTATGAAAATTTCGAAAAGGAAGAATATCCCATAGGAATGATCATTGGCGAAAATTGGGATTTAAGCTCTTCACACAGCAACTTGCAGACAGCTACAAACAAACAGTGGATGGACCACAGCCTAAGCAACTTCAGCAAGCTTATCCTGCCCAAACTGGCTTTTGAAGCCGGAGATGTCTTGTCGTTCCGAGGTGCAAAGAAATATGACAGCGGCGGTGCAGACCTGAACATATATTACTCAACCGACCGCAAAGAGTGGACTTTGCTCAAATCGTTTACCGAGGCTGATTTCTCTGATGAAAAGGTTTCTTACGATGCCTCTTACGATGGTTTTCTCTTTACATGGTTAAATGTCGACAACATTCCAGCCGGAGAGGGTTACATTGCTTTTGAGGCCGGACTGGTAAGAATAGACGATGTGTATGGAGGCAAACTTGTAGCGGTAGCACACGACCTGTTCCTGTCGGCCTACGAATTGCCATCGCAGGCCACGGTAAACAACCGTTACACTGCAACCCTCTCGGCACAGAACATCAACTCCACAGTAGAAAAAGCCGGAAGCTATACGGTGACACTTTACGTTAACGGAGAAGCCGTTGCCACAGCCGACAACACAGCCGACTGGGCCGCAGGAGAGACCAAGACATTCGAACTGGCCTTCACACCTCACGTTGCCGGAACCATGGAAGCCTATATGGAGATAACTGCCGATGACAATTACACGGTAAGCACCGAAAAGGCGAACATCACAGTAGGCAAGGAAATGTTCATGAAAACAATCACCGTTGGAACTGCAACAGGCACAGGCGACCAAAGTCCGTTGAACACTTTCTATAAGAACAGTGTTTCCGAAACCATCTATCCTGCCGAAAAACTGGGAGGCCTGCAAGCCGGCGAACAGATTACCGGATTGATATACAAAGGTTACAACATGAGCAAAGTTCTGCCGGTTCACCTCCGGGTTTGGATGGAATGTACGGCCGATGCAGCGTTCGGAGATGAATTCACGCCTCGCGACACCAACGAAATGACGTTGGTCTATGACAGCGACTATAATTTCGAAATGGTCGGAACGAGTACCAACATAGTCGAAGTGCTGCGCCTGGCATTTACAGAACCGTTCGAATATACCGGTGGCAATGTCCGCATTGTTATGGAACATACAAGTACAGTATATACCAGAATCTATTTCGAACAAGAGGCAGAGATGCAGAACACAACTATCTGCCGTAAGTCGGACAGTGACATTTCCTCTGCCACATGGGAAAAGGCATCCCAAGGCATGCCGGTAGTCACCTTCATGCTTGAAGCCGAAGCACCCACCGTGAGCGGTACGGTGACCGACAAAACAACCGGTAACCCCATAGAAGGAGCCACGGTTGAACTGACAACCGGCGACATCCTCTACTCGGGCGTAACCGATGAAACAGGCCACTACTCCATCGAAATTTTTGTAGAATGGCGCGACTTTGACGTAACCATCAGAAAAGAGGGTTACAAGACCTTAACCCAAAGCAAAGCCATCAGTTTTGAAGACACATCCATCGAAGGCAAGAATTTCGAACTTGAACAAGACCTGCCGACCGCACTGGCACAGACACAGGCCGGCGACATGCTATGCTACACCACACCACAAGGAGTGAAAGTAGTGTGCAGCCGGGCCATGACCTTGCATCTGTATGATGTGACCGGACATCTCATACGCCGGATAGAAGCCGCTGAAGGCGAAACCTATCTGGAAAGACTGACCGCCGGCGTATATATCCTGAACGGACAACGCATCATGGTGAAGTAGCCGTCGGGATGTGACGCGACACACAACAAACAGGGGATGTACCAGAACACCAGTTTCGGCACATCCCCGTTTGTTGCTTCTTAAGCCAACCCACGAATGGTTGAATCCGGAAGTGGAAAAAACAAACACGCTTAGTTCAAATAACAAAAAAAAGAAAGAATGAAATCGGTAAAAAAAATGTTGTTGTGGGCAACCTTGTTATGCATGCTGCCCGCATTTGCACAGACAGAACACCGGCTCACCATCAAGGTAACTTCCGAAGTGCCGGGCGAGTCGCTCGAAGGGCAAGCCTTCTCATTGCGACACATGGAATATGGACTAGATTATGACCGCACTGTACTCAACACAGACGGAGAGTGGACCGGCCAGGTGTTTGAAGGAATCAACCGGCTGATTCTTGAAAAGGACGGCTATGAACCCGTTGAACGGGACATCAACGTCACGGCCGACCTGGTTGAAGAAGTGCAGCTGAAAGAATTGCGGCAAGCGCCCTACGCATTGAAAACGGAAACACACCACAATGCCTTGACCGGGCAAAACGATGTGACGCTGACCTGGAACATAGAAGACCCTGTCTTTTTCGACGATTTTGAGAGCTACGAGGATTTCTCCATCAACGAAAGCGGCAACGAGTGGAACGGATGGAGCGGATTTGACCTGGACCAGGAAACAACCGGAAAAATCGACAGCGACTACCCCAATCAAATGAAACTGCAATATGCCATGGTCATTAACCCCATGGAAGCCGGAGAACCGCTGTGGTGGTACAAATTCCCGCAAATGCGCCCCTACGAAGGATTGAAGTACATGGGCTTTTTCCGCCTGCAGAGCGGCAACCAGAACAACGACTGGCTGGTGTCGCCGGCTATCACAGTAAAGAAAAACAACATACTCCAATTCATGGCAAAAGCAGGGCATGAAGCCGCTGAACGTTTCCTTGTACACATCACCGAACAGGTGGAAAACACCCGCCCGGAAGATTTCATCCGACTCACCCCGGGCAATTACGAAACAGCCGACAGCTGGGAAACCTGGAGAGCCGTGCAATATGACCTGGCAGACTATGAAGGCAAAACCGTAAAAATAGCCATACAATACATAGGCTGGCCAAACAACTATGGAGGCATGATGCTGATGGTCGACAACTTCTATGTAGGACAACCCATTTACGAAGAACCTGCAGCAGTCAAACGCGTGTCGTCGCGCTCGGCAGCCAATCCCAACGAATCGTTCAAACTCTATCTGGACGATGAGGAAGTGGGAACCACCGAAGCCTATTCCTACCGCTTTGAAAATCTGTCGGAAGGCGAACACACGCTGGCCGTAAAAGCGGTCTACAAATCGGGAGTCGAATCGGAAACGACAAGCATCCCCGTGTCGGTAAGCAACGCAGACTGCTACAAACTGACCGTAAACGTATCGACAGACAACGAAAGTCCGGCCGACGGCAAGAAAGTAGAGCTGCTGAACATGGAAACGGCCGAAACCCTGAGCCAGACCGTAACCGAAGGCAAAGTAGCATGGCTGTCGCTTCCGAAAGGCACCTACACGCTTTCCATGGACGACTCATTGTTTGAACCTTGGCAGCAGGAAATAGTCATGGAGAGCGAAAACGCCATCGACATCACGTTGAACGAACGCCGCTTCACCCCTTACAACATCACGGCCGACCTCACCGAAACGGAATCAGGCACCTTTGACGCCCTCATCAAATGGAACCAGGACCTGGGCTTCTACGACAGTTTCGAAGACTATGATGACTTCGCACAGGAAAGTTTCGGCGACTGGATTTCAATCGATGTGGACGGGATGACCGTGTACTCCGTCGGATTGGGAAGTACATCGAACATTGTGACCTTCCCCGGTGCCAGCACGCCCGATAACCCCATGCCCATTGCCCCCATCGTGTTCAATCCGTCGGCCACCCGTCCGGCTATGGCACCTACCGATGCATCGGCCATTGCGCCTGAAGGCGACAAATACATCGCATTCTTCTCGGCGGCAGGGGGAGCGTCCGACAAATGGCTCATTTCCCCGCTGCAAAGCATACGGGAAGGCTACATTTGCCAAATCGTGGCCAAAGCCTATTCAGCGTATCCGGAAAGCATGGAACTGTGCGTGTCAACCAGCGGCACCAACCCGGCCGACTTCACCTCCATCGGAAAAATAGAACTGACCACGAAATGGAAATACAACGTGGCCGACCTGAAGGATTACGTCGGACAGGATGTGTATGTAGCCATCCACTATACATCTTATGATGCGTTCTTGGCTCAAGTAGACAATTTCTACATCGGTCCGGCCGATGATGTATCAGCCGAAGTAGGCGCCGTGTTGCATTACGAAGTATCGCTTGACGGCGGTGAAGCACAAACGTTCACCGAACCGGTGGCCAATTTCACCGGCCTGGCACAAGGCGAACACACCGTAGCCATCACATCCGTGTATAAAACCGGAAAATCGGAAACGGCCACCTACACATTCGTTGCCGAAAAAGAACCCAGCGGCATAACCAACCCCTCGGCCGACAACACAACTGTGGCAAGCCGCAACGGTGCCATACAAGTATGGACCTCCGAACCGGAAATCGTGCTTTACGGCATTGACGGCCAACTGATGGAAGTAAGAAAAACCGAAGCAGGAACGGCCACATTCAATGTCGCTCCAGGTGTATACCTCATCAAAGCCGGCAACGGCACATACAAAACAGCCGTACACTGACATTGTACAGCTACATTATCCAACTGAAAGGACGGACTGCCGTAAGCATATTCGGCGCCGTCCTTTCTTTTTTTGCTCCATCCGGCCGGAAAAACTTTTTCTGCACACGCATGTCTTTTCCCTGCCCTGCAAGCCAGGGAAAACGCATTATAAAATGTGGCAATGAACGCTCAAAAAACAAACGATAACTCCAGTTTCTCAACTGAATTTTTTAGGCTAAGTGGCTTAATATACGGTACATTTTTCCCCGCCTTGTCCGGTGAGCCGGAAAATCGGCCTGTAGAAGCCGACCGAAGGCCTGTTGTCCGAGCGAAGCGAGTTCAGGCATTCAGGCTTCGCAAGGACGGTTTTTTCCGTGTGAAGC
>CASEAJ010000059.1 GCA_949285425.1 uncultured Porphyromonadaceae bacterium
AACCCAATATAAACATAAGTCAAATCTGAGTCAACCTCTTTTATGCATTAAGATATTTTAAGTCAACCTTATTCGTTAAATGACACGATGTCTTCTTTTTATGCCGTCAAAGTTATCGTCCCACGCATGTGAGACACGTGTCTCACATATATGGGACACGTGTCTCACGGCCGTGGTACACGTGTCCCACATACGTGGGACGATAACTTTAAAGGCATAAACACACGACATCATACTGACGGACCGATAACATTTCCCTTTTTCCTGAACTTGTTCCCCGTCCTATGTCAGGTTTCCGGTGACTTTTCTCTGTCCGCATTTACATGAAGGCATCACCATACATCCGGACCATTGCCGCCATACAACCATATCCAATGAAATAATTTCATTCTTATGCCGAACTCACGCAGGCAAACAGTACCGTCTGATTTTTTTAAATTTTTACAGATTACTTAACAAACTTACCTTTTTTATTCATATCTTTGACACTGCATAAACGTCTGCCGTCCAACGGGAACGACAACAAGCAGCGAATACAATTCAAATCAAAAAAAACATAATTATGAAAAAAGCATTTCTTATCCCGGCATTGGCAGCCGGCATGTTACTGACATCGTGTGACGGAAACACTCCTAATCCCGGAAACGGAGGAGGAAAGTATGACGACTATCCCTACTCGGCACTGACCCCCGAACAGCAAAAAGAAAAACTGGCCGGAGAAGCCGATGCCGTATTATCGCAACTGCAAGGGCTGCAACACTCAACGGCCACTGCACTGGTACAATCGCTCGTCAAGTGCATGGATTACAGCTCAACTGAAACCGAAGAAATCCCCGACGAAGTCGTATATCCGGACTATCAGATATTCCTGTCAGAACAGTTCAGAAGAAACTTTTGGGAAGAAAACCAAATCATGGTAGCCGATGCACACGGCACTTTCAGCTGGAACGCCGATATGCAGGACTTCGACTACGATGGAACAACCCCGACCGACAAACTGGTCATCCTGCTTCCGGCCAGCCTTGAAAGCACGGCAAATGACGGACGTATCGAAATGACAGCAAAGGGTTCCGGAGCCATCATCAGCAACTCATACGACCCCACAGACATATACCGGTATGAAATACCCGCCTCCATGAATGTCGTGCTAAGCTCAAACGGGCAGACCGCCGCCACCATCAACATAACCATACAGGGAGCCGGAGACATTGACATAGCCGACAAACGGCCCGACTGGAGCAGCATAGTCGATGCGATAGATGCCGTCATCCGGATAGATGACTATGCCATCACCATCAATGGAGGCATTGCCACCGACCGGTCGGCCAGTGCAGACATCAGCCTCACAAAAGGTTCCGAACCTATTATAATTGGAAAAATCGGCGGGTCAGTAGATTGGGATTTTGTAGAAGAGTATTGCATAAATTCTTCCGTCGATGCCGATGGAAACTACACTTGTTACGAATACAACGAAGCTGTATACCCGATGCCGGAAGAAATAAAGGGTGAAATCAACATCGGCAGCAACCTGGCCATCGAAGCACTCTGCAACGTCAAAGCCATCAACGAGGCCACCGACGCCCTTTACGATGAACACCCCTCCTTCCAACCCAATGACGACCGCAAGGCTTTTGCCGAAAAAGAAGCCGCCATATACAACAAACATGTTCGTGCCACATTGGCATCTAGAACCGACCGCAGCAAAATAGCCACCCTCAAATGGGCCGCCCTGCCTCATGAAGACTATACCAGCTGGTGCGATGAAAACGGCAACTGCTACGATGGAGAAACCGAATACCGCTATTACTGCAAGCCGGTACTCGTGTTCAACGACCAAACCGAAATAAGCGCTGAAACCTACTTTGGCGAAGGCTTCGATGCTGTCATTGACCAATGGACCGCATTCTTCGAATCATTCTACTAAAACGAATAAGAAGTTGAGCGGTCCATCCTGTCATTTCCACAGGAAATGAAAACAGCATTCAGGTCCACTTCAACAAACAACCGCGTGAGGCACGGATAAGACAATACGCTTATGCCGTGCCTCACGTGTCTTTACTTCCAAGAAAGGATGTTTTTCCCTCTTTGTCGAGAAGCAACAAAACCAAAAACATCCAACAAAAAAGCATTCTCTTTCCCGGAAGGCCACAGACTTCCATGCGGTTTCCAAAAAAAATGTCCGAACCTTTTTCGTATTAGAACTAAATTGCTTACCTTTGCACGGTTTTTAAAGTCGCTAAGAAGAATGACAAAGTTTGAACAGTATAACATCGTGCTCAAAGACCTTGCGGCCGGAACTGTCAGCACGTTTGAATACACATTGGATGATGTGTTTTTCAAAAAAATTGACAGCCCGGAAGTACAACGAGGCAATGTAAAGGCCACCGTAACTGTACGCAAGAAAAACGACACGTTCGAGCTTTCATTCAATCTGGGCGGTTATATACTGATTCCGTGCGACCGTTGTCTGGACGACATGGAACTGCCTATAGATTACCAGGAAAAACTGCTGGTGAAAATGGGCGAAAAGTTTTCGGAAGATGGGGAAACAGTCATCATTCCCGAACTGGAAGGAGCCATCAACATAGCATGGTTCCTGTATGAGTTTATCATCCTCAACATTCCGATAAAGCACGTACATCAACCGGGGCAATGCAACAAAGCCATGATAAGCAAGTTGAAAAAGCACATGGCCCGCAGCAGGAGCGAAGAAGATGATGATGAAAACGCATTGCTGGATCTGGATGATGAACTGGACCTGGAAAGCGTTGAGGAATAAGTCGGAACACGCGACCGTTCTCCAATGCATTCCCGATTTTTTCAGAATAAAAACAAATAACATAATAAAACATGGCCGAATCCGAAGGACTCTCCTTTTGAGGAAGGACACGGAGAAGCCAATAAAACGAGAAGAAAATGGCACATCCTAAGAGAAGACAATCGAAACAACGTTCTGCCAAGAGAAGAACTCACTACAAAGCAGAACTCCCGACATTGGCAGTATGTCCAAACTGTGGCGCAATGCACATTTATCACACCGTATGCGGCGAATGCGGTTACTACAGAGGTAAATTGGCTATCGAAAAATTGGCTACCGCTTAATCTTTTCACAGCAACTCCCGGCCACAAGTCGGGAATCGCCGTTTAATAGGATTTCACAAATAAGCCCAGGTGGAACACTTTCGGGCTTTGTTTTCGTATCTAATTTTAGAAGAAATAATTTATGTCTGACAAAGTTCATGCTGTAATAACCGCAGTAGGTGGCTACCTTCCTGACTATATTTTGACCAATCAGGAGTTAAGCACCATGATGGATACAAGTGATGAATGGATAATGACCCGTATCGGCATCAAAGAACGCCACATTCTGAAAAAAGAACATACGGGTACTTCTTATATGGCTGCAAAAGCAGTTGAGGAAGTGTTGAGAAAAAGCGGAACCGATGCCAAAGATATAGATTTGGTCATCTGTGCCACCTCGACACCCGACCACATGTTCCCCGCCACCGCCGCAGTGATTTGCGAACGGGTCGGCATCAAAGGAGCACTTGCCTACGATCTGCAGGCCGCCTGCTCCGGATTTATTGTAGCCCTCACAACGGCTGCCGCATTGGTGGAAACCGGGCGTTTCAAAAAAGCGCTCATACTCGGTGCTGAAAAAATGTCGTTCATGGTCGATTACCAAGACCGTTCAACTGCACCCATTTTCGGAGATGGAGCCGGAGCCGTTCTGCTTGAACCGACTACCGAAGAAATAGGAGTAATGGATTCCATCCTTCACTCTGACCCCATCGGTGTGAAACACCTGCACATGAAAGCCGGTGGATCGGCAATGCCTGCATCGCACGAAACGGTGGACAAACGCCTGCACTTCGTCTACCAGGAAGGTCAGGCCGTGTTCAAACACGCCGTGTCCGACATGGCGGAAGTTTCGGCACAGATTATGGCGAAAAACAACCTGAAAGGGGAAGACGTGGCATGGCTCATTCCTCATCAGGCCAACCTGCGCATTATCGATGCCGTACAGCGCCGTACCGGTGTTGATCACGACAAAGTGGTGATAAACATCGACCATGTGGGCAACACGTCGGCCGCCAGCATTCCCCTGAGCATTTGGGAAAACGAACGCCGCTTCAAGAAAGGTGACAACATCATCCTCACCGCTTTCGGGGCCGGATTCACATGGGGAGCCGTGTACCTGAAATGGGGATACGACACAGCGGAAAACAAACAATAAAACATTTACTTACAATATCAATCGGGGCAGCTTTACATAAACTGCCCCGATTTTTTTATTTCCGGAAAAGCAATAAGCCCTATCACAACACTACCAGCATTGAAATTTAATCCGTATCTTTGAACTCCAATCGGTCACTAGACCGATTGGGATTTGAAGAGACTAAACATACAGGATACATGCCCATCACTCCAGTCAAAATAATCAAGAAACTGCCCCGCTATGGTAAAGACCTCATTACCATCATAGGTTGCTGGATACAAAGCCTCTTTTTCAAAGACAAAGACAAATACAGAAACGCATGGCTTATATGCGAACGAGGTATCGAAGCGAAAGACAACGGCTACACCTTCTTCAAGTATATGCGTGAACAACATCCCGAACGCAAGGTTTTCTACCTCATCGACCCCAGTCAAACCGATGACTATAACCGCGTAAAACCATTAGGAAACATCATCGTCTACAACAGCCACGAACATCGCATGGCCCTGTTCTTCGCTTCACACCTCATATCAACCCACATCGGATTCATCACCCCCTGGAGCACACTGCTGTTCAAGACTTTTTTCCGCCAATCGTGCACTTTCGTTCTGCTGAACCATGGAATCACGAAAGAAGACATGAGCGACATGCTCAACAAAAAAACGACCGGAGTCGACCTGTTCATTGCCGCCACCCGACAAGAATGGGAAACCGTCGCACTCGACAAACGCTACGGATACCGGCAGGAGGATGTCGCCCTCACAGGATATGCCCGGTATGACAACTGGCACAACTTCAAAACCAGGCAGCAGATTGTGTTTATGCCTACCTGGCGATACTACCTCGTCACACGGCGAATTGATGACAAGAACCACCCGCTGTTGAAAGAGAATTTCATGCAGTCAGCCTACTTCCGTCACATCAACAGCCTGCTCAACAACACACGACTGCACACCCTTCTCGAAAAACATCATACACAACTGATTTTTTACCCGCACTATGAAATGCAGTCGGGCCTTCCATGTTTTTCATGTGCCAGCCCCCATATCATCTTTGCCGACAAGCGCACACACAACCTGCCCGACCTGCTGAAAGAAAGCCTTGCCATGATAACCGACTATTCCGGTGTAGGATTCGACTTTGCTTACATGCACAAACCGCTTGCATACTATCAGTTCGACCAAGATGAATACTATTCGAAGCATTACATCAAAGGGAACTTTGACATGGAACAAAACGGTTTGGGAGAGGTTGTCAAGACAGAACAGGAACTGCTGGACCTGTTGGAAGAATGGTTTGCCCATCACTTCCAACTCAGTGAAAAATATGAAGCAAGAATCAATTCCTTCTTCACCTTCCACGACAACAGAAACTGTGAACGCATCTATCATGCGATTATCGCCTACAAGAAACAATAAATGCAAACTTAGCCATGTCAAATCAATCCATATCTTCCACTATGTCACCCGACCGACCCAAAGTCAGCATCGTACTGCCCGTTTACAATGCCGGCCATTACCTGCACAAATGCCTGCAAAGCCTTATCGGCCAAAGTTTGAAAGAGATTGAAATTATCGTGGTACTCGACTGTCCGACGGACGGGAGCGACCGGACAGCCAAGGAATATGCCCTGCAGGACCGGCGCATCAGAATCATCGAAAACGAAAAGAACCTGCGAGTCGGACTGAGCCGAAACAAAGGCATTGAAGCCGCCACAGGCGAATACATCGGCTTCTGCGACCACGACGACTACGTGACACCCGACATGTTCGAACGCATGTACCTCACCGCAAAAGAACACGAAGCCGACATCGTGGTGTGCGATGTAGACTACATCAATCTGAGCAACGGACATATCCGTTCTCTCCATCTGCCCTGTGATTCCGGCAAAGCACTAAAGGAAAAACTGCATCATGCAGTGCTAAGCGTCAGTCCGCTGTTCGGCAGTACAGTATGGAACGTTCTGCTAAAGAAAGAACTTCTCAACCAACATGACTTAAGATTCGGTGACAACACCATCATTACTTCCGATGACTCGCTGTTCTTGTCAAAAGTATTCTTTTTCACCGACAAAGTGTTTCACTGCGATACCCAAGAATGTCCGTACAAGCATCATGTCGGATTGTCAAGTACCGGTCTGACCTATTCTTGGCTGAACATACCACTCATCATCAATTACACAACTGATTTGTGGTCATTTCTAAAAGGAACAAAACTTACACGGGAGCAGTCATTATCCATTGCTGAAGGTAGAGTAAGACAATTGTACACCGGCTTCCGAAAAGAACTTCACTTCAAGGGTTGGATACATGCCTGCCGACAAACACGACAAGCAGCACGGAACCTGTCCGTGCACGCCATGCTCCGCCCCCTATTCTCCACACCAGGAGGATTGAAATATGCACTCCGTACTCTGCCGCCGACCAAACTGCTTTTTGCATGCTTTGTATACCTTTAAAGTCATTGGATTTGGGTTTAAACAAATAACGACGGCAAACACTTGCAATATACAAGAAACGATTACCTTTGTATGGTCAATCAAAAAAAAACAAAATAATCCGTTCCCAACTTTTTATTACTGAATGAATCCGTTTCAAGTATTACAAAAAAAAGGGATAAAGGTGTCACTATACAAGTTAAGACGCCGACTGTTGGTCAACGACCGTAATGCGATAGCCCGGCTGGACTTCACAGGAGCATACGACTACATGAAACGATATGCCTATGCTGCCGGCCATACAGCAGAAGCCCCTTCTCCTGCCGGCAACCCCTATCCCGGCAAAATATGGACCTGCTGGCTGCAAGGCATGGAACAGGCGCCTGAAATAATCAAACACTGCATCGGCTCCCTACGCAAGTATCACGCCCACGAACTTGTCATCCTGACCGATGACAACATACCCCATTATATAAATCTGCCCGAAGCTATTGTCCGGAAACGTGCACAAGGTATTATCAGCAACACCGCTTATTCCGACATTGTTCGTTTCATGATCATACGGCAATATGGCGGACTATGGCTCGATGCCACAACCTGGCTGTTCGATGCAGTGCCCGACTACATAAGGCAATCTGAACTGTTCCTGTTCAGAAACGAAGGGTGGATTCCAAGCGTAGGTGTCATCGCGGCACAAGCCCGAAATATAATTATCAGCAAGACCTGCGATGTATTATTGGAATACTGGCGGAAAGAGGACCGGCAGATAGCCTATCCCTTAGCCGCCTTGGCCGCGCTCGTGGCAGTGGAAAGCACGCCAGAAGTCCGCCCAATGTGGGAGAAAGCCATGATAGTGCCCAACAACAAATGCCTGTTGCTCGGACACCTGTTCAGTCCCTATAGTCCGGACCTGCTTGACATCATACGCCGGCAATCGGTCATCCAACAGCTTTCCTGGAAATATCCAGCCGAGGAATATGCAAAAGAAGGCACGTTCTATGACATCGTGATTCGAAAACAAACGGCACACTAAGCCATTCATACATCCACACATTATGTTCATCTCCGTCATCATCTGCACCTACAACCGCGACAAGTACATTTACAACGTACTGAAAAGCCTGGCCGACAACACACTCCCGTACCAGGAGTACGAGATTGTGCTGATAAACAACAACAGCACCGATCGTACGGCAGCCGAATGTGACCGTTTCCACACGGATTTTCCCCACATCGGGTTCCGCTATTTCACAGAACACAAACAAGGCTTGTCGCATGCCCGAAACCGCGGCATACAGGAAGCAGAGGGTGACATTCTGGTCTATGTGGACGACGATGCTACGGTGAACCGCGAATATCTGCAAACCTATGCCGACTTCTTCAGGCAACATCCACAGGCCTGGGCCGCAGGCGGTCCCATCATACCCGTATACGAAACCCAGGAGCCCGACTGGTTCTCGCACTATACGAAGGTACTCATCACTGGCTATCTATACGACGGAAACAAGCCCCATCCGTTCAAACACGGGAAATATCCCGGAGGAGGAAACGCCGCCTACAGGAAAGAAGTTTTCTCCATAACCGGTCTGTTCAACCCGGAACTGGGACGGAAAGGCAACAGCCTCATCGGTGCCGAAGAAAAAGACATTTTTGACAAGATGACCCAAGCCGGGATGATATTTCACTATCTCCCCACAGCCATTCTGTATCACATTATCCCCGAAAAGAAACTGACCCGGGAACATTTCAACCGGCTCACCTATTCCATCGGACAGAGCGAACGCATGCGTACCCGCAGCGTGTCGGTCACCAAATACATGAAACGCCTTATCTCCGAATGCATCAAATGGATGGCCAGCATGGTTCTGCTATGTGGATACACCCTACAAGGTCAACCCCAAAAAGGCTGGATGCTCATACTCTTCCGCAAAAACGTAAGCAAAGGACTATTAGGAATGTAGTGGTTTAGGAATAAAAAAAGCAAGTTTTCCTGATAACAGAAAAACCTGCCTTTCTGTGAGCCCGGCGGGATTCTAACCCACGACCTTCAGAACCGGAATCTGACGTTCTATACAGCTGAACTACGGGCCCTTGAAACAATCGCAAACAACGTTACGCTGCGTTTCGGAGCACAAAGATAGAAAATATTTTCTGTTTTCATCAAGACCTGGTCAAAAAAAGAAGAAAAAAACAAAACAGGACAGCACTCATTGCACTGTCCTGCATATAGTTTCCAGACATAGTCCGATATGCTTTTCGCCTAACCCACACAAGGGAAGGTACAAGCCCCCTCTGCGAGTCTGTCCACTCTATTCGTAAGCACCCATTTTCAGCATGCTGATTTCTTTTCCGGTCAGGAAGCGGTATTTTCCGCGCGACAGGTTCTTCTTCGTCAACCCGGCAAAGTAAACACGGTCCAGACGAATCACCTTGTATCCCACCCGGTCAAATATACGACGCACAATGCGGTTCTTGCCCGAATGAATTTCAATGCCTACCTGTTTCCGGTTTTCATCCTTCACATAGGCCAAGTCATCAGCTTTTATAAAACCGTCTTCCAATTCTATTCCTTCATTCAGAATTTTGTTGAAATCGGCCTCTTCCAGTTCACGGTCCAAAGTCACATGATATATTTTCTTCTTCTCATGCTTCGGGTGAGTCAGCATCGCTGCCAAATCGCCATCGTTCGTAAACAAAAGCACACCGGTCGTGTTACGGTCAAGACGTCCTACCGGATAAATTCGCTCACTGCACGCATTCTTCACCAAATCCATAACCGTCTTACGTTCATGCGTATCCTCAACGGTTGTCACATAATCTTTGGGCTTGTTCAATACCAAATATATCTTGCGTTCGGCATGTACCGGCTGGTCGTGAAACATGACCTTATCCGTTGGCAACACCTTTGCACCCAGTTCGCTCACCACTTCACCGTTCACCGTAATCACTCCTGCCTGAATGTAGTCATCGGCCTCGCGACGAGAGCACACCCCTGCATTGGCCAGAAACTTGTTCAGACGTATCGGTTTGGTCAGATCCACTTCTTCACGGAACGGTGCAAAATGCTTGCGTTCCTGCCCTTCCACACTGTTCTTGCGCTTGCGGAACACTACTTTCTTGTTGTTCTCATCATAA
Organism: uncultured Porphyromonadaceae bacterium; assembly: GCA_949285425.1. GTDB lineage: Bacteria > Bacteroidota > Bacteroidia > Bacteroidales > Paludibacteraceae > QVMH01. Next base: position 9,792 of record CASEAJ010000059.1, read on the forward strand.
CGTGCGCGATCTTGCGGGTTATTACCCGGACGTGATTGGGCAAAACGATTAGGCGACATAGGACGTCCGTCACGGTTGCCATAAGCCCCACCAGCGCGCTTCTGTTCACCAAAAGCATTGTCACGGTTGCCATAGGCCGACGTGTTGCGGTTACCATAAGTTCCACGGTTGCCATACCCTCCTTCACGGTCTCCGTAACCGTTGCGGTCGCGGTTGCCATAACGCGGGTTTTCCTGACTGGAGTAAAAACGGTTCGGATTGTTGTACGAACGCCGGTCACTGTTGTCGAAGTAACTACGGTCACTGTCTACACCCCATTGATTGCCATTTACTACATCATTTTTTCTTCTGAATGGCGAAGGCCGGTCTTCTGAACGATTCCCATCGTAATTGGGCTTTCCAAATCTCGGTTTAGAATCTGATTTTTCCATTTTGTCTTTAATGCTTAAAGCCTCTCGGCTGTGGTAAAAAATAAACTATAAAAATTATTCAGTAATAAGAGTCACCCTTTTTTCGGGCTGCAAATATCGCAATTTTTTCTCACACTTTCCTGTTTTTTAAGACTTTTAATAATACAACAAAAAAGGAATGCATTTGTTCACATGTTTTTGCGGAACAAAAGAGTTTGCAGTTAAGAGTGACGGTTTAATTGAAAATGGAAAGTTGAAAACGGCATTTCCCATTTTCAACTCTCAACTCTCAACTTTCCATTTTGTCGTCAGTCTTCATACGACTCAAAATCTTCACTGTAACGCAAGGCATGCAACGCCCTCAAAGCGTTCAACAGCTTTTGTCCCCAATGTTCGGCAAAAGCCTCAAGCGACACTGCCAGCGCATCGTTCATTATTTCTTCCATGCCCAGCCGGTAACTTGCCGCAAAATCTTTCAGTTCCTGATATATGTCGGCCAAGTCCTCCGATATGAAGGCCGCTATCGGCGTATCACTGTATTTCATCTGTTCGTGAAACACCTCCAGATACACATTATCGTTACCCAGCAATGCCTCCACATTTCCACGCACATACTGGTAATCCTCTTCCGTCACAAAACGTTCGGGAGCATCATCCAGCAACATTTCCGGCACATTCAAGGCAACCGCCTTGCCATAGAGCAAAGGCAACAGGTTCAACAAACGGACCACAAAATCATTCCGTGTACATTCATTTGCATGTTCAAGCAGCAGACAGGTTTCCGCTGCAACCGTCACGTATTCTATTACGCTCTTACTATATACATCGTTCATTTTTTGCTTTTTTCTATTTACTACAACAGGCATACGCCCTGTCACATACAGCACCAACTACTGATATTTCTTTTCACAGAACACATTCAAACCACCGGGAACCACTTGCAGACGAACCTCGCGCACCGGTTCAAACGGGTCTCCATCCAAATGCAGGGGCATATCCGCAGCAGAACGGACAAGCAACTCACGTGTTTTCCATGTACGGATGTAACGGCCGTTCCCTATGCGGCGGGCATACAACCTGACAGCAAGCCCGAGAGCCGGGAAAAGCCTTGTCTTGCGCAACACAACCACATCAAACAGTCCATCCTTCACACTTGCCCTCGGAGCTATATGGGCCGCATTACCCCATTGCGAGGCATTCGCCACCGTCAACAAGAAGGCCGTCTCCACAACACACGATGAGTCATCCGAAACCACATCGCACACAAAAGGCTTATATACAAAGAAGTTCTTCACTATCGTACGCAGGTAACTGAAAAAGCCGCGTGTCTTCATTTTGCTGAACTCCGCACTGATGTACGCATCAAAACCTACCCCGCAAGTACAGAAAAACGGCTTCCCGTTGACCAGTCCGTAATCGATGACCGAAACCGTTGCCCTGTTCAGCTGCTTTATCGCCCTGCTCACATTCAAAGAAACATGCAAATGACGGGCCAGTCCGTTGCCCGAACCGGTAGGGATAATGCCCAATGCCGTTTGGGTGTGACGCACACCCGTTGCCACCTCGTGCACCGTACCATCGCCACCGACAGCCACCACACAATCATAACCTTTCGCCGCGTAGTCTGCCGCCAGCTCCGTCGCATGTCCGGCATACTGCGTAAAGACAATTTCCGGAGAGAAGCGTTCCGCATCCAGATGTTTACGAATCAGTGCCGGGATTTTATCCTTGTGGAATATCCCCGAAATAGGGTTGATGATAAAAACAATCCGCTTTTTCATTGAACACAGTCAGTTGAAAATTGAATGTTGAAAGTTGAAAATTGAAAATCTCAAGTTTCGCAAGTGAAAATTTCAGGCAAAACGGTTTCTCATACGGTACATTTTTCCCCGCCTTGTCAGGTGAGCCGGAAAATCGTCCTGGAGAAGCCGCCCGAAGGCCTGCTGTCTGAGCGAAGCGAGTTCAGGCATTCAGGCTTCGTAAGGGCGGATTTTCCGTGCGAAGCGGGCACAGCGGCGACTCTTTTTGCTTCCTTTTTCCAGCTGTAGGGAATTTCCCGATAAGTGAGTGCAGAGGGCAAACTTGTTTGCACTATGCCGAGCGTGAGGGAAAGGCATTTATGAAAAAGGAAGTCGGGGTCGCAGGGGCGGAAAGCCCCTTTACTGCAAACAAAAAACCGTTAAAAGTTCACTTGCGAAACTTGAGTTGAAAAAGAGAAACGCCGTTTTCAACTTTCAATTTTCAACTGTTATAAATCCACCTCCCAGAACTTTCCCGGCACGATAGAACACGGCGGTCTGTCCCGGTGCAATCGATTCAAGCGGCTCGGCCAGCTCCACTTTCAGCAGACGTTCGTTCAGAAAGTGAATGCGGCTCAGCGTGTTCTGCTTGCGATAACGGATACGGGTTACCGTGTCGAAATCCGTCGGCGAGAACAGACTGCTGTCCGTCACCCGATAATCGCACACGTAGAAACACGTTCTGTACAGGCTGGACAACGGAGCCAGCACCACTTCGTTCCGCTCCGGACGTATTTCCTTGACAAACACCGCCCGGTTCAGATAAACCAATCCGCGACGCTGCCCCACCGTGTAGAGCGGATAACCGGCATGACGTCCCAACACCTGCCCCGCTTCGTCCACAAAATAGCCGGGACGGATATAACGTTCGGGTTGGTCCAAATACTCCTTCAGAAAAGTGCGGTAATCGCCCGGACAGAAGCACACTCCCAGACTGTCCTTCTTGTCGGCCACCTCGCAAAACCCGCGTTCGCGGGCCAACGTGCGCACCTGCGCCTTGGTGTAGGGTCCCAAAGGGAAGAGCACCTTCGCAAGTTGTTCCGAACCGAGCCCCCACAAAAAGAACGACTGGTCTTTGTCACGGTCGGCTCCCTCGGCTACAAAGCAGTGCCCGCCTTCGCGGCACACATTCACATAATGTCCCGTCGCCACCCGGTCGCACCCCCGTTGCGCAGCCTCCTGAAACATCAAGTTCCATTTCAGCTCGTTGTTGCACTTGGCGCAAGGAAACGGCGTACGCCCGGACAGGTACTCGTGCACAAAATAGCTCACAATGCGTTCACGAAACAACTCCCTTGCATCGCACACCACATGTTCCATCCCCAACCGCCGGGCCAGGCGTTCCGCATCGTGCAAATGAGCGGCCGCATGCGCATCGTCCCAAAAGCGGAAAGTGACACCGGTCACTTCAAACCCCTGTTCCAACAAAAGCATGGCTGCAACCGAACTGTCGGTGCCGCCACTCATTCCCAATAAAACCCGGTTGTTCAAGTGCCTATACTATATATTATATGTGTTGCTTATACTATATAATATTGTAACCCTTCAACAGATGTAAATTCTTGTCCTGCTTGCTTCGTACCCCTACCCCCTACGGGTACTCCCCCTACCCCAGGGGGAGAACTTGATTACTTCCGCCTATTCAAAAATCAATGTCTTTCCATACCGTTCATTTCTCACTCTCCCCCTAAGGTAGGGGGAGTACGGCGAAGCCGGGTAGGGGTATGAAATAGAGGCAGAGGCATGAACAAAGCAAGACAAAGGAAAAAAGACCTGTTTTTATGGACTGAATCATCACAACATGCTGTATTCAAGCTCCGTAACGCTCTGTTCCGGTCGTCTGCTTGTGTCAGAAGGGCAAATCGCTTCCGTCGTTACCTCCCATGGCCGCGCCGAACGGAGGAATCACATCGGCCGGAGCCGCCGTCGCCTCAGGTGCCTTCTGTTCTTTCTTTTCCACTCTCCAGGCCCGTATGGTTGTAAACCAGCGGCCGTTCCATTCGCGGCTTTCTATGTCGAAGCTCACCGTCACATCATCACCTATCGCCATCGGGAACTGATCGATACGGTCGTTGAACAAATTGAAACACACCTTGCGGGGATACTGATCATACGTTTCCAACACATAGTCCTGCGAACGCCACGTACCGTTACGTCCCTCTCCCGTTGCCAATGGCAGAACGGCAATGATTTTTCCTGAAATTTCCATATTCTTTCTGTTCTTTTAAGAATGGCAAAATTAATAATAATTTCATTACCTCATGTGCGCAGTGAGAAAATTAATGCGTATCCTGCAAAAATGCCATTCCTCATTCCCCGGCAACAAACAGTCCGCACCCTGCCGACATGGGCTTTTATGTTTCAAGCACACCTCGTTTTCATACAACGATGGATTCATTTTGCTCATCCTCAACGAAAGATTCTGCCATTTTCCGTCATAAATTCTACGACCCACTATAGTGGGTTATACAACCCACTATTATGAGTTGTACGACCCACTATGGTGAGTTATACAACCCACTATAGTGGGTCGTAGAATATTCACGTAAATGCAAGCAAACCCATGCGCATGACCCGGCTTACAAAGGCCCGTGAAAGATGGTATATCAGAACGGGCAATCTGCTGCGTTGCTTCCGACATTCGGTTTCGGTCACGTACAGAAGCACGCTTCCTTAGCCTCTGTCTCAGCGCCATGCATCTTACCCATTTTGATGCACCTTACCGGAACATGAAAGAGGACACATTTTGACACACCCTCATCAAATGGGGGAAAGCGCTTCTTCTGTATAATATTTTCATATTATTTCAAATGAACCTCGTAAGAAAACCAGTCTTTTATTTGGTTTATTCCTTTATATATCATAAATTTGTCTGCTTGTTTGCCAACAAGAACGGACTTAACGACAATTTCACAGAAACGTAACCGGAACACAACAACCGATTCCGTCCTTTGCGGGCAATGATTTTACACACAGAAAAAGAAACTACTAACTTCAATAACAAAAGCTTATGAAAAAATTTACTTCTTTAAAGAGTCTGTTCCTTGTTGCCATGTTGGCAGTGGGGAGCGTAGGAGTGTGGGGAGAAAATTCTGCATTCTGCACATTGGACTTTACCACTAAAGCCACAAGTAACTCTACCTACCTCAACACGTGGACATATGACAATTGGAGCATCTATGGAGCAGCAAATAACAATGCAAGTTGGGCATACGTACGTGTAGGAGGAAAGAACAGCGCTAGTGTAAAGACTAGTTCTTTCACTTCTCCTTCCATCAATTCAGCCATTGCATCTGTAACTTTAACCGCAATAAACACTGCTAACGGTTCAGGTTTCACCATGGACAAAATAACCCTAAAAGTGGCTTCTGATGCCGAGTTCACACAAATAATAGATGAAGTTTCCAATACTACAGTTACCACAACAATGACATTCATTCCTTCCAATGGAAGTTATTGGGAAAATAATTCATTTTATAAATTAGAATTTGACTGGTCTTCCACAAGTTCCTCTAACAGAGGAATGGATGTTGAAAAAGTTGAACTTTTCGCAGCCTCCACATCTTCCATTTCCACTCCAGCACTTTCTGTTCCAAGCGGCAAATACACAAAAGCCCAGAACGTGGAAATCACCTGCGAAACAGCAGATGCAAAGATTTACTACACCACTAACGGTGACGAACCCACGGAGGCCTCGACCGAATACACCGAAGCCATCACTGTGTCTACAACTACCACATTGAAGGCCGTTGCTGTAAAAGATGGTGAATTAAGCGCCGTTGCAACCGCCACCTACACATTCCCGACCGAAGTAGCCGACATAGCCGCATTCAATGCTACCAACAAGGACGATTTCGTAAAGATAACCGGTCCTGTAGCAGTTACCTTTGTCAACGGCAGCTATGTATATGCACAGGACGCTTCGAACGGCATGCTTGTATACGATGCCACATTGGCTGCTGTCGAAGGCTTGGGCAACGGCAAAGCTCTTACCGGCCTCACCGGTACACGCGATGAATACAACGGCACCATTCAAATGGCCTCTGTTGTCGACTATGCCATAAGCGAAACCGAACCCGTGCAACCCACCACCATGGAAAGCCTTGCCGCTACGGACATAAACAAATACGTGAAACTGGAAAATGCCAAATTTGACAATACATATAGCTTCACTACTGAAAAGACTATCAACGGAACGTTGACCACGCACGGAGGAATTACCGTTCGCAACAATTTCAGAAACTTCAACTTAGATGTTACACCCGATGCCATCTATAACATAGAAGGTATTGTGAGCGTATATAAAGGTGCTGCCCAAATCTATCCTATCAGCATCGAATCGCAGACACCAGTGATTTATTGCGAAACCGAATCACTCGCTTTCGAATCGGTGGAAAACGGCAGCGAAAAACCGCTTGAATTCCTGTTCTCAGCCGAAAGTCTTGCCGCCGATGTAACCTTGAGCATTTCGGGCGACCATGCCTCCATGTTCCAGGTATCACCTGCCACGGTAGCCAAAAACACCGAAGGTAATATAGTCGAAACTACAGTCACCGTAACTTATGCTCCGACAGCTACAGGGGAACATACAGCCACACTCACCATGACCAGCGGCGAACTGACTAAAAACATTGCATTGAGCGGCATGAGCATTGCTCCTATCCTGGCTACCCCGACAGCAACCGAAGCCACCGACATTACAGCCAACGGTTTCACGGCTCATTGGGATGAAGTGGAAAACGCCACCAGCTATGTATTGAATGTATGGTCTGACGTGGAAATCATGAACGAAGATTTCAGCAGCGTTACCGTAGGAAACTCCACCACAACTGGCGGATCCAGTACAGCTTGGAATGGTAACGAAAACTTCACCGCTGTCACTGCCGCCTACCAGGCCGGAGGTGCCATCAAATTAGGATCCGGCAGCAAGGCTGGCTCTGTCACCACAAAAGAACTGGAACTGACCGGAAATAACGTAATCGTATCGTTCGGCGTAAAAGGCTGGAGTTCTGTTGAAGGAGACATTGAAATCTCCATTGGGGAAGAACGCCAAATCGTCACTTACGCAGCCGTTATAGAAAATGAGTTTGAAAAGAAATCAGTGACGTTTGCCAATGCACAAGGCAACACCGTAACCATTGCCACCACTGGCAAACGTGCATTCATCGATGACATCGTTATCATAAAATCTTCAGCTGTCGCCGGTTCACCGTTTACGGTTACCGGACAGAGTCAGGAAGTTACAGGTTTGAATCCGGCAACCACCTACTCATACAACGTAGTGGCAAAAGCCGAAAACTACACCGACTCGGAAAAGTCAAACATAATAAATGTCACCACATTGGACAAAGGCCCCGGCACAGGCATTGCCTCGGTGGAAGTGGGCGGACTTTATGCGGCTGACGGCGCCATTTATTTCAATGCCGTTGCCGGCCAGCGGGTGGAAGTCATCAACACCCTCGGACAGCGTGTCTACACCGGCACTACGGTTGACGGACTCAACCGCATTGAAGTAGAAACCGGCATCGTTGTCGTAAAAATAGACCAGGCCGCCGGTAAAGTAGTCGTTAAATAATCTGCGGCAAAACCATAGCAACAAAAGCCGTCCTTCACATCAGGGCGGCTTTTTTGTTGACTAACGAAACAATACCCAATGCCTATTCACTTTCAAACGCGAACAAAATCATCGGTCTGTTTGTTATCGTTTATAGAAAATCGGCTAAAGACAAGAATGTAACCGCATTTTAACTGTTTATCATTCGTTTGTATGGGAAAAGATTATATCTTTGTAACCCGTGACATTGGATTTTATTTTTAACTATATTTACTAACATTTAAATTTTCAAGTTTATGAAAAAGACTACTCTTTTAATGGTGGCAGTTTTCATCTGTTCCCTGTTTACAATGACTCATGCACAAGAGGCGGTCAATTTGGTCGTAAACGGCGATTTTGAAACCGGAGCAATCGACCCATGGATATCCACTAACGCATCAAAACAGAAGGTCATGTCAGTCGCTTCCGGAGAAAATGCGCATGGCGGCACACATTACGCTCAATATGATGCGAATGCCACTTCTACCCAACGCCTGGAGCAAGACATTGAAGTGACCAAAGGAAAGACATACACATTTTCATTCTGGTACAACAATTATGCAGCCGAAAACCAAAACGGTTTGAAATGCTACAGCCTGTCGGACAAAAACACCTCCTCATCGTACATTGAAGGCGGTAGTCCAGCCAAACTGGCAGCAGCAAGTGAATGGACAAAATATGAACAGACGTTCACGGCTACCGGTGATACCATGCGTGTATGCATCCGGGCCTATGAACTTTGCCACATAGATGATATTTCGTTAGTTGAAGTCGAAGGCGACATCCCCCAACCCGGACCTGATTACATTTTCTCAGAACCATTCACTGCCGGACAAGGCGATTTCATCATTCAAGATGTGGTTTTGCCCGAAGAACTAACTTATGTATGGACTTTTGACAGTCAATATGGCATGAAAGCAAGTGCATATAAAAACAAAGCCTTTGCTTCTGAAAGCTGGCTTGTGTCTCCAGCCATCGACTTGACTGGAACAAATAACGTTACACTCACTTTCGACCATGCCGTTAGAAATCTTCCCGGCAATACAGGTGCTTTGACCTTGCTTTTCTGTACAAACTACACGGATAATGTGACAACCGCTGCATGGGAAACCGTTACTATTCCTACATGGCCTGAAAAAGGATGGAATTTTGTAACTGCCACCGTAAACGTGCCCGCAGCCATGCAAGGACAAGCCAACGTACGCTTCGCATTTAAATACACTTCAACTACCGATGACTGCAACACTTGGGAAGTCAAAAATGTTATTGTCGATGGAGAAAAGAATAGCGGAATCGGCTCGTTGAATACCAGCGAAGCTTCGTTCTTCGTATCAGGCGGCGAACTGATTGTAAACAACGTGGCTGAAGGCACAATGGTTGAAATATACAACGCTCTCGGAGCCAAAGTACAGGCCACCGTATTTGACGGATCTGCTATCAACGTAAGCAACCTGACCAACGGAGTTTACGTGGTACGTGCCGGCAACAACGTACAGAAAATGATGTTCTAAACAGAAGAGAACACCAGACGGTATGTCATAACGGACAAACGCCTTGCGTCTTGCCCGTTCTTACACACCTTATACATAAAAGAAATCCCGCTTCCGTGGAAGCGGGATTTCTTTTTATAACCTCATTCTGATTAGATATAAACCACATGTTGTGAAGCGGCATAAAAAAAGAAAGGTTGTCGTCCCGACAACCCAATCTTTAGTTAACCTTAAATCTAATACCATGAAAAACACAATGCAAATGTAAGGCAGTTTTTCTATACATCCAAACATTTTGACTGGAAAACTCATTCCCATAACAAAGTTTAACAATCTATATTTCTTATAATTCCATTCATCCTTTTATAGTCCCCCAACGGAGAGGCAAAACGGTTTAATTGAAAATTAAGAGTTGGAAATTGAAAACGGACTTGAGCATTAATCATTAATCGCATATTCTACCCGCTTCTTTAAAAACGAATGTCGAAAGTAACACACCACATTGACGTGACTTCCAAAAAAAAGAACTATTTTTGTAACGTGAAACAAACAAGACAAATTATCATAACATCAAACTATTAAGAAAATGGAATTAATGACAAAAAGCCCCTTGCAAATAGCGCGAGGCAGCTATCAGCCGAAAATGCCGGCTGCGCTGAAAGGTCCTGTCACACTGAAAGAAGGCGCTGCCACTCAGTCAGTAGCCGATCAGGAAGACATCAAAAACTTGTTCCCCAACACGTACGGAATGCCGCTTATCACATTCGAAGCGGGAGAAGCCAAAGCTCACCCGGCTGTAAACGTGGGTGTGATTCTTTCCGGCGGACAGGCCCCGGGCGGACACAACGTCATCTCCGGATTGTTCGATGGATTGAAAGCCCTGAACCCTGAAAACAAACTGTACGGTTTCCTTGGTGGCCCAAGCGGATTGGTTGACCACAAATATATCGAACTCACTTCAAGCATTATCGATGAATACCGCAACACCGGCGGTTTCGACATCATCGGTTCGGGACGCACCAAACTGGAAGAAACAGAACAGTATGAAAAAGGAGCTGAAATATGCCGTGAACTGGGTATCAAAGCCATTGTAATCATCGGAGGTGACGACTCGAACACCAATGCCTGTGTACTGGCCGAATACTATCTGCAGAAAAACTACGGCATTCAGGTCATCGGTTGTCCCAAAACCATCGACGGTGACTTGAAAAACGAAATGATTGAAACATCTTTCGGTTTCGACACAGCCTGCAAAGTTTACTCGGAACTGATCGGTAACATTCAACGCGATGCCAACTCGGCAAAAAAATACTGGCACTTTATCCGCCTCATGGGACGTTCGGCCTCACACATTGCCCTTGAATGTGCCCTGCAAAGCCAACCGAACATTTGCATCATTTCGGAAGAAGTAGAAGCCAAAAACATGACATTGAACGACATTGTCGAACAAATTGTGAATGTAATTGTGGCCCGCGCCAACGCCGGTCTGAACTTCGGAACCGTGTTGATTCCGGAAGGACTGATCGAATTCATTCCGGCCATGAAAAAACTCATCGCCGAACTGAACGACCTGCTGGCACACAACGAAGACTTCAACGCCCTGAACACGGATGATGAAAAACGTCAGTATGTGAAAGGAATGCTTACCCCCGAAAGCAGCTCTGTATACCGCGACCTTCCGAAAGGCATCGCACGTCAGTTGACTCTCGACCGCGACCCGCACGGGAACGTACAGGTATCGCTCATCGAAACCGAAAAACTGCTCATCGAAATGGTGGCAAAACGTCTGGCCAAGCTGAAAGCCGAAGGTGTTTACAAAGGCAAATTCTCGTCTATCAACCACTTCTTCGGTTATGAAGGTCGTTGCGCCATTCCATCAAACTTCGATGCTGACTACACCTACTCGTTGGGCTACACGGCTTCTATCCTTATCTCCGAAGGCAAGACAGGTTACATGTCATCAGTACGCAACCTGACGGCTCCGGCCGATCAATGGATTGCCGGTGGTGTGCCCATCACCATGATGATGAACATGGAACGCCGTCACGGAAAGATGAAACCGGTAATACAAAAAGCCCTGGTTCGTTTGGATGGAGCACCGTTCAAGTATTTCGAAAAGCATCGTAAAAGCTGGGCCGACGAAAACCTCAGCTACATTTACCCGGGTCCTATCCAGTATTATGGTCCCGCCGAAGTGTGCGACCAACCCAGCAAGACTTTGTTGCTGGAACAAGGCAAATAAAAAAAGGGGAATGCCTGTCTTTTTCTAAATGGACACATACCCAACAAAAAGTTCAAAGGGCGGCCGTTAATTCGACCGCCCTTTGAACTTTTAAAGAGGGATATATAACTACCCCCTAGACAACAATACCACCATCACTCCGAAATTCCAATAAAAGCAAAAATTCTCATTCACACATCAGCACAAACATAGTATCCTCTCACACTCTTGGCTCCATGACCACAAAGGGAACCAGCATTTCTTCCATGGAAATGCCGCCGTGCTGGAACGTGTTTTTGTAATAGCTCACATAATAATTGTAGTTGTTCGGATAGGCAAAGAAATCATCCTTACCCGCAAAAATGTATGCCGAACTGACATTGGGACTGGGCAATCCGGCACGGTCGGGCTGCAAAATTTCGAACACTTCCTTCTTGTTATAGCTCAAATTCTTGCCTACCTTGTAACGAAGATTCACATTGGTGTTGCGGTCGCCTATCACCTTCACGGCGTTTTTCACCTGAATGGTACCATGATCGGTCGTGAGCAGGACTTTATATCCACGCAATGAAAGGGCCTTGAACAATTCATACGTGGCCGAATGCTTGAACCAGGACAGAGTCAAAGAACGGTAAGCCTCGGCATCGTTGGCCAGTTCGCGCATCATTTTCGAATCGGTACGCGCATGTGAAAGCATGTCGATAAAATTAAGTACACACACATTCAACTGGTTGGTCTCCAAACGGGGAAGCTGGTCTATCAACCGCTCACAAGCTGCAGAATCGTTGATTTTATGATAGGAAAAAGTGTATTTTTTCCGGAAACGGAAAATCTGGGTTTCCAACAGTTCCTTCTCTTTCAGGTTCTTCCCTTCATCTTCTTCCTCCTCTACCCAAAGGTCGGGAAACATTTCCTGTATCTGCAAAGGCATCAAACCGGCAAAAATGGCATTACGGGCATACTGGGTTGCGGTAGGCAATATGCTGCAATACAATTCTTCTTCATCGAATGTATAGAATTCGCTCAGCATTTCCCTGATCATGCGGAATTGGTCGTAACGGAAGTTGTCTATCAAAACCATAAACACCTTCTCTCCCTTGTCAAGCAAAGGGAAGACCTTGGTCTTGAACAGTTCTGGGCTTATCAAAGGACGGTTTTCCGGATGAGCGAACCAGTCCAGATAGTTTTTCCGGATAAACTTGGTAAAAGTGCTGTTGGCTTCGTCCTTCTGCATACGTAGCATTTCCGTCATGCCATTATCGGCCTCGGCCAGTTCCAGTTCCCAATACACCAGTTTTTTATATACCTCGACCCAATCTTCGTAAGTCAACGAGTCATTTATCTGCATGCCGATACGTCCAAACTCGGAACGGTAAGTAGATGTGGCATGCTCCGTCACGATTTCCTTTTTATGGATATTCTTCTTCAACGTCATCAGTATCTGACTGGGATTCACCGGTTTGGTCAGGTAATCGGCTATTTTGTTGCCGATGGCCATGTCCATGATATTCTCTTCCTCGCTTTTGGTTATCATGACCACCGGCACGTTGGGATTGATTTCCTTCACTAGTGCCAATGTTTCAAGACCGCTCAATCCCGGCATGTTTTCGTCCAGGAATATGATGTCGTAACTGTCTTGCTGCACCAGGTCAACCGCATCCTTGCCGTTGGTTGCCGTGACCACGTCATAACCTTTTTCTTCCAAAAACAGAATGTAGGGCCGCAACAGTTCCATTTCATCATCGGCCCAAAGTATTTTATCTTTTCTCATAAATCATTCCCCGCCTTCTCCAAAAGGAAGGCCATTAATTCTACATAACTCCGGTCTTATCCGGTCTGCTCCCGATAACCTCATTTGAGAGGGAAAACGGGATCATTTCAAATAAAATTCCTGCATGAACTTCGTATAGGTACTCAAGGCATCCCGCTGCATCAGTACATTCAGGTTACGTTGCGTACCGAACAAATTACGGTAATTGCTGCCTTTCAGTCCTTCGAACAAGTTCTTCTCTTTCACCATGCGCAACAAATAGGACTTCGCCACATTGGCATCGCCAAAGCTTCCGATAATGACCACCTGCCGGCCATCTACCGTTTCCATGGCCACATCGAGATTGAGCATTGCATAATTACTTGCATTGTAAGCATCCACATCTGTCTTGAAACGTTCAAAATCGATGGTTCCCGAAAGCACATAGACCGCCACAAAATGCGGTTTGTCGGGCTGATAAGCAAACAAGCCTTCGTACAAATCGAGGTTTTCTTCTTCTGCCAGTTCCTGCACAACCGGATGTTCTTCCTCTGCAGGCAATTCCGGTTCGGTTGTTTCCTTGGCATTCTCGGTTTCCTGCACTTCCGCAACCGGCTGTTCGGTTTCGGTAGCAACCGACGATTCAACCGATTCCGCTTCGACTGGAGTTTCCGGTTCTTCCATACGTGTGGTATCCGGAACCTGCTGCGGTTGCACCACCGCGGTTTCTACCGGTTTTTCCTCCGTTTCTACAACCGTTTCCTGCCGGACGGCCACCTTTTCCACTTCCAACTGCACGCTCGAATCGCCCAAATGCTGCTTCTGGAACAGCAGATATTCATCCAAGCCCAAAACGCGCAACAATGCAAAATTATCTTCCGATATGATGACTTCATGTATGCCCAGTTGCCGGAACATGCTACCCAACGTCAGGTCCTTGTTCACCGAACCAAGATACCACTTCGCTTCATCATACGACTCGAAATTGGTTACCGACAACATCTGCCGTGTATCATCCAAGGGGTTCAACACCAGGTCAAACTCCTTAATCATAAAGCGGGTAAAGTTGTAGGCTGCCACCTGATACATCAATCCGTACATATCCTTGGCTTCGGCCTCACCAATCAGCAGCACCCGGTGCTTGCCCTGTTTTTCGGCCGAGAAGGTTCGGCCAGCCGCTTCTGCCACACCGGCCTCTTCCATGGCGGCTTTCAGTTCATCATCGCGCCGGGTCAACAACGTACCGTGAGAAGTACCCGTCTGCGCCTCGCGTCCCTGACGAATCATGGCAGCTATATCTTTGGCCATGGCACTTACATCACTCTGCGGATAGTTTTCCACCAATTCGTTCAATGCTTTTTCAAAATTCTCGGGCGTATCGGTCTTGCCTATCGTAAGTGCTTCGAGGAAAAGGAATTTCGGCATCAGTTCCGACAAAGGATAATTGACGCGGGCATGATACACATTGTCTATCACCTCTTGAAAACGGTTGGACGAATAAGCCGCATAAGTAGCCGAGTAAAGCGAATCCTGTTGCTTCTGCATGAGGTTGAAACGGGCAATGTAATCGGGGTGCGACAGAATCTGGGCATATTTCGTATCCGGAAAATCGCGCACTATGGTAGCCCGATAGCCATCGGCTGCCGGTTTGTTTTCCCGTTTGGTCTCTACCAGGTACAGTTGGAAATAAGCATCCGGCACACGGCCATCAGTCCCGAATCTTCGAATAAATTCCTCGTAGGTTTCCACCGCCATGGGCAAGTCGTTAAGTTTGTCCTTGTATATTGCTCCCATGCTAAGCAGTGCATCGGCAATCTGCTGGTTTGAAAGTGCAATCTGTTCGGGTGTGGAAGGTATCTGCTTCAGGTAAAACTCCGGATTTTTGTCATCGGCCAGTCCCGACTGTATGCTGTCACCGCCTGCAATGCTGTCCGTTGCATTGGCCATATCCATTCCGTCTCCCATGCCATCATCGCCAAACAAGGCAGCCGACTTGTTCGAACGCCGCCAGTTATCCTCCAATTTACGGTTACCCCAGCGTTTCTGGAACTCGGCCTTACCCGTACGCACCAGATTAGGATTATAGAAGTACCATTTGCCCGCCTCGGAACCAACCGGACCTCCTACCGGAACAAAACGCTCGTTTTCTTCCTCCGCAAGACGTGCCTGTTCCTCCGCCTTTTCCTGGGCCAGACGTTCCTGCTCTATCTTGTACTCTATCACCTTTTGAATGACTTCCAGCTGTTCTTCCTTGGACAAGGTGGACAAATGCTGCAGACTGTCCTGCAGCACAACCACTTCATAGGGCACCACCAGTTCACCCAGCACCTCCGCCAGTTTCGAAACTCTGGCATAATCATCATGCTCAACCGTAATGATGCCCGATGCCTCGCTATAAGCAGGCTGAGCCTGCATATAATCACGACGTCCATAAAACAAATCGCCCATGGTGATGAGCGTAACCGCCTTTTCAACCCCGTTGCGTGTACTTTTTTCGGCTGAGAGCCGGTAATTTTCGATAGCCTTGGCCGTATCGCCATTATTCAAATAGGCATTTCCTATGGCATAATATATCTGGTCAAGATATTCCTTGTTGTTGCTGTTCTTTGCCATTTTCGTCAGTTCCTTCACCACCTTACCCAAGCCGCTCCCGGCCAACAGTTGAGCCCGATTGATACGGGCGTTAAAATCCATCACATAAGGCGGATTCATTTTCAACACGGCCGAATAGCTGTCTATAGCGGCATTCTTGTTTCCCGTAAGCTGGTAAAGTTGGGCCAGCACAAAAGTAAACCGTTGCTTCATCCCCTTGTTCCGCTCACGCGACGCCAACATTTCCACAAAAGGAATCGCCTCCCGATAAAGGTCCTGCTTGAGCAGAAGCACCGCATTGGCCGCAGCAAACAACCCTACATTGGCAGTCTTCAAATCATCCTGATTGACCTTACCCAACATTTGCTCCGCCTCGTATATCCAGTCCATCTCGGCATAGGCACGCACCATCCACAACTGACACTGCGCCACAAGGTCCTTATCTTCGGAATAGTAACGGGAAATATATGAGAAGGTCCCTATCGAACCCAGAAAATCGGCTTTATGAAACTCGGCCTTGCCCACCAACATCCAGGCATCTTTCAATGCCGGATTAAACTCACTCTGGTTATAGAATGACTGGTACACGGGGTCGTTCCACTTCTTGGCATCCCTTTTCGGTTTGGCCTTAATGGAATGCAGCTTAATGGCCTTACGACCCTTTTCTATGGCACGGTCCATGTTGGACGAGGCAGCCGAAGCATTTTCGTGATGGCTGATCGGGTATAAAGGAATCACCGTTGAATAATCATCCGTGTTGCCGGCAAGCATGCTTTTCAAGCCTTCCTCGTAACTTTCATTCCCGTTGAACGCAATGTTATATTTGGTCGTCATCGAGTGAAAATTGCGCGTAAGCCACGTGTTCTTTTTCGTCGAGCAGCCTGCCAAAAGCGACAGCACAAGCATAAAAACCAACCCTGTCCGTATGTTCCTGTTCATTATCCAACCATCCGTCTTTACACCGGATTCTATTATTTAACGGACAAAAGTAATTAAAATTGCCTGTTAATGGCTAACTTTGCAGCGAAAAAACGACAACACCATGCTTGTACTCATCTGCATACTGGCGTTTACCATCATTGTCGTGCTGGCAGCACGCTGGTTGTACCGCCGCACAACCCCCGATGCACCACCTCCCGTCGAAGTGGACAGCGGCTGTTGCGGAGCCCATGCCGTGTGCGAAAAGGAAATGCTGCTCAACGCCAGCAACAACGTGACCTATTACGATGACGAAGAACTGGACGCACTGGCAGGCATCCAACCCGATAAATACACCCAGGAACAGACCGACATGCTGGCCGAAGTGTTCTACACGCTAAAGGAAAAAGACGTGCCCGGCTGGCTGCGAAGCCTGCAACTGCGCCGCATTGAACTGCCCGAAGAACTGCGCGACGAGGCCCTGCTCATTGTGCGTGAACGACGGGGACTGCAATAAACCTTTCCGGCACATTTCCCGTTTCCCTATATCAAAAAAAAGAAGGGGAGCAGACCGTTTCCGGTCTGTTCCCCTTCTTCTAATGCAAACTAAAACAAAAATTACATGATTTCAATCAAACGTTTTGGTTTCGGTCTGGCTTCTTCTTTCTTAGGAATGTTGATGTCCAGAATACCATTCTTGTATTCAGCCTTGATTCTTTCTCCATCGGCAGAATCAGGCAAGACAAACGAACGTTTGAATGCGGAATAGCAGTATTCACGACGTGTATATTGTTCGCCTTCCTTCGCTTCGTTTTCACATTTCTTTTCTGACGATATGGTCAGCACATCATGATTCAACTCAACGTTGAAGTCGGACTTTTCAAAACCCGGAGCTGCCACTTTCACTTCAAAACCTTCTTTGGTTTCCTTAATGTTTACCGACGGTAAAGTCGTGTCCACATTGTTCGACCAACCCATGATATCGCCATCAAAAAAACGATCGAATACTGACGGCAACTGATTTGAAAATCTTACTAATGACATAATTTTGTCCTCCATTTATTAAGTTATACTTTCTTTTCTTTTTTCATTCCGCCTTTCGGCGTTTGCCTATACATTTGCAAAAGCAATGCCAGGACCGACTTTATGTCATTTTGTCCTATTTTACAATTTCAAACAAAGAAGGGCTATTTTTTAAATCAAGCATAATATACTAAAAATAAAATATTTAAACAAAACAAACAGTTATTTTAAAAACTGCCATTTTTTCATTATTTGTAATAAAAAGCAGACAAAACGAACCCTCCGTTCACCGGAATCAAGCGACAAAAAAAGACCGCCGGCATGCTTCTGTACAGAAAATGCCGACGGTCCGTCTTTTCGTCAATTGTCAAGCTACTGTTATTTTGCAGCATTCGTATTGGTCAGTAAGCGTCCGTTATACTCTCCGGTGAGCGATTCAAGATAACGTTCCACCTTGACCGCTTCCGCAGGCTTCATTTCACGTCCCACCTGATACTTCGCCATCATGGTGACAGCCTCATTCAACGAGTTCACACTACCGTCGTGGTAATAAGGCCACGTCAAAGCCACATTACGCAAAGTCGGCGTCTTGAAACGGTAACGGTCACGTTCCACTCCGGTCTGCGCCCAACGTCCGTTGTCGCCATCGGTAAGCCCCGACTTCAGCGTCAGTTCACGGTCTTCAAAATAGTTGGCCCGCTGTCCCATCAATTCATACGTAAGCCCGCCCATGTTTACACCGGCATGACAGGTCGCACAGTTATATTCCTTGAACAATTCATATCCTTCTATCTGTTCTTGTGTCAAAGCCGCCTTGTCTCCTTTGAGATAACGGTCAAAAGCCGAATTAGGCGTAATCAAGGTCTTTTCGTATTCGGCAATGGCATGAGTTATGGTTGCCTGGTTCAAGCCTTCCGGATACACTTCGGTGAACGAACGTACAAAGTCCTTGTCGGCCGAAAGACGAGCTACAATATCGTCAAAGGTCTGGTCACCCATTTCCACGGGGTTCAATGGAGGACCGGCAGCCTGTTCTACCAGGTCGGCAGCACGTCCATCCCAGAACTGCACGAAGTTGAAATAAGCGTTGTACACCGTCGGAGCGTTCACCCCGCCCAATTGTCCGCCTATACCTTCCGAATAGCGCAGATTGTCTACCCCACCGGTTGAAATGCCATGACAGGTAGCACACGAAACCGTACCATCGGCCGACAGGCGCGTATCATGATACAACGCATAACCCAACGCCGCCTTGCGGGCATCGAACTCAACCGCATCGGGCAAAGGACGTACCGGTTCGTTGGCAAACTCGGGAGCTGCCAGTTCGTTCGGGAAGAAACGGGAACGCAAATCCTTCACCGCTGCCATCACCGCACGGTCTTTTGCCGGAGTGATGGAAGAACCCCAATGCACCAGATAATACTGGGCCATTGGCATAGAGCCATCGGCTATGCTACGTTCCACCTTAGCCAGGTCAACTTCGCACGGAGCCGTCCCGTTGCGCAACGCATCCATGAACGGAACCACATCGAAAGACGCATAACCATCTTCCACATGCTTTCCTATCAGCCCTTTGGCCACAGGAAGCTTCGCATAAAAAGGCAGTTCGGGAGAGGCCGAATGACAGTCCACACAACCGCCTTCTGTCAAAATCTGCAACAACTGCTCTTCTGCCGGCATATCGGCCGAAGGAGCCTTGTTCACCGCCCGGTAAACGACAGCCAGTACGGCAATCAGAGCAACCAGGCCCAAGAGAATTTTTGATGTTCTACTCATTTGTTTATTGGTTTATTGGTTTGTTTCGTTCACATTAAATGCAACCCCATCAATTCTCCTAAAAAAACACATCCCGCGAGGTCCGTTTTACCTGCTTTTAAGTTTTCATGCGGCAACGTCCATGTTTTCATATTCAAACCGCATCGCCCGTTAAAAGCAAAAGTCAAAGATAAAGCAATTTACAGAACCCACCTAAAGTGGATTCAAAAAAAATCAAAACGTCAATACACATGCATGCTGCCTTGGGCAGCCGGCAAATAATTCACGCCATACCAGCACATTTGCAGGAACAGAAACGCCACAACCAGCAGCACATACCCCCACACGCTGCGTCTCCACTTGCTCAGACGTACATGCATGTAAAGCAAATAAACGGTCCAGGTAATGGCAGCCCATGTCTCTTTCGGGTCCCAATTCCAATAATGCCCCCATGCCTCCTTCGCCCACAACGCACCGCTCAGCATGCCCAGCGTGAAGAACGCCATTCCCACATACACCAGCTGGTCGGCGGCCGGCAAATATACGTCCGTTCGTTTGGCCAGCCCCACCACTGCCAGCAGGAAAGCACAACCGAGCAACGCATAGGAGTACATGTAGACCGCCACATGGGGCACGAACCAGAAACTTTGCAAGGCCGGCATCAACGATTGCGAATGGATTTCCGGCTTCAACACGTTAAGGGCCGCAAACACACCGGCCATAAGTGTTGAAAAAGACAAAATCCAACGATAGTGCCAACGCCAATAGGTTATCAGCCCCGAACATATCATGAAAAACGAGTACCACAAGCGCGTTTCACCCAAGGTGCGCAAAGGCGGACGCTGCAAGGCCACCCAAAAAGCCACAATAAACGCGGCATACACACACAGCCCGGCAGAGGTAAACACCACCGCCCAACGGTTCAAGCCTTTCCCGCGCCAGGCAGACACGGCACCGCAAATCCACAAAACGACCGACACGGCGGCAAACCAGACAAATTCACTCCACGTCACCATCGGCTTTACCTCCTTTCCTATACACGCCCTGCACAAACAGCAACACACCGCCTGCCAGCAACATCAATATACCCGACCACTGCACCCATTGCCAAGGCTGCCGCACGAAAAGCAGCACACAGTGTCCATCGGCTGCCTGTCCCGCGGTACGGTCAACCCCCATCAGATACATTTTGTCACGCCATGAAAGCACATAAGGATGATTTACCCGCAAAACAATCTCACGCCCATCCTTTTGCAGCCGGGCTTCATAGTTCCGCGGAGTGCCATCTGCATAATAGTCCGTCTCCACCTGCAGCAGACGCAGCTCATACTCCAACACCTTTTTCCGCCCCGCAGCATCATACACTTCGCACACCGTCTCTCCCTCTGCCACACGGGCACGCCATTCATGTTGGTCGGAAACGCCCCAGAAACCGCCGGCAAGAAGCAGGAACAAGCCCACATGGTTCAGCACAAAACGCAGATTGTAGGGACAAGGATGCTCCAGCCGCCTGAACACAATCATCAGCAAATGGGAAAGCAAGGCCAGCAAGGCCGCCCCGAACCACCAGGAACCTGTCACCCGAAACGGAACCAGCCCCTGTATCAAAGCACACACGGCACACACGCCCAACAACAGAAAAGTGGTACGCACATCGAGCAGCCACACCACAAATGCCGAACGGCGCTTTTCCTTATACAGCACCCATAAACACACACACCAAAGCAGCAGCAATGCCACATTCACCGGAAAAGCCAAAAAGCCGACCGGCACATCGCCCCACAACAACTGACACACGACAGCTGCCGCAAAGTACAACACCCAAGCAAAATATGCAGAACCCATAACAAGCCTATCTACATAAAATCAAGATGGGGTCCGTCCCCTTCATAAAAGAAACACCCGAACACCTCAAAGAGTTTTCGGCATTCCACACAAATTACCATTTTTCCGGCCCGTCACTTCCCGAACCGTCCTCTTACATAATGTTTCACAAAGGCAAACGGATGATACAGCAACATGCGGGGAGCCGCAAAACGCATGACTTCACGGATACGTGCGCGCATGTCCGCCTTGTAGCAATGTATTTTGCAGGACGAGCAAGCCGGCTTCGCATCCCCGAACGGGCAACGGTCCAGGCGCATGTCTGCATAAGCCTTCAACTCGCGGCACGCAGGGCACAACGTGTCCGCACCGTGCCGCCTGCGGCAATACAGGGCCAA
Source organism: uncultured Porphyromonadaceae bacterium (assembly GCA_949285425.1). Taxonomy (GTDB): domain Bacteria; phylum Bacteroidota; class Bacteroidia; order Bacteroidales; family Paludibacteraceae; genus QVMH01. The sequence goes on from CASEAJ010000059.1 coordinate 31,565, forward strand.
CATTTGCCCTATGACCTCCTTTTCATAATCCAGCTTACGACCCATATCTGCCTCACTGCCTTTGGTTCCTTCCCCAAAAAACAAAGCCGCATTCGGCATCCGAACACGGCTTCTATATTTCCAAAAAACAATCGCTTATGCGTTCTTCGCCTTTTGAACGATAGCCTTGAACGCTTCCGGATGATTCATTGCCAAATCGGCCAGTACCTTACGGTTCATTTCAATGCCCGACTTGTGCAAGGCTCCCATCAACTTGGAATAAGACATTCCTTCAAGACGGGCAGCGGCGTTGATACGCTGAATCCACAAAGCGCGGAAATTGCGTTTTTTCGCTTTACGGTCACGGTAAGCGTACACCAAACCTTTTTCCCAGGTATTTTTTGCAACTGTCCAAACGTTTTTACGGGCAGCATGATAGCCTCTGGTAAGGCTTAAGATTCTTTTTCTTCTGTTGCGTGAAGCAACGTGATTTACTGATCTTGGCATAATTAATAAAATGATTTGTGAACATTAGCGCCACCGCCTGAGCAATGGACTTCAAGCTAAATATTCTGTTTTAAGACTTAGAAAACTTGATTTAAAAATAACGGTCCGATTATTTCAGGCAAAGCAGCTGTTTTACGTTCTTCACGTCAACACCTTCAACCACGGCCACATGTGTCAGGTTGCGTTTCTGCTTTTTCGTCTTTTTAGTCAGAATGTGACTTTTAAAAGCATGTTTTCTTTTAATCTTTCCTGTTCCGGTAAGAGCGAATCTTTTTTTGGCACCGGAGTTAGTCTTCATTTTAGGCATTTCTATACTATTTAAATTATAAATAAATCCAAGTTTATTTAGGAGCCTTCTTCGGAGAAAGCATCAATATCATGCGCTTGCCTTCCAGCACGGGCATGCTGTCTACTTTCGCATATTCTTCCAGGTCGTTGGCAAAACGGAGCAGCAACACTTCGCCTTGTTCCTTAAACAAAATGGAACGACCTTTGAAAAACACGTAGGCTTTCACCTTGCATCCCTCTTTCAAGAAGCCGATGGCATGCTTCAGCTTGAAGTTAAAGTCATGCTCGTCCGTCTGCGGTCCGAAACGTATTTCTTTCAACACCACCTTGGCGGCCTTCGCCTTCTGTTCCTTTTCCTTCTTTTTCTGCTGGTACAAGAACTTTTGGTAATCGATAACCTTGCAAACCGGAGGTACTGCTGTCGGAGAAATCTCCACCAGGTCCAATCCCTGTTCATCGGCAATTCTCACTGCCTCTGCTATCGGATAAACGCCTTGTTCAACATTATCGCCTACCAGACGGACTTCCTTCACTCCGCGGATATGCTCGTTTATTCTATGCTGAGCTTGTGGCTTGCCCCCTCCCCTATGCGGTTGTTGCTGAGGGGCTTTTTGTAATTGTTTAGCGATTGTACGTTCCTCCTAAAAATTAAATGGTTATACAGTAAAAAAAATAGTTTGCTTTTTGAGCCCGCAAATATACGGCTTATTTTTGAATTGGTAAAACACTGACTGCATTTTATTTAATTATTTTTCCTCATTCAGTGCCCGGACTGTCCCGAGAGCCCTCCCGGCAGCAACCGACCGGCAATCAGACACAAGCGGAAACTCACACCTGCCCAAGCCGCTTGTTCTGCCTTCGGTTGCACAGATAGTAGATGAAAATGAGCAGGGCGGTCGTCACCTCCGACAAAGGCAAGGCCAGCCAAATGCCCTGCGTGCCCAGCAGACGGGGAAGCAACAAGAACGAAGGCACCAGGAAGATGAAGCCCCGCAACAAGGCAAACGTCATGGCCGGCTTCACACGCTCCACACTTTGGAAATAACCCACCGCGGTAAGGTTGACAATGAAAAACACGACCCCCGGAGCTATATAGGGAAAACCGGCCACGGCAATGCGGGCCGCCGGCGTGTCAAGCTGAACAAACAAGCCAACCAAGCCCTCAGGCTCGACAGCGAATGCCAGCATGACCAGCGTGCCGCAAAGCACCGCCGTGTACAGGGCCAGTTTCTCGGCCTCCACAACACGGCTGCGGCATGACAGACCGAAATTATAGCTGATAATGGGCTGGGCCGACTGGGCTATGGCATTGCCTATCATGAACACAAAAGGGGTATAATAGCACGCTATGCCAAAAGCTCCGACCCCATCATCGCCCAGGTAGTGCATGAACACGCGGTTGCCCACAAACATCAGCACCGCCATGGTCGACTCGCCCAAAAAGGCCGAAGACCCTACCCGGCATTGGTAGCCAATGTTGCGCAAGGACAGGCGAAGACTCTTGACACTCCACTTGGGCATGACAGGACGCAGCGTTTTCGAGAAAAAAAGCAAATAAACCATGGCAAGCACACCTCCGGCCACTTGGCTCAACGAGGTGGCGAACCCTGCCCCCATGATGCCCCAGCCGAAAGGGAAAATGAACAGCCAGTCGAACACCGCATTGACGATGGCCGTGACCATGCTGCACCACATGGCCAGACGGGGAGCCCCATCCAGCCGAATGACAAACAGCCCGACCGATATCCATATCTGAAACACCCACGAAGGCACATACCACAGCATGTAATCTCTGACCAGCGGCAGCAGACGCTCCGACGAGCCGAGCAAACGGGCCGCCTCATCGGGGAAGAACAGCACCGGCAACGATATGCCGAGCGACACCAGCGTGACGAACACCAACGCCTGCGTCACATTGAGACGGGCCACTTTCAGCTTGCCCCGGGACAGGTGGATAGAGGCCACCACCGAACAGCCCGCTCCCGTCATCAGGCCCACCCCGAGCAAAAACATCAGCAGCGGGATGCAAATGTTCACCGCAGCAATGCCATCACTCCCCACGCCACGGCCTATGAAAATGCCATCGATGGCCGTCACCGCCGAAACACTCAACATGCCGAACAAAGTAGGCACAAAATATTTTCTGAACAAGGCAAAAACACTCCCTGCACTCAAATCTATCGCATCTCTATCCATACTGCACAGTTGGTAATGATGAAAGTGGGGTCCATAAACTGACGGTGTCTCACAAAGGGCCAACGGCCCGCCTTATTTTCACACAAGAAAAGCCGGACAAAACCGCCGCTCCACGCAACCCTGTTCATCCGACCTTTTTCAGCTACTGCTTTCCGCGAAAATCCTTCGCTGCGGCTTCGGCCTTTTCCGGGCGCAAAGGTAGGACTTATCTTTCAAACACACAAAGCCCGACCAGCCTTCAGTGCACACGGGAACAAGCCCCCAGCCAACCATCCCCCGGCAGTTTTTTTTCAAGCCAGTTGCAAGACGGTCCTGTTTCTCCGGCGAAAGACATGGCAGACCACCCTGGCGAAAAAGACATCCAAAATCACTTTTTGAACACCAAGACACTTCATTGTTTGCCCCCATAACAAAGGCTGCCGTCTCACGACCTTGTTTTTGCAACCAGGCAACCCGGAGTCCAACCCTCTGCAACAATTATCGTTTTTCACAAGTACAAACAGCCAATATTAACAACAATTAAAAGCCCATTACTTATTAATAAATGCAAAAACAAGTAAAATAAACACGAATTTACTTGCTTTTGTTTGTGTTATTGCCATATATTTGCAATGTAATTACAAACAAAGATGTACATCAAGGGCAACTGCCGGCAAAGTTACCCGGAAAAACACAAACAAACGGCTGCGCTTGCCGGACGCGGCCACAAAAAAAACATTACACACCATGATTTACTACAACAAAATCCAGCGGAGAAATCCGCAAGACCCCGAAGGGGCACGCAAATGGTATCCCACACTGAAAAGCCGCATGCAGGTGAGCGAACGCGAACTGATTGAAGAAGTGGCCGACGAAGTGACCCTCAACCCCAAGGAAGCCGACATGGCCTTCTACCAACTGCTCAAAGTGGTGAAACGCTCGCTGCTCGACGGCAAGACCGTGAAACTGGGCGGACTCGGCACCTTCTACCTCACCGCCTCCGCCAACGGAGCCGACACACGTGACGAAGCCAACGCACAACTTATCAAGGCCGTAAAAATTCGTTTCCAGCCCTCCGCCGAACTGCGCGAGGCCGTCGCCAAGGCCACCTTCGCCAGCACCGAAAGCCTGCTCAACGACCAGGTGGAAGTGGTGCCGATAACCGATGAAGAACCCTGAGTATAGGCCGACCCGCTTCCTGCCGAACCTGTACCAAGGCCGTCACCGCCCGCCGCGATGACGGCCTTTTTTCATGCAAATGTCTTCCCACCCCTTGCCCAAACCCCTCTTACCCTTTTGCCTACCCCCCCGTTACCCCTTTGCCTAAACCTCGGCTACCCCTTTGCCTAAACCCCGGCTACCCCTTTGGGCAAACCCCAGCCACCCCTTTGGGCAAGTCCCCGTCCAGGGACATTCGCTCCCCACACAACAGGCACCTGCCGCCACGGCACAGCACTTACAGATTGGAAGCGCCGGACACTCCGGCTGTTTTTCACCCCTTTCTGAGCGCCACAAAAAGGAGGTCCTTCTCTGTTACACAACCCCCCACCCGCATTCTCGCTTTCCATTTGAAACAATTCGGGCGTTTTCAGTTGCAGTTTCACCCGACCAAATCATAACACACAGCGACAAACAATACAAATAATGCAACTCACATTCGACCACTTACAAATTCACTTAAAAAAAGCGGAAATTATTTTTGTTTTTTTTATACATATTTTATATTTTTGAGGAGCAAACACGTTACCAGAGTGTCAATTCCTTTTTTACAACATGCTTATGAAAAAACAAACATTCATCCTGTCCGTTGCGGTGGCCGGGTGCACACTCGCCCCCCTGCCGGCCACCGACTATGTGCACCTGAGCGAAATCATGTATGACACCCCGCTGAACGAAATCATAACCACTCCCCCTTACAGCAACGGAGAATACATGGAGATATACAATGCCGGCAGCGATTCCGTCGACCTGTCCGGCTGGTCGTTGCGCGGCGATGGCAGTACGGAAGAATACACATTCGGATCGGTCATCATCCCGCCGCAGTCGTTCCTGTTGGTAGCCTACCGCCATGCCCGCTCGCCGGAATTCATGCTTTCCTCCCTGTTTCCCGGTGTAGAAGAAGGTCTGGTGCTCTACCAGGACAACATCACGCTGAAAAACACAAAAGAATATGTCCGTCTGTACGATGAAAACCGGCAGTTGCGCGACAGCGTATATTACGGGAACGAGACAACCATACAACCGACAACCGACCGTCTGATTGCCGAAAACGAAGACGGCACCAGCGGCATGGGATGCGTATCGGTGCAACGCACATATGCCTGTTTCTACCCCGATGGCAGACTGATACCGAACCATCTGGACTGGGCCGTAGCTGAAGCTACCCCTTTACAGCCTGCTGCTGATTACGAATGGCCCGACTTTCCCCGACAAAGCGTGGGCTATGCCTACGACGAAGCAGGCAACCGCACATCGCGCACCATCGTACTGGCTGCGGCTTCCCGGCGTACCGCAAGAAGCGGCCGGGCCGGAACACAAGAGCCGGATGAAGCACAGACTCCCGTGTCCGACCGTCTGGACGGCCGAAGGATAGACATTTATCCGAACCCGACACAAGGCTGCCTGTTGGTTCAACTGACAGGCGGTGACCTGACGCAGCCCGTGAAGGCCCACGTATATGACTCGAACGGAACACTCGTGCTGACAAGAGACATGGAGCCTGACGGCCAGACCGAACTGGACCTGTCCGCGCAACCGGCCGGATTGTACATATTACGGTTGCTGAACGGCAACAACTCCCGGGAGTACAAAATAATCAAGCAATGAACAATTGAAAGTTGAAAGTGACGAGTGACAAGTGACGAGTGACGAGTGATGAATGATGAGTGACAGTTAACCATCAAACCCGCTGTTCTCCCCGCTATTCGCTCCTCGTTACCAGCTACTTAAAATGAACAATGAACAGTTGACAATAAGCGATTCATAATTAAAATTGACAATTACCTACAAGCCATGTCCATTCACACACGTATCAGACACCTTTTGTTTGCAGGCGGCCTGCTGTGGGCCGGCCTGCAACTGTCGGCACAGACCGTGGCCGATGTGGAATACGCCACATACGACAACTTTCCGAATGCCGAACGTTACACGAAGTCCCCCGACACCACCAGACCGGTAGGGAGCATACCCGGCGCTCTTTCCGTGTCGCCTTCGGGCGGGGCGGTGTACAGCATGCCTGTAGACCTCATGCCGGGTATCGAGGGCATGCAGCCCTCCGTGTCCCTCACATACAACAGCCAGGGCGGCGACGGTCCGCTCGGGCTGGGCTGGAGCCTCGCGGGCGGGTCGGCCATCACGCGCACCGGCTCCACCATCCACCACGATGGCGTGAGCGCCGGCGTGCAGTTCAACGACACCCGCGACCGCCTGTCGCTCGACGGGCAGCGGCTCATCGGACTGAACGGCACAGGACTGGCGGCCACCGACTACCGCACCGAAACGGAAAACTTCGCCCGCATCACCCGCCAGGGCAGCGGCACCACGGCCTCGTTCACCGTGCGCACCAAAGACGGCCAGACCCTGCTCTACGGCACGACCGACGACTCGCGCATCAATTACGACAGCCAAGGAGGACAAACCGGGGGCGGATACTCCTGGCTGCTAAGCGAAGTGAAAGACCTGCAGGGCCGATACATCCGCTACCATTACACGAAAGACACACAGACCAACGAGGTGTGCCTGGCCTCCATCGAATACACCGGCACGCCGTCCATCGCGCCCAAACAGCGGGTGTCGTTCACCTACGGCCGGCGTACCGACAGCTGGACCGGCACCATCGGGCCGCTCCGACAGGGCAAGACCCGCCTGCTTACCCGCATCGACGTGGAGAACGACGGACAGGCCGTGTGGAGCTACCTGCTACACTACCAGCTGCTCAACGGACGGTCGTGTCTGGCCTCGGTTGAAAAGATTTCCCCCGACGGCAGCGAACTGAACAGCACGGAACTGTTGTGGGACTATCCGGGCACGACCCCCATCCCCCGTACGAGCTATCTGCCCGGTTGGGAGACCGATACGGGCAATTACATTGTACGTCATTTCTCCGGCGACTTCGACGGCGACGGCATCTCAGACATCCTCACCACCAAATGGAACAACAGTCTCATCAATACAAGCGGGAACGTATGCACGTTCACCTTGGGAGGAATTGATGGCATGAGCAGCAGTCCGACATTCAGCCTGCCGCGAAACCGGATTTTCGAAGAATTCAAACATGCATTGCGCGATAACTATTGCGATGTCACCTCCATCGACAACGCCGATTTCGACTATAGTTCTTACGACTTGCAGCATCTACAAGATGTGCTGGCCGCCGACTATGATGGAGATGGCATCACCGAAATGATGTTCGTGTGCATGGAATACAATGTCAATTTTGAGAAAATCATTCTGGAAGGAATCTGCGATGTCGTATCCCAACCGGATTTTCCCCTTTCTGAATATACCATCCCGACCGGACGGTACTATTGCTTAATCTACTCGTTCAAAAACCAGGAATTTGCTTACAAGGGAACTGCCTATTCCAACTTCCTGCCTGAATACCGACCGACAGACCGCATCAACACGTTCCGTTTCGATTTCGACAACGATGGACGCAGCGAGCTGCTGGACGGACGCGACATCTATCAACTGCAAGGAAGTAATCTCGTGCAGATTGGCAACAGCAACACGGACATGTCGGCTCACTTGGTCAACACCTGGGGCGATTTCAATGGCGACGGGCTGATGGATTTCATCCGGCGGGACGGACTGATTTTCGAACGGGAATATGGGAGTTACTGGTTTGACAATTCCGGACACATTGACCAACGATATGCTATACTCGGTGTAACCGACTTCGACCAGAACGGGGCGGACGAGTTCATCGTGTTCGACACGAAAGACAGCACAGACGTTTTCCGAATGGAGATGCGCTCCAGAGAAGCTCTCTCTTTCATAGAACGCTACGAGTCCATGGGATACCATGTGGAAGTTTACGCCGACCCTGACTATAACAAACAACTTTCCGAATTGGAGCTATTGGAACTACCTGTAGACCAAATAGTCTATTTCTATGCCGTACGCAGCCGGGGGCATGCCCTGCTTGTACGCGATGGTTACGACCGTACCTTGGCTGAAATAGACCGACAGATTTTCTGGGAACTGACCCACGTGCTCAACGCCGACATGGACAATGACGGGAGGGAGGACATCGTCTTCTTTAACGACGGAACCATCACCTGCATTTACTACCGCACGAACACAGGCTACCGGAAAGTAACAATGAACAACATGAACGTAGGCGAAGAGTATTTCTTCGGCGACTACAACGGCGACGGGAACATCGACCTGCTGTCCGTTGAAAGAAACGCATGGTGGACATTCGCGTCCGGTCTCGTGCCTCAGCCCACCCTCTATGCCGTGCGCGACGGCATGGGACTGAAAAGCGAAATAACCTACCGTCCGCTCACCGACCCCGCCGTGTACACCAAGGGAAGCGGGGCCGTCTATCCCACGCTGGACCTGGCCGGGCCCGTGTGGGTGGTAAGCCGCATTGCCCGCGACAACGGCGTGGCAGGCACGCAAGTGGAGCATTATACCTACCAAGGCGCGAAGGCCAATCTGCACGGCAAGGGCTTTTTCGGCTTCACCGGCACCACCGTGACCGACTCCGTGCCGGGTACCACTGTGACCACCACAACCACATTCGACAACCGCTGCGGGCTGCCCCTGTCGTCCGGCCAAACCACCGTCAGGGGCGGCAAGTCCACCCGGCAGGCAGCCGCCTACACCATAGAGACGGTAAACGAAGCGCAGAAACGCTACCGCCTGAAGCAGGCCACCCGCGAGGAGACCGACCTGAACGGCAATACGGTGAACATCACTTTCGAGGAAGACACACTTGGTAACATTGTACGTGAAACCACCAACTACGGCCACGGCGTGACCTCCGAAACACGCACCTATTACCACACCGTGGATAATGCCTCCCGCTACGTGTGCCTGCCCGACAGCCAGACCGTGACGCAAACGCGCGAAGGACGCTCGTCGGTGCAAAGCCGGGTTTATACGTATGACAGCAACTGCCGTCCGGCGGAAGAACGCACCTACTACAACCGGCATCTCACCGCCACCGAGGCTTACACGTACAATGCGCAGGGGTTCATGACGGAAGTGAAGTCGAAACCTTACACCTCGGCCGTATGGCTCACTACCGCCTATGAATACGACGACTTCGGACGTACCGTCCTGGAAACCGACCCGCTGGGGCTGAACACCGGCTATGAGTATGACGAAACGGGGCTGCTGATGACAGGCACCGACGCGCGCGGCAACGAGACAAGCTACACCTACACCGCGTTCGGCAGGCGTCACACCACCCGCCGCCCCGACGGCGTGACGGTGACCGAACGGCTGGTGTGGTGCACCGACGGAACGAACGCCCCCGAAGGCGCACTTTACTACAGCGAGACCGCCGCCACGGGGCAACCTACGGAGCGCACGTACCATGACGCCACGGGACGCGAACTGCGCAGCGAACAGCTGCGCTTCAACGGCAAATGGCTGAAGACGGACAGGCTGTACGACACGCGGGGACGGCTGTGGAAAGTGTCAGAACCATCGAACACCACCCCCAACCGCTGGAACGTGTACAGCTACGACGCGCAGGACCGCCCCACCCGCATCGACTACGCCTCGGGCAAGGAAGACCGGTGGGCCTACAGCCCCAACATCGTGCAGGAGACGCGCGAAGGGGTGACGGCTACCAGGCGATACGATGCATCGGGCGCCCTGCTGGAGGTGACCGACCCCGGAGGCACCATCGCCTACCACCTGCGGCCCGACGGACAGACCGACTCCATCACCCTGACGGGCGGCGTGGTCACCCGGTTCGAGTATGATGCATACGGCCGGCAGACCGCCATAGACGACCCCAGTGCGGGCCGGCAGACCTACACCTACGATGAAGCGGGCAACGTGGCCACCCAGACCGACGCCAACGGAAAGACGACTTCGTTTACCTACGATGACTACGGACGGGTGACCTACCGGGAATGCCCCGAATTCACCACCGGCTACGTGTATAACGCCTATGGCGAAGTGCAGTCGGAAACATCCACCAACGGCACATCCACCAGTTTTACGTACGATAATTACGGACGGATGTCATACCGCCTGGAGACGCTGGCGGACGGTGTGGCCTTCATGCAAAGCTACACCTACACCAACGGCAAGGTAAGCAGCGTTTTGTTCCAGTCGCAAGGTAGTCTCAACGTGACGGAAAATTACCTCTACACGAACGGACACCTCACGGAAATCAAGCTCGACGGGCAGACCTCCGTCTGGAAACTGCAGACAGAGAACGTGCGGGGACTGGCCACCAAGGTGCTCACCGGCGACGTGACCCGCACGTACAGCTATGACTCGTACGGACTGCCCACCGGGCGCAGTGCCGAACGCGGAGGACTGACGGTGTTCGGGCAAACTTATTCGTTCGATGCCGAAACGGGCAATTTAGAAGCGCGCACGGACGAGACACGCGGGTTGGCGGAACTGTTCACCTACGACCATCTGAACCGCCTCACGGGCTGGCAGGTACAACAAGGCGGCGTGCGTACCGCCACACACCGCATGGTCTATGCCGCCAACGGCAACCTGACCTACATGGACGGCACAGGAACATTGGAATATGCCCACCCGGAAAAACCCTAC
>CASEAJ010000060.1 GCA_949285425.1 uncultured Porphyromonadaceae bacterium
ACGCCTGAGTATATGCATCATCAGAAGCAGATTAGAATTAAAAGCTATAAAAAGAAACAGTTCAGCAAGGCTAGCCTTGCTGAACTGTGATAAATAATTTATTTTTGTCCAATAACTGTAACGGTTATTTAGGACTAGTCAGTAACCAAAGAAAGGGTTGCGGATGCTGCCGTTGCCGGTCATCTGTCTCCCGCTGATAAAAGAACGTTTGTAAATGAAAAAGTGGTTGAAGCAGTTTGCAACTGAAGACTGGATTATTGTTTTTGCGGGAGCGGTGATGCTGGCTCTTGCCGTGATTTTTCCGGATGTGATGCCTGAAATGCCCAAAAGTTTGCGGAGCGGACACGATTGGCTTTCGGCCGGATATATGTTTTTGTTTGTGTTGGTGCTGACGTATGCCACTTCGGCACTTCTGAAAAGGCCTTTGAAGTGGATATTGCCTTCGCTGGCGGTGATTTTTTCGTTGACATTGGCGGCCCAGCTCATAGCGTCGATTCCGGTGGTGAAGGAGTATGGTTTTGAATCGGTGTTCTTTGCGGTGATTCTCGGGCTGCTGGTGAGCAATGTGTTCAAGGTGCCCCGCTGGCTGGGCAGTGCCGTGCAGAGTGAGTTCTATATAAAAATAGGTATCATTTGTCTGGGGTCCACCATACTTTTCGGCGATGTAATGAAGTCGGGGGCATACGGTCTTGCCCAGTCGCTTGTCGTGGTGTTTACGGTGTGGTATTTTGCCTTCTGGCTTGGGCGACGCATGAAGATAGATCCCGAAATGGGTACAATGGTGTCGAGCGCCGTATCCATTTGTGGAGTCTCGGCGGCAATAGCCACATGTGGGGTCATAAAGGGCGACAACCGGAAGTTGTCGTATGTCATATCCCTGGTGCTTATCATTGCGATTCCTATGATGTATCTGTTGCCTTGGCTGGCCAATGTGATGGGATTGAGTGAGGAAGTGGCCGGAGCTTGGCTGGGAGGGACCATTGACACGACCGGGGCGGTGGCGGCTTCGGGGACGCTGGTCGGTGAAACGGCCGCCAAGACGGCCGTGATTGTGAAATCATCGCAGAATGTTCTGCTGGGTGTTGCGGCATTCATCATTTCGCTGATGTGGACGTATCAGGGAAAAGGAGGGGTGGAAAAGCCTACGGCCGGCGTGATATGGGACCGTTTCCCGAAATTTGTCGTCGGGTTCATACTGGCATCGCTTGTGTTCAGTTTCTGCATGGATGCTGACCTGGCCAAGCAGGCAGGGGCGGTGACCAAGGGATTTCAGAACACCTTGTTCAGTGTGGCGTTTGTCTGCATAGGTCTGGAGACAAGGTTCAGTGAAATATTCAGCAAGGAAAACCGGGTGCCGTTGAAGGTGTTTCTGGTGGCGCAGGGTTTCAACATTGTGGTGACGCTGCTGGTTGCCTGGCTCATGTTCGGGGTGGTGAAACCGTTGCTGGGATAACGGTCGGGCCGTGGTGTAGCCCGGAGTCGTATTGCATTTTATGAGGATGTGCCGTTTCTTCGGTGCATCCTTTTTTTCTTTCGGGTAGCGATAAAATCATGTTTCCCCACCCGGCAGGGTGTGTTTTCTTGGGTGCGGAAAATAGAGGCTTGTGTTTTAACGTTTTGCTGAATGAACGGATATGGGTGAAATCTTACTCTTTGGTGACAAAGCAGGAAATATTATTTATCTGTAAATAAATACGTTAGGTTGTTGATAAGTTTTTGGTGGGGAAAAGTGGTGAATTTTGAAGATTATTTTATACTTTTACGCTTGCAAAATTGTATCCTGTTTGTATGTCTACATTTATCGGAAAATATGAGGCGAAAGCGGATGTGAAGGGGCGTGTATTCGTGCCAGCAGCATACCGTAAACTGCTTTCGGGCGATGACCGGGAGCGGCTCGTGGTGCGGAAAGATGTAGACCATGATTGCCTGATTTTTTATCCGGAGCGTGTATGGGAACAGAAACTGGGTCTGTTGCGTGCGGGTCTGAATGAATGGGATGCGGCCGACCAAATGCTGTTGCTGGCTTTTGCCGAGGAGGCGGAGTGGCTTGAGTTTGATTCGCAGGGTCGTGTGCTGCTGTCGAAGGAGAACCGTCAGGCAATTGCGCTTGAGGGAAGTGAGGTGCTTTTCATTGGTATGTTTGACCGGTTTGCGTTGTGGAGCAAGGCACGTTACGAGCAGGTGAAACTTTCCCGCGAGGATGTTTCGGAACGTTTGAAAGAAATCAGCGAAAAACTGCGGAGCGGTCGTTGATGCCGCAGGGAATGTTGTCAAAAAAAGGATGGAACGATAGTAGAAAGTAAATATTGTATGGAATATCATATACCGGCATTGTTGGATGAAACGTTGGAAGGCTTGGCCATTAAGCCGGAAGGGACGTATGTGGATGTGACCTTCGGTGGAGGTGGACATTCGAAGGCGATATTGTCCCGTCTGGGGAAAAACGGTCGTCTGATAGCTTTCGACCAGGACGAGGATGTGCTGGCCAATGTGCCGGACGATGCGCGCTTTACATTCGTGAGAAGCAATTTCAGATACCTCAAGAATTTTTTGCGCTATCACGGAGTAGAGCAGGTGGATGGCATTCTGGCCGATTTGGGGGTGTCATCGCATCATTTCGATGAGGCGGAAAGGGGGTTCTCCTTCCGTTTCGATGGAGAACTGGATATGCGCATGAACAAACGTGCTGCGTTGACAGCGGCTGAGGTGCTGAATACGTATCCGGCCGAGCGGTTGGCGGATATATTTTACATGTACGGCGAGTTGAAAAATGCGCGACGGATAGCGGCGACGGTGGTGCAGGCACGTGAAAGCGAACCTTTTGCCCGTATAGCTCCGTTTGTGGAAGTGATGAAACCGTTTTGTGGCAAGGACAAGGAAAAAAAGGACCTGGCCCGGGTGTTTCAGGCTTTGCGCATTGAAGTGAACCATGAACTGGATGTGCTGAAGTCGCTTTTGGAACAAAGCGTGGCGGTACTGAAGCCGGGCGGACGTCTGGCGGTGCTGACCTATCATTCGCTGGAAGACCGGCTGGTGAAAAACTTCATGCGTAGCGGTAACATGGAGGGACGCCTGGAAAAGGATTTTTATGGAAACGTGCAGGCTCCGCTGAAAGTGGTGAACAACAAGGTGATTGTGGCAACAGAAGAAGAAGTGGAACGTAATCCGCGTGCGCGCAGTGCCAAATTGCGTGTGGCGGAAAAAGTGGACTGACTATGAAGCATTTTTCGGTTAAGGACATATTGGGCGGAGACATACTGACGAGTGATTTCATTCGCAAGCAGTATCCGTTGCTCATCATGATAGCGATATTGCTGTTCGGTTACATAGGAAACCGCTATCATTGTGAAATTCAGATGAAGGAGGAAATACGTTTGCGCAAGGAACTGAAGGAACTGAAGTATGAGTCGTTGGGCATCTCGGCGGAACTGATGCAGATAAGCCGGCGTTCGAATGTGTTGCGGATGGTGAACGAAAAGGGGCTTGACTTGGAGGAATCGGCCGACTTGCCGGTAAAGATAGATTAATGACGGTAGCGGGGTTATGGCAGATAAGCGTACAGATATTATATTCCGTTTCGGACTTGTCTATGCGGTGTTCATTGTGCTGTTTGCGGCAGTAATAGCCAAAGCGGTGGTGGTGATGACGGTGGAACGCAACAACTGGCTTGCCTTGCATGCGAGAACATCGGGTGAGAAGAAGGACGTGGTCGAACCTTCGAAAAGGGGAAACATATATGCCTGCGATGGGCGGTTGATGGCCAGTTCGGTGCCAACTTATCGGGTGTACATGGACATGCGGGTTGAAAATCTGAAGGAGCATCCGGAGGTGTTTTACGGACAAGTCGATTCGTTGTCCCTTTGTCTGGCCCGCTTGTTCAAGGACAAACCTGCTTCGGCTTACAAGTCGGCTCTGGTGGCGGCATTTAAAAGGGGAAACCGTCGTTTCTCGGTTTATCCGCACCGTATACCTTATTATCAGTGGAAGGAATTGCAGTCGTTCCCGCTTTACCGTTTGGGACGCTATAAAAGCGGTTTGTTCGGAGAGGAATATGTGCAGCGGGTAAAACCGTTCGGGTCGCTTGCTGCACGCACGGTGGGTGATGTGTATCCGGACCTGTCGAAGGGCGGAAGCAGTGGGATAGAGTATTCGTACAACAAGGTTCTGACCGGGAAACCGGGTTTGTCGACCATTCAGAAGGTAGCCAACCGGCGCGAAAGAATTGTTGTGCAGGAGCCGGAGGATGGCATGGATGTGGTTACGACCATAGACATAGACATACAGGATATATCGGAACATGCCTTGCTCGATGTGTTGGAACGTTATCATGCAAAGTCGGGATATGCGGTTTTCATGGAAGTGAAGACGGGTGAGGTGAAGTCCATTGTCAATATGTATCGCAGTGCTTCGGGAAGATATTATGAGAAGGAAAACGGTGCCTTGTCGGACATGATGGAACCTGGTTCCACGTTCAAGACCCTGGTGCTGATGGCACTTCTGGATGAGGGCAAGGTGCGGTTGACCGACACGGTTGATGTGGGGAACGGACGTTTGAAGTATCATCCGCGTGCACCGGAGGTGACCGACCACAATGCAAGGAAAGGAGGGTATGGCAGAATATCGGTGGCCAACGTGATTCATGGTTCTTCGAATATAGGTATGCACAAGATGGTGTATGATGCTTATGGAGATGATCAGGGTGCTTTGGTGGACAAATTGCATTCCATGAAAGTGGGGGTGCCCATGAACCTGGAAATACAGGGTGCGGCCAAACCCATGATAAAGCATCCGGAAAAGAACAAGGACTGGTCGACGGTTACTTCGCTTTCTGCTTTGTCGAGAGGATACGAGATTATCATGCCGCCTATATATACTTTGGCCTACTATAATGCAATAGCCAATGATGGCAAACTGATCCGGCCGTTTTTTGTCAAATCGGTCAACAAGGATGGAATGGTGGTAAAGACATACAAGACGGAAACCATAAACAGTTCCATATGCAAGTCGTCGACACTGAAGCAGTTGCGCCAGGTCTTGCTGGATGTAGTGGAGGGAGAGATGGGCACGGCCAGACCCGTGAGGTCGGATTTCATGCATATTGCAGGTAAGACCGGTACGGCCCGCATGGTTGATGAGACGAACGGACGCTACATGCTGGGACATTACCGGATATCGTTTTGCGGGTATTTTCCGGCCGATAATCCGCAATATACGGGTATTGTAGTGGTAAATGACCCGAACGTGCCTTCGGCAGGCATGACCAGCTGTGTTGCATTTAAGAATATTGCCGAACGGATTATGGCGCTGAAGTCGGAAATTACTCCCGATGAGTTGGCTGAAGATACGCTTCAAATGAAAAATGTCGAATTGGCACCACATAGTAAAGACGGCAATTACAAAGCCTTGCAAACGGTTATGCGGGGTGTGCATCAGTCCATTTCGGGTGAGTCGGATGAATGGGTAAGAACCGGAGTGGCCGAGGATGAGGTGCGGGTGTCTCCACTTGAACTGTCGGATGAACTGATACCCGATGTACGTGGAATGGGAGTCAAGGATGCTGTTTTCCTGTTGGAAAAACGGGGGCTGGAAGTGCATATACATGGTTACGGAAAGGTAGTCTCTCAGGATGTTTTGCCGGGGACAGCCGTTACCAAAGGAAGAAGAATCAATTTGGTGCTGAGAAATTGACGAAAAAGATAAAAAAGGAAGGGTAGAAAAAGTATGCAGGTTGTTCATACGTTTTGCGCCCCACGACCTTTAACAGAACAGATATGGAATTGAACAGATTATTGGAAGATGTCAAGTGCCTGCAAATAGAAGGAACTGGCACGGTGGATATACGAGGAGTGAAATCCGACTCCAGGCAGATACAGGCGGGTGACTTGTTCGTGGCTACCCGTGGAACGGTGGTCGATGGACATCAGTTTATAGGCAAAGCCGTAGCATTGGGTGCAGCAGCCGTAGTGTGCGAGAAAATGCCGGCAGAACGGGCACAGGGAGTGACCTATGTGCGGGTGGCGAACACGGCGGAAAGTCTGGGACATATAGCGTCAGCATGGTACGGCAAACCTTCATCGAAGGTGGTACTGGTGGGGGTGACCGGAACCAACGGAAAAACAACCATAGCAACTTTGCTGTACCGGCTTTTCCTTGAGTTGGGCTACAAGGCCGGTTTGCTGTCGACTGTGGTAAACTATGTGGATGATGAAGCGGTAGAGTCAACTCATACTACTCCCGATGCATTGACCTTGAATGCCTTGTTGGCACGGATGGTGGATGCAGGCTGCCGGTATGTGTTTATGGAGGTCAGTTCGCATGCCGTGGATCAGCGGCGTATTGCCGGGCTGGATTTTGATGGAGGAATATTCACCAACCTGACCCGCGACCACATGGACTATCATTTGACGTTCGACAATTATCTGAAAGCGAAAAAACGCTTTTTCGATGAGCTGCCGGCCAAGGCTTTCGCGCTGACCAACCTGGACGACAAGAATGGGATGGTCATGCTGCAGAATACACAGGCCCGCAAATGTACCTACACGCTTCGTGGTATGGGCGATTTTAAAACCAAAATACTGGAAAACGACTTGAACGGAATGCTGCTTTCCATGAACGGTCGGGAAGTGAACGTGTCTTTTGTAGGTAAATTCAACGCCAGCAATCTGACGGCGGTGTTTGGGGCGGCGGTGGAACTCGGACAGGATGAACTGGAAACCTTGCGTATCATTAGTGCATTGCATCCGGTGTCCGGCCGTTTTGAAACGCTGTATGCTCCTTCGGGTTATGTGGCGGTGGTTGACTATGCACATACGCCCGATGCATTGAACAATGTAATAAGTACCATCCAACAGATGCTGGCTGGGAAGTCCGGACGATTGATTACGGTGGTTGGTTGCGGCGGAAACCGTGACAAAGGCAAGCGGCCCATGATGGCACGTGAGGCGGTGAACGGAAGTTGGAAAGCGGTGTTCACTTCGGACAATCCACGAAACGAGGATCCGCAAAGCATCCTGGATGATATGACCGCTGGCTTGGACACCGACCAGCGTAAAAATGTGCTGGTGATATCCAACCGGAGGGAAGCCATCCGCACGGCCTGTTCCTTGGCCCAACCGGGCGATGTGGTGTTGGTTGCCGGAAAGGGACATGAGAATTATCAGATTATAGGAGATGTGAAACATCATTTTGATGACAAGGAAGAAATAAAGAACTGTTTTTAGTATGTTGTACCATTTGTTTCATTATTTGGATGCGGCCTTTGATGTGCCGGGAGCGGGAATGTTCAATTTTATCTCGTTTCGTACGGGGCTGGCGTTTATCACTGCATTGCTCATTGCAACCATTTTCGGCAAGAAAATCATTCGTTTTTTGCAACAGAAGCAAATTGGCGAGACGATACGCGATTTGGATCTGGAAGGTCAGCTGAGCAAGAAGGGTACGCCTACAATGGGAGGAGTTATCATAATTCTGTCTATTCTGGTTCCGACCTTGCTTTTTGCCAATCTGACCAATGTCTACATTGTGCTGATGCTGATTGCTACGGTGTGGATGGGTGCTATCGGTTTTCTGGACGATTATATCAAGGTGTTCCGGAAAAACAAGGATGGTTTGAACGGACGCTTCAAGATAATAGGGCAGGTTGGTCTTGGACTTATAGTGGGACTGACCATGTGGCTAAGTCCTGAAGTCGTGATTAGGGAAAACGTGGAAATAAAGAACGATGAGAACCGTGTGGAGAATGTGGTTTATTCCCGCCAGGATGTGAAGTCTACGAAGTCGACCATCCCGTTTTTCAAGAACAACAACATGGATTATGCCGGAGCCTTCCGTTGGTTGGGTGATAAGGCCCAGACGTATGGCTGGATATTTTTTGTGCTGGTGACCATCTTTATTGTGACAGCCGTGTCCAATGGGGCCAATTTGACCGATGGACTGGATGGACTGGCCACCGGTTCATCAGCCATTATGGGAGTTACACTCGGCATTTTGGCTTATTTGTCGGGGCATGTGCAGTATGCGGGTTATCTCAACATTATGTACATACCCGGTGCCGGTGAACTGCTGGTGTTTGCCGGAGCTTTTATTGGTGCCACCATTGGTTTTCTGTGGTACAATTCCTTTCCGGCTCAGGTGTTCATGGGTGATACGGGCAGTCTGATGCTGGGAGGTGTGATAGCCGTGTTTGCCGTGGCTATCCGCAAGGAATTGCTGATACCTATCCTGTGCGGAGTGTTCCTGGTGGAAAACCTGTCTGTCATTTTGCAGGTATCCTATTTTAAACTTACCAAACGACGCTACGGTGAAGGCAGGCGCATGTTTAAAATGGCCCCTTTGCATCATCACTACCAAAAGCCGGGTAACGGAAGCATTCAGGCTTTGATACAGAAACCGATTCTGCCCATTCCCGAATCGAAAATTGTGGTCCGTTTCTGGATTGTGGGTATGATACTGGCTGCGGTAACGATTATAACGTTGAAGATACGATAAAGTGGTCGATGACATTTGCTGAACGCTAAAAAGATAAAAACGGAAATGAAAAGGATTGTTGTGTTAGGAGCAGGAGAAAGCGGCACGGGAGCCGCAGTGTTGGCACAGAAGCAGGGCTTCGATGTGTTTGTGTCCGACTTGTCCGAAATAAAGCCGGAATATAAGCGTATGCTTGACAGCCATGGCATTTGTTGGGAAGAAAAACAACATACAGAGGCCGAGGTGTTGAATGCCGATGAGGTGATAAAGAGTCCGGGTATTCCAGATAAGGTTCCAGTCGTCAGAAAACTTCGGGAAAAGGGGGTTCCCGTCATTTCCGAGATTGAGTTTGCCGGCCGCTATACGGATGCGAAAATGATTTGCATTACCGGCAGCAACGGCAAGACGACGACGACCATGCTCATATATCACATTTTGAAGAATGCAGGGTTGAATGTCGGTTTGGCCGGCAATGTGGGGCAAAGTCTGGCGTTGCAGGTTGCCACCTGTTCGTTCGACTATTATGTTGTTGAGTTGAGCAGTTTCCAACTCGATGGGATGACGGAGTTCAAGGCAGACATAGCCGTGCTGCTCAATATCACTCCCGACCATTTGGACCGCTATGACTATAAATTTCAGAACTATATTGATTCAAAATTCCGTATCATACAGAACCAGACGGAAAAGGATGCATTCATCTATTGGGAAAACGACCCGGTAATCAAGGCGGAACTTGCCAAGCGCGATATCCGTTCCACCTTGTATCCGTTTGCACTTGAGCGGGGAGAAAAAACAAGGGCCTTTGTCGAAAAGGAACAGCTTGTTATGCAGGTGTTGAATTCGGTGCTTCGTATGCCCGTTTCCGAACTGGCTTTGGAGGGTACACATAATACATATAATTCTATGGCTTCAGGTTTGGCGGCATCTGTTTTGGATGTGAAAAAAGAAGTAATCCGAGAATCGTTGAAAGGCTTTCATCCGGTAGAACACAGGCTTGAATACGTGGCGACTGTGCGCAACGTGCGCTATGTGAACGATTCCAAGGCAACGAATGTAAATTCGTGCTGGTATGCTCTGAGCAGTATGAAGACTCCGACCGTGCTTATTTTGGGAGGAATTGACAAAGGTAATGACTACGCGGAAATAGAGGAACTGGTACATGAGAAAGTCCGTGCACTGATTTTTATGGGCAAGGACAACAGCCTGCTTCACCGTTTCTTCGACAAAAAGGGCAAGCAGATAGTGGATGTGGACTCCATGGAAGCGGCTGTGCAGGCAGCCTACGAATTGGCACTTGAAGGCGACACCGTGTTGCTTTCACCCTGTTGTGCCAGCTTTGACCTGTTCAAAAGCTACGAAGACCGTGGACGTCAGTTCAAGGAATGCGTGAAAAGACTGTAGGGCATGGATACGTTTCTGAAGAAATTGCTGAGAGGCGATACCACCATCTGGATTGTCTATGGGATGCTGTGTGTCGTGTCCGTCCTGTTCATGTACAGCGCATCGAGTACGCTGGCCTATAAGGCGGCCGATTATTATGCTCCTGTCATGCAACATATGGGGTATTTGTTGATGGGCATACTTGCGGCATTTGCAGTTCATTTCATTCCCTATCATGTGCTTCGTCCGTTTTCTTATGTGGGTTTGCTGGTCTCTCTGGTGCTGCTGCTCATGTTGCAGTTGGGCTTGGGGGTGGAAGAGAACGAGGCCGTACGCTGGATCTCGATATTGGGCATTCGTTTCCAGCCTTCCGAAGTGGCGAAACTGTCGCTTATCATGGTGGTGGCCGATATGATGGCCCGTATCAAGGATGGCGATGCGGAAAGCGAACGCTTGTGGTTCAGACGTATACTTGTCATTGCGATAGCCATTTGCGGTCTGATTCTGATTGACAATTTCTCCACCGGCGGCATTCTGTTTGCCGTCGTGTTTGCCATGATGCTCATTGGGCGCATTTCGTGGCGCCGGCTGTTGCCCATTGTGCTGGTGGGCATTGGAATCGTTATAGGTGTCTATTCATTGGGAAAGGCCATGCCTGAGTTGTGTTCACAAGTTCCGGTGCTTGATCGTTTCCCCACATGGACGGCGCGCATCGACCGCTTTTTTGTGGGCGAGGAAGATGTGGACAAGTACATCGTGAACGACAAGAATTTGCAGGAAAAACGAAGCATGATGGCCATTGCCGGAAGCGGTGTGGTAGGACGGGGCATAGGAAACAGTGTGCAGCGTGACTATCTGCCGCAAGCCTATTCCGATTTCATCTATGCCATTATCATAGAAGAAGGCGGACTGATAGCCGGTATATTCGTCATTGCCCTTTACATGGCGCTTTTGTTCCGGGCCGGAAAAATAGCGTTGAAGTGCGACACCATATATCCGGCTATGCTCGTCATGGGGCTTACGCTGATGATTGTGTTCCAGGCCTTCGTCAACATGGGGGTGGCCGTCGGACTGGGTCCGGTTACCGGGCAGCCGCTTCCGCTCATTAGCCGTGGTGGTACGTCCATAGTCATTACCTCGGTCTACTTCGGCATTATCCTTGGAGTGACCAAGCAGATAAAGGAAGGCAAACATGAGGAAACGGCGCAGCCACAGCCGGAGGATGAGGTGCCAGTGGTCAATCTGGATGACTTGTAGTCCGGGTTTATATTGGAACTTTTGGAAAAGAATGATTCAATACAAGAAAGAATATGTATCGTTTTATTATTAGCGGAGGAGGCACGGGAGGTCACATTTTCCCGGCCATCAGTATTGCCAACGCCTTGAAAGAGCGTTTCCCCGACAGTGAATTCCTTTTTGTGGGAGCCTTGGGGCGGATGGAGATGGAACGTGTCCCTCAGGCAGGCTATCCAATTGAGGGATTGCCTGTGCAGGGATTTGACCGCAAGAACATGTTGAAGAATCTGAAAGTGGTGTGGAATCTGCTTCGCAGCACCCGCAAGGCGCGTCGCATCATCAAACGTTTCCGGCCGGATGTGGCCATTGGTGTGGGAGGCTATGCCAGTGCGCCTACCTTGAAGGCTGCTTCGGCTTTCGGTGTGCCTACCCTGTTGCAGGAGCAGAACTCCTATGCCGGAGTCACCAACAAACTGCTGGCCAAAAAGGCGGCACGCATATGTGTGGCCTATGAAGGCATGGAGCGCTTCTTTCCGAAAGAAAAAATAGTACTCACCGGCAATCCGGTGCGGCAGGATTTGTTCCGCACTTCGCCCAAGGCCCCTGAAGCTTATGACTTTTTCGGCCTTCAGCCCGACAAAAAGACATTGCTCATTGTGGGGGGAAGTCTCGGTGCGCGAACAATCAATCAGAGCGTAATGGCCCATTTGGAAGAACTCAAGGCTTCGGGCATACAGCTCATTTGGCAAACCGGTAAGTTTTACATCGATGAAGTGCGCAAAGCCACGTCCGCAGTGGCCGGAAACGGCTGGGTGGTGACGGACTTCGTGTCGCGCATGGATTATGCCTATGCCGTGGCCGATTTGGTGATATCGCGGGCCGGAGCCAGTTCCATATCTGAATTGTGCCTGCTGAAAAAACCGGTCATTCTTGTACCTTCGCCCAATGTGGCTGAAGACCACCAGACGCAGAACGCCCTGGCATTGGTGCGCCGGCAGGCGGCCGTGATGGTGAAGGATGCTGACGCGCGTGAACGACTGATAGCCGATGCGCTCGGTTTAATAGCCGACGAGGCTCGCCTTTCGGCTTTGAGCCGGAACATAGCGGGGTTGGCACAGGAAAACTCGGCGGGGCGCATAGCCGACGAAGTGGTCCGTCTGCTCGGCCGGTAAAGACCCTGAACAGGAGTCTGAATGGGATATTAATATTAAAAATAAACTGAAACTAAAAAGAGAGGGGGCGTGCACTCCACCATCCTTCCGGCAAAAGCGGAGTAGACCATGTGGAGGAAGTGGTGGAAAGAAGAGCGTTTTTCCCTCCTTGCGCAATTGCGACGGCGTACGCACGCAATTCCGATGGCGTACGTACGGAAATTTGGCTGCGTCCGTACACCTTTTTCGGTGTTCCGCTACGTGGCTGCAAGATGAACAATGAGTATGAACAATTTCTTCAGATATTATTTTTTGGGAATAGGCGGTATAGGCATGAGTGCCCTTGCCCGCTATTTTAACGCCCGGGGCTTTAAGGTGGCCGGTTATGACCGTGCCGAGAGCGCGCTGACCGCCAGCCTGTCGGCCGAAGGCATAGAGGTGCTCACCGATGAACAGGTGTCGGCATTGCCCATGGGCTTTACCGACGCCAAGTCTACGCTGGTGGTTGTGACCCCGGCCATACCGGCCGACCATCCGCAACTGCTCTATTTCCGCAGTCAGGGTTTCACCATCCGCAAACGGGCACAGGTGCTGGGCGATATCACCCGCCAGCAAAAGGGCTTGTGCGTGGCCGGAACTCACGGCAAAACCACCACTTCCACCATTGCGGCGCACTTGCTTCACCAGTCACAGGTAGGGTGCAGTGCATTTCTCGGAGGAATATCCAATAATTACCAGACCAACCTGCTGTTGTCGCGCGACAGTTCGCTGGTGGTCATTGAGGCCGATGAATACGACCGCTCTTTCCATAACCTGTCGCCCTTCATGGTGGTGATTACCTCGGTGGATGCCGACCATCTCGACATTTACGAAACGCCTGCGGCCTACCGCGAGGGTTTCGAACATTTTGCCTCGCTGATAGCTCCGGGAGGCAGCCTGATTGTGCACAAGGGCATTGACCTGAATTTGAATTTGGCAAAAGGCGTGAAGGTTTACACCTATTCGATGAATGACGGAGGCGACTTCTGTGCCGAGAACGTGCGGCAGGAAGAGGACCGCATTTATTTCGACTTTGTGTCGCCCACGGAGCGTATCAACGACCTGTATCTCACCGTGCCGCTGATGATAAATGTGGAAAACAGCATTGCCGCCATTGCCCTTGCCTGGCTCAACGGGGTGTCGAAGGAGGAAATACGTACGAGCATATCGTCGTTTTCGGGCATTTACCGCCGTTTCAACACGGTGTTCAAATCGGACAAGGTGGTGTATATGGATGACTATGCCCATCACCCCTCCGAGCTGGCGGCCAGCATTCGCTCCATTCGCGAACTGTATCCGGGCAGGAGGTTGACCGGTGTATTTCAACCGCACTTGTACAGCCGTACACGCGATTTTGCGGCGGGCTTTGCCTCGGCTCTTTCCGGGCTTGACGAGCTGATATTGCTCGACATCTATCCGGCCAGGGAAAAGCCCATTCCCGGAGTAAGCTCCCGGCTCATTTTCGACCAGGTGAAACTGGATGATAAGACCTTGTGTTCCAAAGAAAATCTATTATCTTTGTTGGAAGAAAAAGAACTGGACGTTTTGGTTACTTTCGGAGCCGGCGACATAGACCGCCTGGTGCCGCAAATAAAGGAAATGCTTAAAGGTCGGGCTGACTGAAAGGTCGTTCGGCGGGTGTTTCTTCACGATGAGGAGAGTGTCCCGAAGAATGTTGTATGAAGAAAAGTGTGTTTTATAAAGTCTTGCTGGTGCTGGCAGTCGGTGTGGCGATGGCCTATCTGCTGGTTGCTGTTGCCGTGTTTGCCGGACGGACGGACGATGTCGTGTGCCAAAGACTCGAACTGAGCTTTGCAGCCTCGGGTGAAAACCGTCTGATAGATGAGGCCGATGTGGTGCGCCTTTTGAAAAACGGAGGCCTGTACCCCGTAGGCAAGAAACGGAGCGAGGTGGAGACAGAAAAAATAGAGGCACGTCTCAGCGGCAGCGAGCTGATAAAATCGGTGGAGTGTTACCTGACACCTTCGGGGGTGGCACGCATGTATGTGAAGCAGCGGGTGCCGAAGTTCCGGGTGATGGGACGCCAAAACTATTATGTGGACACCGACCGGCGGGTGGTGAGGGCTTTGGCTGGATATGCAGCCTACTTGCCGGTGGTTTCGGGCGATGTGCCTGTGGAAATGGCTCAAGGCGAATTGTTCGACTTTGTGGACTATCTGGAAAAAAACGATTTCTGGAATGCCCAGGTGGAACAGATATTTGTCCGTCCCGACCGCAAGGTGGAACTGGTGCCGAGGGTAGGAGGAGGCATCATCCTGTTGGGACATTTGGATGGCTATGAAGCCAAACTGGAAAAATTGAAGAAACTTTACGTGAACGGTTTCAACGAAATAGGATGGAACCGTTATAAAATGATAGATTTGCAGTATAAGGGACAGATTGTCTGTACACGGGCAAAATGAAAAACGCCTGGAAAACGCGGTACGTGGAAACAAGAACTTGGCTGTTATGGAGAAAAATATGAAACATGTGGTAATCGATATGGGCAGTTCGCGCATTTCTGTCATGGCGGCGGAGGTGCTTGACAACGGGCAGGTCCGCATCCTGTCCGAAGAGTCGAAGCGGTCCGAAGAGGTGAAGTATGGCTTTGTGGAACAACCTTCCAAGGCAGCATTCACCATAAACGAACTCACCCGTCTGTTGCAGAACAGTGCCCGTTTGGGAGAAATAAAGAGGCTGTGTGTGAGCGTGAACGCCAAGACCATGCGGCAGGTTCCTTTGCGAATTACCCGTTCGCTTGGTTTCGGCAGGGTGGTGACCCGTTCGTTGGTGGATGAAATGGATGAAGAGTGCTACGCGCGTATCAATCAGCCCAACGTTGAAATATACGATGTCATCCCGATGTACTACGAACTGGATGGAACGAGGACGGATGACCCTATCGGCCGGAAGGGTGCGGAACTGGCCGGAGTCTACAATCTGATTGTCGGTAATGCGGATATAAAGACCGAACTGGAGCGTTGCTTTGCCCGCACGGGTAATGTGGTTCTTGACGATTTCATGCCCTTGGGTGTGGAGGCACTCGCGCAGGTGCTGCTTGACGATGAAGAACGTGAGGCTGGTTGTGCACTGGTCAATTTCGGTGCAACCACAACCACGTTGGCTCTGTATGCCGAAGGTAGCTTGCAACGCCTGCTGGTAGTTCCGCTTGGCGGGAAAAACATAACGTGGGATATTCGCGAACTGGGCATCAGCGAGGCAAATGCCGAACGGTTGAAATGTCTGAAAGGTTCGGCTTTGAAAAGCATGGTGACCGCCCCTGTTCGCATTCAGATACCTTCGTCCGAAGCGGGAGCATCACCGGTTAAGGTCGATACCGACTTTTTGGCCACTATCATAGAAATGCGTCTGACCGAGATGATGCAACCGATTTTCAAGGAATTGCAGGAGACTCCTTTTCCACTCAAGGCAGGCATAGTACTTTCAGGAGGAGGGTCGAAATTGCAGGCATTGGCCGAGTTCATGGAGGAGAAAACCGGCTTGCCGGTCCGTTTCGGTGATCACAGCGCCTGGTTGAGCGATGACACGGACGAACGTTTCAGCGACCCGGCTTATGCTCAGTCAGTGGGTACTGTGTTGTTGTTGCACGATTATTTGGAGGAAAATCCGATGAAGATGACCGCAGCCAACACAGAAAAAGAGGCGGACAAGACGAAAAAATCCAATACACGGGGAACCTTTTTTGAAAAAACCAAAACCTTGATGTTGCGTTTTTTCGAGGATGACAATTATTTGAAATGACACTTGTGAACGAAGTAAAAGAACAGAACTATGGATTATTTGGAGGAGGATTTGCCGCTTGAATTGCCGTTGGTCAATTCATCAATCATTAAAGTAATCGGTGTAGGTGGCGGTGGCGGCAATGCTGTGAATCACATGTATCGTCAGGGCATTACCGATGTGTCTTTTGTTGTATGCAACACCGATGAACAGGCTTTGAAAAAGTCGCCGGTGCCCATGAAAGTGCTGTTGGGCGATGGGCTTGGAGCCGGTGGAAATCCTGAACGCGGACGGGAGGCCGCCGAGCAGTCGGTGGACAAGATACAGGAGTTGTTGAAGGACAATACCAAAATGGCATTTATCACGGCAGGAATGGGAGGTGGAACCGGCACCGGAGCTTCGCCGGTAGTGGCCAAGGCTCTGCATGATGTAGGAATTCTCACCATCGGCATCGTGACCATACCGTTTGCTTTCGAACGGCGGCCGAAGATTATGCTTGCTTTGGAAGGGGTTGTTGCCTTGAGTGAGTATGTGGATGCCATTCTTGTAATAAACAATGAAAAATTGCATGAAATATATCCTGACTTGAATTTGTCCAATGCCTTTGCCAAAGCCGATGATGTGCTCACCAATGCAGCGAAGGGCATTGCCGAAATCATAACCGTGCCGGGGTATATCAATACCGACTTTGCCGATGTGTACAACATCATGAAGGATGGCAAGGTGGCTATTATGAATACCGGTTTTGCTTCGGGTGAACATCGCATCACGCGGGCGATAGAGGATGCGTTGAACTCGCCGTTGCTCAATACGAACGATGTTCGTGGTGCCGGCAAAATGCTGCTTCAACTCTACTGCTCTACCCAGAATGAAATAAAAATGGAAGAAATCAGAGAACTGAACGATTTCATGGACAAGGTGGGTGAGGATGTGGATGTCATTTGGGGGGCTTCGTTTGATGATACCTTGGGCGATAATGTGAAGATAACGATGGTGGCCACAGGCTTCGATGTGAGCGATATCCCCGGTATGCCGGACAAGTTGAAAGACAAAAGGAAAGAACCTCAGATACCGAAAGTTCCCTTTGAAGTCAATAATCGTCCGGTGGTGACCGAAGAAGAAATTCGGGAGGAAAAGGAACGGGAAAAACAGGAAACACTGAAAAAGGCCATGCGTGAATATTACGAAGACAAGGTTGAAGTGGAAAAACCGGAAGAACCTGTCTTTGACATGCCCGAGTTTACGTTGGATGAATTGGAAGATGACAGCCGGAGAAACGATATTGAAAACATTCCGACCTGGAAACGCATGATGAAAAAAGAGCCTTAAAAACGTACTGTTGCAACTCATAGTATCAATATGTCTCAAGTGTTGGTCATCATATTTCTGGCATTGTATGTTTACACCATATTGTCTTCCATTGCCGTGATTTTGCTGGAAAACCGGAATCCGGTGAAATCGCTGTCGTGGATTTTGGTGTTGATACTCTTGCCGGGCCTGGGGCTGATACTTTACATTGCGATAGGACAGAATTTCCGTAAGAAGAAGTTCGTTGACAAAACTACCATTCAGCATTTGACCGACCGTCCGGTGGCCTCGTTTGATATAGGCAAACTAGACACCTCATACATGGACAACAACCAGCTGAATCTGATAAATATGCTTTATCATAACAGCGGTGCTGTGGGCTATGCATTCAACAAAATAGATATCTTGTCGGAAGGGGTTGCCACCTTCGATGCCTTTTTCGATGCCATAGAGCAGGCGCAAGACCATATTCATATTGAATTTTTCATTTTTGCAGATGATGAAATCTCCAACCGCATGCGCGAATTGCTGATTCGTAAGGCGAAAGAAGGGGTACGTGTCCGCATGATTTACGATTATTGGGGCAGTTTCCGGCTTTCTATCTCGGCCAGATACATCCGCAGTTTGAAAGAAGCAGGGGTCTATGTGCATCCGTTTCTGCCCTTGCGTTTCCGCTTGGGACGTAGCAAGATAAACTACCGCAATCATCGGAAAATAGTGCTGGTGGATGGGAAAGTCGGCTTTACCGGCGGACTCAATGTGGCCGACCGTTATTTTAAAGGTAATCATTTGGGCATTTGGCGCGATACGGTCGTACGTATAGAGGGGGCGGCTGTGCACGGGCTTCAAATGCAGTTTCTGTTGGATTGGCATTTTGTGGAGCGGAAACTGATTACGGCCGAGAAGTATTTTCCCGAACCGGAAAAATTTGCTTCGAACCTCATTCAAATTGTTTCGAGCGGGCCCGACACAGACTGGGAAGCTATTATGCAAGGTATCGCAGCAGCTATCATGTCGGCTACAAAGTATGTATACATTCATACTCCATACTTCATTCCAAATGAATTGATACTGGGGGTTGTGCAGATGGCCGCATTGAGTGGAGTTGATGTGCGCTTGATGATACCTTCCCGTTCCGATTCCCGTTTTACTGATGCCAGTACTTCAAGCTACATGGGGCAGGTGCTGGAGTCAGGAGCCAAGGTGTTGCGTTATAGTGGTGGCTTTTTGCACAGCAAGGCCATTGTAATAGATGATTTTATTTCCATTATTGGTTCATGCAATATGGATGAACGCAGTTTCAGTCAAAATTTCGAGGTAAATGCTTTTATCTATGAGAAAGCGACTGCCGGACGGCTTCGCGATTTGTTTCTGCGCGATATGGAAAAATGTGAAGAACTGACTTTGGATGTTTGGTTAAACCGCAAGCGTAAGGACAAACTGAAAGAATCGGTAGCCCGCCTGTTCAGTCCGTTGCAATGAAAGGAACGGGATTTTTGCCATGTGTACACATTAGGGCAGAAAAAAAAGAACCCACCTAAAGAAAGCTGACAATCAACCCCACACAGCCGATGACGATGATAATGCTGCCGGTGACTATGTTGATGAGCCGGAGTCCTCTTAGCCCGAGTTTGTTTTTGAAATGACTTACAATGTAGGTGAGTAACAGCCACCACATGAATGCTCCCAACAAGATGGAACTGATGCCTATGAAATAGGTAACAAACGGACTTTTGTCGGCAATGAATTCAAACCGTGCGAAAAGCGCTATCAGTACGAACAATATGAGCGGATTGGAAAATGTGAGCCCGAATGCAGTGATGAAGTCGCTGAACAGATTGCCTTTCGATGCTACATTCGGGTTAGTTTGTGATGTAGGGCGGCTCTTGATGATGAATATACCGAAAATGGCGACCACGATGGCGCCGACAAACTGGAATATGATTTGGTGGGTTTCAATGAAACCGATGACAAACCGCAGGAAGAACAAGGTGATAAATGTGTAAATCAAATCGGAGGTAGTAGCTCCCAGTCCGGTGACGATGCCGTGTTTGCGTCCGCGGTTCAGAGTCCGCTGTACGCACAACATCCCGATAGGCCCCAGGGGCACCGAAATGCAAAGTCCGATAATGATACCTTTTATAGCCAGTTCAAGCATGCCCGAAGCTGTGTTTCTTTTATAATAACACAAAAATAGATATAAAAGTTGAATTGATGAAATAAAACAGCTTACTTTAATCCATGCGTCTTGCCGGAATATGTGAAAAACTTTTGGCGCAATGATAAAAAGAACATGCTGTTTGATTATGTGTGAATAATTTAATATCATTGCACATGAAATGGGAAAAACGGATGTCTGGATTCGTTTGGTATCATTTCTTTCCATATATGGTTTGTCTGGTGACTATAAACAAAAACAGAAAAAGATAGAAACAGTATGAAATCAGTATCAAAGTATGCGGCATTTATAGTGATTGCCGTGGTTGTGTTGGCTTTGTTGGCCGGCAGTTTTTATAGCATAGACACCGGTGAACGAGGTGTTGTGCTGCGTTTTGGCCGTTTGACGGGAGTGGCGGGAGAAGGATTGAATGTGAAAATGCCTTTTGTCGATGAAGTGAAGAAAATGTCTATCCGCGACCATAATCTCACCATGCGTTCGGAAGTTTCTTCCAGTGATATTCAGACCATAGCGGTGGAAGTCGGACTGGTTTACTCGTTGGATCCGACACAGGTAGGACGTGTGTTCCAGACTTATGGACAGGACATAGAGAATACTTTGTTGAGACCGACCCTTTCTGAAAAAGTCAATGCTGTCATTGCCGAGTATCCTATCGAGGCTTTTGTTGAAAAGCGGGCCGAAATATCCGACCGTATTAACACAACTTTTGCCAATCAGGTAGCTGGAAGCGGCATTTTGGTCAAGAGCCTGCTGATTACGAGTCATGACTTCAGTGACGAGTTTAACAAGGCGATAGAGGACAAGAAAATTGCCGAACAAGGAGCCTTGACCGCCAAGTTTACACTCGAACGGATGAAACTGGAGGCAGAAGCGCAGAAGGTGAAACAGGCATCGCTTTCGGAAATGGTTTTGCAGGAAATGGCTATCAACAAGTGGGATGGCAAATTGCCGCAGTACTTCAGCGGCGATCAGTTGCCATTCATTACCATTAAGTAACAAAAGAATTGGTATGTACTGTGACGGGGAACTGATTTTTCAGTTCCCCGTTTTTTCGTTTGTTCAAGCCTGTCGCTCATTTCATTTCTATCTGTTGTTTTTGTTTTTCCGTGTCCGGTCAGGGTTCTGTGTCATCGGTGAATGTGAGTGGAATTTTGCGTATGTTGGAAGTATAGCAACCTAAAATGCCGTTCCCGCCTTCTATATTGGTGTATATTTGAATCGGTTCTGTAAACAAGTCGTTGATGATACTGGAATTGTCAACTTTGCCACGGGCTCGAAGATAATGGAAATAGTCGCTTGAGATGCTTTGCAAATCAATGTACAGTTCCTTGTCTTTTTCTTCAGTTTCCGGAGTGCTTTGGCTGCTGTGGGTATAGTCTGTCACATAGGAATAATAGCGTGATACCTCCAGGGGAATGCGTAATGTGAAGGTTGTGCCATTAAATATCTTGTCATCAAACTCATTGTAGTAATAGGTATAGTCGGTCGTTTCTATGAGTTCTCCGGTTACATCGGGGTTGAAGGCATCTTTCAGGTCGTAAACGATGCTTTCTATCGTTACCCAACTGCTGTCGTTTTCGTAGGTCCTCTTGTGCATCATGAGCCGGTAGAAGTTGGCTTCTTCGGCCGGGTCGGTAAAAGTCAGGTTCAGGTTGAAGGTATAGTTGACAAAGTAGCCGATTGTGTCGGGTTCGGTTCCATTATCCCCGTTTTCGTCTAACCTGTATTCCACCGTTTTCTTTACATTGCCGAATGCAACGGAATCGATGCGGGCAACAGCCGGCATGGTAGAAGCTCCACCGATGGACCCCAGCCGTGTGTTGGCTGCGGTGATGGCAATGTGTTGTCCGACGGCAGGTGTGAAGCCGCTGGCCGATACATAGTGCCCTGCGGAGGTGTGAACGAGTGTCCCCCGCAGTTGGCCGTCAACATAGAGTTTCACTTCTGCATCTTCCATCCTTGGACATTCTCCACGCGGGTCGATGACAGACATGCTTTCGGACAGATCTACGGATATGACCGAGTCAGGACTGAGCAAGCCGTTCATGACCATGAACGGGGTAATATCTCCTTCGTGAAACTTGATTTCGTTTTCGCAGGAAGAAAGGCTGCCGGCAAGGACAACGAGGAAAAACAGTATTCTATAAATCTTTTTCATCTTTTGACAGTTTCAGAACTTGAACGAATAACTTACCGATGGGATAATGGGGAACAGTGTCAATTTCTTTAATACGGGTTTGTAAACATATTGTCCGGTAGTCGGGTCCAGCACCGCTTCGTCGCTTGTACTTAGATATAGCAGGAAGGGGTTCATGCTGTTGTAGGCATTGTACAGGCTGATGTTCCATGTGCGTATTCCGTGCTTTTTCTGTTTGTGGAAATTAATGCCAAGGTCCAGACGGTGGTAGGCAGGGTATCGGTAGTTGTTGCGCTGCGACACGTAGGACAGATTGCCGGAGTGCCACCAGCCTTCCTCTTTCTTTACCACAAGCGGGTCATATACTTGTGTGGCCAGGGTAGCCGCATTCCCGGTGCTGAATACCCATGTGCCGGCTATGTCTATCTTTTCGTTGAATTTGTGAGCTACCACAATGCTGATATCGTGCCGCCGGTCATATTTGGCGGGGAAAACCCGTCCGAAGTTCAATTCCTGTCCCGGTCGGTCAAACAACCGTTCGGATTTTGACCAGGTATAGCCTATCCAACCGGTAGTTCGTCCCACCGATTTTTGGGCGAGAAACTCCACTCCATAGCTCCAGCCTCGTCCGCAGCTTATTTTGTCTTCCCAGCCGGTGTCCGAACTGAGGAAACTGGCCCCATCCTTATATTCTATCAGGTTGTCCATGCTTTTGTAGTAACCCTCTACCGAGAGATCGAACAAGTCGAGCAGATTGTAGAAGAAGCCCGCTGAAACCTGATGGGCCGACATGGGTTCTATCCGTCGGGTCACGGGAACCCACAAATCGGTAGGCAGACTGATATTGTTGTTAGACAGCAGATGGATATACTGTTGCATGTATGCATATCCGCTTTTGAACGACAGGTCGTCGGTCAGCAGCAGGCGCATGCTCAGTCGGGGTTGCAGGGAGTGATACCACTTTTGTTGCACGTTGAACGAGGAATAGTGCAGGCCGGCATTCACTTTAAACAGGCTTCCTATCGACAGATTGTCTTCAGCATAGATGGTCAGTTCGTGCGCCAGAACCGGTTCATCTCCAATCTGACTTTCCTGAATGTGGTTTGTGCCTTCTTCCCGGTTTTCTATTTTGGAACTGGATACGCCGGGGCGGAACTTGTGTAAGGTATATCCGCCTCCGAACTTGATGTCATGGTTGGGAACTGGTGCGTAGTCAAAATCCATTTTGGCAGTGAGGTCGTGTATGCCCGAATGCTGTTCCATACGAACATCGTAGAAAGTTCCGTTAGCGGTGTTTTCGTCGCGGAACGTGTTGTTCAGTTTAAAACGGTATTGTGTGTAGGTGGCCGTTGCGTTCATGAACAGACGGTTGTTTATCATGTGGTTCCAGCGCAGGGCGCCTATCAGGTTGCCCCAGTCCCAGTTCATGCCCATATTTTCCGAGTAGTTGTCCCAACTGTTTTTTATACGGGCATTGACATCGTCATCTCCCATGTAGAAACTCAAGAAAAGGCGGTCTTTGTCCGAGAATTTGTGGCTGACCTTGGCGTTCAAGTCGTAAAAGTGATAACCGGCCCGCAGTTTGTCGTAATCTTCGGATGCTTTCATAACCCAAAGCACCGGTTGTGCAAGCAAGTCGAGCCAGGTGCGCCGTGCTGAAATGTTGAATGTGGTTTTTTCATTGAACAGTGGTCCCTCAAGATTTATCTTAGCGGCTATGAGCCCGACGGAAATGTCGCCTTTCAGTTTTTGGTTGTTGCCGTCTTTCATGCGCACGTCGAGTACCGACGACAGTCGTCCGCCGAAACGGGCCGGAAAGCCACCTTTGTACAAAGTGACATTTTTGATGGCATCGGCATTGAATACCGAAAAAAATCCACCCAAATGGTTTATGTTGTATACAGGTACGCCATCCAGCAGAAACAGGTTCTCATCGGGACCTCCTCCCCGTACATAAAAACCGGCTGTTCCTTCGGTACCGTCCTGTACACCTGGCAGCAGCTGCAGGGCTTTGACCACATCCGTCTCGCCGAACAAGGCAGGGACGGTTTTCAACTGTGCCACGGGTATTTCAAGCGAACTCATTTGCGAGCCAGTCACACCCAGTTCGTTTCTTTGTCCCACCACGGTGATTTCCTTCAGCAAAGTCTCTTCGTCAAGCTGCAGGTTGAGTGTTGTGTCTTTTGTCAGAGTAAAGTGTAAAGTGAGCGGAGCATAGCCTACGTAGGAGCAACGCAGTTCTACCTCGCCGGCCGGAAGTGTGAGTGAATAGAACCCATAGCTGTTGCTTGTCATACCTTGTGATGAGCGTAGATCAAAGACCGATGCGCTGATAAGTGTCTCCCCACTTTGCCGGTCAGTTACGTAACCGCTGATGGTATGACGCTGTGACCATACCGCAAAGGAGTGAAATAATAAAAGGAAAAGAATACTGCTGGTTCCGAATCTTTGTGCCATGTGATGTTATTGGACTGTGAGTGGTATCATAAAACTGCAAAAATACTTTTTTAATGGATATTAGCAATAAAGTTGTCTTTTTTTTCAAAAAAAATCTCGGTTTTCTCTTCTGTTAAAGTTTTATTAAGGAAAAATTAAGGCGGTAGGTTTAAATTTGTACGATTTTTCCTTTGTTGGATTGAAACCGGCCGGATATAATCCGTTGTTGAAATGTTCCGAAGTGAAGAACGGGGAACAGTCCTTCATTCCGCCAGGAGACGGATATCAGAATGAACGATAATTTTTTTATATTATGGCAAACTTAAAGAAAAAGAAAACCATTGTAAGACACGGTCTGGCTTTTGTGTCGGTATGTTTTGTATTGGGTCTGACTTCCTGTAGCTCTCGCCAGACAGAGCGTAGTATTGAAACGCTTTATCCTACCAAAGACTGGGTAATATCAGACTACATTGTGACCGACAGCCGTTTCGGAGCAAAGGCTGAACCTGGCTTTGACAACCGGGCTGCGTTCCAGGCTGCCATTGACTCTGCCTATAACCGGGGTGGTGGAGTGGTATATGTGCCGGCAGGAAATTATGAATTTCATACCACTCAAGTTGCTACGAAACAAGTCAGGGTGCGGCAGGATGATGAGGAAACCAACCGGACATTCGAGTATGAATATGTGTTGAAATTACCGGCAGGAGTACAGTTGCGTGGTGATTGGGCCGATCCGGAAAAGAACGGAGGCAAAGTGCTTGGCACCATTCTTGAAGTTCATGTGGGCGAGAATGCCCCTAATCATAACGGAACGGTGCAAAGTTGGTGGAATGATCCGCAGGAAAACAACCGTCTGCACACAAGTTATACCAGTGTGGCCGACCGTTTCATTGAAATGAATGAAGGAACGGGAGTCACCAACCTTTCGATATGGTATCCTGAGCAGGATTTGAAGGATGTGAAGCCTTATCCGTGGACGTTGTATCAGACTCATGGAAACAGTGCGACCGTTGAAAATGTGACGTTGGTCAATTCCTATAACGGTTTTTATTCGGCACCCAGTGAGTTGCATTATGTGCTGAACAGTTATATAACGGCATTGAGTACGGGAGTGGAAATTCACATTTGTACCGATATAGGGCGTATAGAGAAAGTAAGGATAAGCCCTCGCTATTGGAGTGAATCCGGATTGCCGGGAGCGCCCTCAATTCAGGAACTTGCCCGTTATACGAGGGCTAACGGCACCGGCTACAAGATGCATCGTTCCGACTGGGAGTATATTTCGTATCTTTCCGTTTCCGACTACAAGACCGGTTTGTGGATTGGACGTGAACCCGGATTTTCCAATACCCCCAATTCCCAGTTGTTTGAAATTCATGTGGACAATTGTGAAAACGGCCTGTATGTAGAAGACGTTAATCCGTACGGGCTGCTCATTTCCAACTCTTCGTTTGGGGCTGATGATAGGGGCAATGCCGTGTACTTCTATCAGGATTTCCATACTTCGGTACAATTCAACGGTGTTGATTTTCACGGACCTGTTGTAAGTGATGGAAAAGGAGGGGTCATTTCTTTTGAAAATTGTACGTTTAAAGACCACAAGGACTATGCCTTGCGCATAAACAACGGCAACGTGCTGCTTACCCAGTGCGATTTCAAGCAGCAGGACAAGCATGTCTATCTTGGTACCAATACCCATAGTCTGAAATCGGTCAATTCCGGATATGCCCGTAAACTGAAAGTCAGGGATGCAAGCCGATCGGCCCGGATAAAGATAACCGAGGATGAACGCTATGCATTTACCCCGATTCCTCGGGACGTAAAAACCGACATAGCTGTCTATCCAAGACCGGCATCGAACCGGGTCTTGAAGGTAAATCTGCCTTGCGCAACCGGATTCAACGACCACATACCGACCGTAGATGTCTCCGGACAACTTCAGGAAAAACTGGATGAACTCAAGGCTATGGGTGGGGGAACGCTTTATTTGCCCGCCGGAAGATATTTGGTAGAGAAGCCGTTCAGGATACCATCGGGTGTCGAACTGCGGGGGAGCTGGGATGTGCAGCACCACACCCAAAGTGGAGGTACCGCTCTTTTTACCAATTATGATGGCGGAGAAAAGGGTGAAAATGGTGCGTCACTCATTCAACTGTCCGAAAGTTCAGGTCTCAACGGACTTACCATTTCACAGCTCAACATTGTGTCCGATGGATACGATGAAGCACATCCCCGTCCTACACCGTTTCTCATTCAAGGACAGGGAGCCAATGTGTATGTGACGAATGTGACCGTGTCGACGGGTTACAAGGGCATTGACTTGGCTTCATACAACACGAGCGGCCATTACGTGAACTATTTTGCCGGAGTGCTGCTCAAAGCCGGGATATGGGTAGGCGGAGGAGCCGAAAACGGATTTATACGCAACATGCAGTTCAATCCTCATTACGGAAGACGTATGCCGAGAGGTGGCCAGGGCTATCCGGTCGCCTCCATGCAAAGCTATGTGCAGTCGCATTGCAGTGCTTTGAAATTTGCGGATGTGAAAAACCAGACCATTTTCAACAATTTTGTGTATGGGTCCATCTATGGCATTCACTTTTTGAGGGATGCCATTACCGGAAACTGTCCCGGAGAAATGACCGTGATGGGACATGGATCAGACGGATGTACCTATTCGCTTTTTGTGGAAGATGCCGATGAAAAGACGAAAATAGTTGCCATCAATTCAGAACTCGTAAATACGAACATCAAGCATCAGCCGATGCGTTCATACATACTTGTGGGCGATACGGCGAATACATCCAAAGTTCATCCGGAGTCGCAGCTGGTACTTTATAATAGTGCCTTTTGGGGAAGCCCCGTGGTAGGTGCCATTATCAACAACGGCACCCTGCGTTTGCAGCAGGGCAATTTTGCCAATTGCGGTCAGCCTTGCATAAACGTTTACGGTGGCAAGGCGCATGTCTATACCACCTATTTTGCCGAACCCATGACGGCAGGTGCAGAGAACGGCTTTTATGCCTGTTTGCATCCGAACGGGAGCCTGATTGAACTGACCAACAATTATTACACTTCCGGTTTGAAGTGGCAGGCAGTCACTCCGGAACTTATACAAGGCGCGGACATACCATCAACGAGGAAAAGGTAGAAAGACACGGGCGTGCGACAGCATGAAAAACGCGCCCTTCATGTACGGCAAAAGATACTATAGAAAGTTGCCCAATATTCTATAGAAGATTAACCAAAATACTATAGAAGAATGAGCAACTTTCTATAGTATCTTTTGTCATATATATTCGTGTGTTTTGTGCAGGGCTATCAATATTCTTATTTGGTTCTGTTTGTTAAAGTTTCCATATTTTATAATTGGGGCTCGTAATTTATTAGTAATTTTGTCAGAGTTTTTATGACATAATTGCAGATGTTTGCTGGCTGATGAGAATTGATGTGAGCGATGGCTGCATGTAAAAATATTTTGATATGCAACAGGCAGAGATTCAATTGGTAAAACAACGTTTCGGCATGATAGGTAATTCGGAAGCGTTGAATAGGGCGATTGATATAGCCGTACAAGTGGCTCCAACCGACTTGTCGGTACTTATAACCGGAGAGAGTGGGGTTGGAAAGGAAAACTTTCCGCAAATTATACATTACTATAGTCACCGAAAGCATGGACCATACATAGCGGTGAACTGTGGGGCTATACCCGAAGGAACTATTGACTCGGAGCTGTTCGGGCATGAAAAAGGTTCGTTTACGGGAGCAACGGCTGACAGAAAGGGGTATTTTGAGGTAGCCGATGGAGGAACTATCTTTTTGGACGAGGTGGGGGAATTGCCTTTGTCGACCCAAGTGCGTTTGTTGCGTGTGCTTGAAACGGGGGAATTTATCAAGGTGGGTTCTTCAAAGACTCAAAAAACCAATGTGCGGGTGGTGGCGGCTACGAACTTGAATATGTCACAAGCCATTCGCGATGGAAGGTTCAGAGAAGACTTGTATTATCGTTTGAACACGGTACCCATTCATATCCCCCCCCTGAGGGAACGCAAGGAGGATATTGTGCTTTTGTTCCGTAAGTTCTCGGCTGATTTTGCGGAAAAGTACAACATGCCTCCTGTCCGACTTACCGAGGGCGCTAAAGCGGTACTTACGGCGTATTATTGGAACGGGAATATACGTCAGTTGAAAAACATAACAGAGCAGATTTCCGTTATCGAGCAGAAACGTGAAGTGGATGAAATGACTTTGCGTACCTATTTGCCGAAAGATGATGTGGAACGTTTGCCTGCTTTGCTTTCGCCAAGACATGATCAAAAAACATTCAGTGATGAGCGTGAGATACTTTATCAGGTGCTGTTTGATATGAAAAAGGACATGAATGATTTGAAAGCGCTTGTGCATGATATAATGAACGGCCAACCTGTGGAAGTGAAACGTGATGACCTGCATTATGCACCGTCTACTATCATAAATCGTGATGATACGATATTGACAACCCACAATGCGGTAGATTACGTGCCTGAGAAGCCGGCGGTGGAAGTGACCCGTTATGCGGATGATGCGGGAAGGTTTCATGATGAAGTGGAATATCAGGAGGTAGTTGAGCAGAAGCCCATGACGTTGCAGGACATGGAAAAGCAGATGATAGTCAAGACGCTGGAAAAATATAAAGGACGTCGTAAGGCGGCTGCGGCAGAGTTGCAGATATCCGAGCGTACGTTGTATAGGAAAATTAAAGAATACGGGTTGGATCAGTAAACGTAAAGTTTTTTTTTGCAGGTATGAATAAATACAGATATTGTGTCGCTTTGTTGTTGCTTTTGGGTATGAATGCGTGTACGGTGTCATATAAGTTTAACGGGGCCTCGATAGATTATACAAAGATAAAGTCGATTTCAATCCCTGACTTTCCGAATATGGCGGAACTGGTTTATGCTCCGTTGTCTAATATGTTTTCCGAGGCTTTGCGCGATAAATATGTCCGTCAAACCAAACTCCAGTTGTTGCGTACGGGTGGGGACTTGGATGTGCAAGGTGAAATTGTGGGCTATGATTATGTGCCTTTGTCCATTGGCACCGATGCGTTGGCTGCCCAAACGCGCCTTTCGCTTACGGTGAATGTGCGGTTTATGAACCGGCAAAATCCGGAAGATGACTTTGAAAAGCGTTATACGGCTTCCCAGACTTTTGACAGCAATCAGATGTTGAATGATGTGCAGGATGAATTGCTGGCGCTTATGATAGAGGAAATAGCCGACCAAATTTATAATGATACGGTAGCCAATTGGTGAAAAGTTGGATTGTCGTTTGTCGAAGGGAGAAACATGACCCATCAGGAACTTGATATGCTGTTGAAGAATCCGGAGCACTTGACCCCGGAAATGCTTCCTCGTTTAAAGGAGTTATTGGAACATTATCCGTATTTTATGCCGGTGAGGGTTCTTTTTCAGCGGGGGTTGCGTCTTTCGGACGATGTGCTTTTTGAAAAGGAACTGGCGCGCACGGCCTTGTATGTTCATGACCGGCGCTGGTTGTACTTTTTTCTTTATCCGGAACGACAGGAGAAGCGGGGTCACAAGTATGTGAGGCCGTCGAACTCATCGGGCGATTATTTTGACATGTTGCGTAGTGTCGAGAGGGAAGGTGAAAGTGTGGATGAATCGTTGAAAGTGTTGGCGGAACGATTGAAAAAGGCACGTATGGATGTGATGGGGTCTGTCAGTGAGTCAACTGTTGCATTAACAGGGTGTTTGCCGCTTCAGACGGCTGGAACAGAAGGGGAACGGTCGTCGGAACTTTCAGATAACCGGGCTGCTCGGGCGGACGATGAACGTATGGAACGGGTGAAAGTGCTTGTTCGGGCGAGAAAATATGAGGAGGCGCTGTCAATATTGAAAGAATTAAATTTGAATAATCCGAAAAAAAGTATTTACTTTGCAGACCAAATTCGATTCCTAGAGAAAATTATAGATAATACAAAAAAATAAAACAACACATTATGTACTTTTTTCTTACTGTTTTGATTGTAATTGCTGCGATATTGCTTACTTTGGTTGTGCTGGTACAGAACTCAAAGGGAGGCGGCCTGGCAGCAGGTTTTTCTTCGTCCAATCAGGTGCTGGGGGTTCGTAAAACCACTGAGTTTATTGAAAAATTCACTTGGGGATTGGTGTCAGTTCTTGTCGTTCTTTCTATCGTGGCTGCAAGTATGCACCATTACAGCGAATCGGCAGCCGGTACGCAGTCGGAAATACAGGAACAATATCAGAATGCCTTGCAGCAGGAACCGGGTGCGGCTTTGCCGGGTTTTGGTGAAGCAGCAGGTGAAAGCGAAGCGGCTAATGCGGATGCTGCTGTTCCTGCAGAAGAATAGTGGACGGATGTTATATTGGAAAATAGATAAGGGCGTGCCAATGTTGGTACGCTTTTTTTATAAGGCTATATGCATTTCATAGATGTTATAGACTATATTGGCACGTTCGCTTTTGCCATTAGTGGCATTCGTTTGGCAGCAGCCAAGCGTTTTGACTGGTTCGGAGCGTATGTGGTGGGTTTGGTGACGGCTATCGGAGGTGGTACCATGCGCGATTTGTTATTGGGTATAACTCCGTTTTGGATGCTGCAGCCTTCGTATCTTATCGTGACCGGAGTGGCTTTGTTGTTTGTGATACTGTTTCGTAAACACGTAGTTCACATGGATAATACCATTTTTATATTCGATGCTGTTGGTTTGAGTTTGTTTGTTGTGGTGGGGATCGAACGAAGTCTGGATGCAGGATTCCCTTTCTGGGTTGCCATACTGATGGGGATGATAACGGGTTCCATTGGCAGTGTGACCCGTGATATATTGATAAACGAATTGCCGTTGATATTCAGAAAAGACATTTATGCTTTGGCATGTGTGTTTGGAGGCTTTGTGTTTCTGCTGTGCCATAAACTGGGGATGGACAAGGTTTTTACGGAAGTGGCGACTGCCGTTGCTGTGGTTTTGTTGCGCATAGTTGCCGTGAAATTTCATATCAGTGTTCCCGTGATGAAGGTGGAAGATGATGATGAAAAAGAAAAGGAAAAGTAAATAGATATATGTTGCAGATAGATGATACAATTGTAAGTTTTGATTTGTTTGATGAGTGCTTTGTGTGTGATTTGGCAACGTGCAAGGGGATTTGCTGTGTGGAAGGTGATGCCGGAGCCCCACTTGAAGATGATGAAATAGAAAAGTTGCAGGAGATACTCCCCGTGGTTTGGGAGGATATGTCTGAAGCGGCAAAAGAGGTTGTCCGGCGGCAGGGTGTGTTTTATGTGGATGAGGAAGGTGATGCGGTCACTTCGATAATTGATGGGCGTGAGTGTGTTTTTGCGTGTGTGGATGGCGGAACTTATAAGTGTGCTATTGAGAAGGCTTACAGGGAAGGGAAAATTGATTTTTACAAACCTATATCGTGTCATCTGTATCCGGTTCGTTTGAAAAAGTATCGCGATTTTACGGCCGTGAATTATCACCGCTGGTCGGTTTGTGGATGCGCGCGGACTTTGGGAAGAAGCTTGCAGGTACCCGTTTATAAATTTTTGAAAGAGCCTTTGGTCCGTCGTTTTGGAATGGAATGGTACAGACAAATGGAAATTGCAGAAAAAGAATTGAAACGTTATGAAACAAGTGAAGGTAGAAATAATTACAATCGGCGATGAAATACTGATCGGGCAGATTGTGGATACCAATTCGGCTTGGATGGGGACGGAACTGAACAAGGCCGGATTTGAGGTGGAACGCATAACTTCGGTTCATGACGATGCCTTGCAGATAAAATCGGCTTTGCAGGCGGCACTTGAACGGGTGGAAGTGGTGCTTTTTACCGGAGGTATTGGGCCGACTAAAGATGATATTACCAAACAGACTTTGTGCGATTTTTTTCATACTCGTTTGGTGTTCGATGAGGCTGTTTATCGGAATATACAATCGTTGTATGTGCACAGAAAAGATGTCATCAATGATTTGACGAAAGCCCAGGCTTTGGTTCCCGAAAAGGCGGTAGTCATTCAAAATACGGCGGGTACGGCTCCGATTATGTGGTTTGATTGCGGGGGAAAGGTTGTGGTTTCCATGCCGGGTGTGCCCTATGAAATGAAGCAGGCGATGACCTCCGACATCCTTCCTCGCCTGAAGAAAGTGTTTGCTGTGGGGGCTCTGTTGCATAAGACATTGTTGGTGACCGGTTATCCTGAGTCGGCATTAGCCATTAAAATTTCCGAGTGGGAAAATGCATTGCCGGATAACATGCATCTTGCCTATTTGCCCAATTACGGTGTAATTCGTTTGCGCTTGAGCGGAGAGTCGGAAGATGTGCTGATGCTCGATTTCCTTATGAATCAGCAGTTGGATAGACTGAAGGCTTTGTTGGGTGATGCCGTTGTGTGCGATGAGGATGTTGCGGTAGAGGAGTGGCTTGGAAAATTGTTGAAGTCCAAAGGCCTTACGCTGGCGACGGCGGAAAGTTGTACGGGCGGAAATATCGCTCATCTGATAACGAAGGTGCCTGGCAGTTCTGCCTATTTTAAAGGAACGGTTGTGTCTTATGCCAATGAGGTGAAAGTTGGCGTGTTGGGTGTTTCGGCAGAAAGTATAGAACAGGAGGG
Organism: uncultured Porphyromonadaceae bacterium; assembly: GCA_949285425.1. Lineage (GTDB taxonomy): Bacteria > Bacteroidota > Bacteroidia > Bacteroidales > Paludibacteraceae > QVMH01. The sequence continues at coordinate 32,711 of CASEAJ010000060.1, forward strand.
TGCGGTGAGCCAGACGGTAGTGGAGCAAATGGCGCAGGGGGTAAGACGCTTGTTGAATACGGACTGGGCAGTGGCAACTTCTGGTATTATGGGGCCCGATGGCGGCAGTGATGACAAGCCGGTCGGTACGGTGTGGATTGCTGTTTGTTCGGAAGACAAGATGATAAGCAGGGTGTATCATGTGAATCACAGGCGTGAGCAAAACATAGAGCGGACAACCCAACTGGCCATGCTTATGTTGAGGGAATTGCTTTAAAATGGCGTTGAGAGGCGTTTATGGCCGCGTTTTGCATGGATGTGCAAAATAAATGTATTGAAAACTTGTGGTTTTTAAAAAAAAAGAATACCTTTGCAAACCGTTTTTGAGAAAAATAATAATACAATAAAAAGATACTGAGATGTCAAAGATTTGTCAGATTACCGGAAAGAAAGCAATGGTAGGAAACAATGTTTCGCACTCGAAACGTCGTACAAAGAGGACGTTTGATGTGAACTTGTTCCGTAAGAAATTTTATTGGGTTGAACAAGATGCTTGGATTAGCTTGAATGTGTCTGCAGCCGGATTGCGTACTATTAACAAGATAGGTTTGAATGCAGCATTGAAACAAGCAGCAGAAAAAGGTTATTTGTATGTATAACATTTAGGGAGGTTTAAATCATGGCTAAGAAATCAAAAGATGCAAGAGTTCAGGTTATATTGGAATGTACAGAACACAAGGCAAGTGGGATGCCGGGTACTTCTCGTTATGTGACTATGAAAAACCGGAAGAATACACCTGAACGGTTAGAGTTGAAAAAATACAACCCTATTCTGAAAAGAGTAACAGTACACAAAGAAATTAAATAAGAAAGGATTGAACCATGGCAAAGAAAGCGGTAGCAACACTCCAAAGTGGTGAAGGACGTTCGTTCTCGAAGGTGATAAAAATGGTTAAGTCGCCTAAGACTGGAGCATATACATTCCAGGAAGAAATGGTGCACAACGACAAAGTGAAAGAATATTTGGCAAAATAACATAGTTTTGCGCTTGACATAAAATCCTCTCATAATCAAAATGAGAGGATTTTTTTTGTCCGTAAATTGAAAAGAACTAACTTTGTAACTCTGTTGTTTTGTGTGGTGCAGGTGGAGAAGTGAAAATTATAAAATCAAATAAGCTATGGGACTATTCAGTTTTTTTAGTAAGGAAAAGAAGGAGACGCTGGACAAGGGTTTGACCAAAACCAAGGAAAGTGTGTTCTCCAAGTTATCGCGTGCGGTTGTCGGCAAATCGAAGGTTGATGATGAAGTGTTGGATAATCTGGAAGAAGTCCTTGTGACTTCTGATGTTGGAGTGGAGACTACACTTCGTATCATCGAACGGATAGAAGAACGTGTGGCCCGTGATAAATATGTGAATACATCAGAACTGAATAAAATCTTGAAAGAAGAGATAGCGGCGCTTCTTTCGGAAAATAACGCTGGTGTTTCGGCCGATTTTGATGCTCAGTTGCCTTCTAAGCTTTATGTGATTATGGTGGTAGGTGTGAACGGTGTAGGTAAGACGACAACTATTGGCAAGTTGGCCTATCAGTTCAAGAAGGCGGGAAAGAAAGTTTATTTGGGGGCTGCCGATACATTCCGTGCAGCTGCAGTGGAACAGCTGCTGATATGGGGTGAACGGGTTGGCGTGCCGGTAATCAAGCAGAAAATGGGAGCCGATCCGGCTTCGGTTGCGTATGATACGGTTTCGTCAGCCAAGGCCAATGATGCCGATGTGGTTATCATAGATACGGCAGGGCGTTTGCACAACAAGATAAATTTGATGAACGAATTGACCAAAATAAGAAATGTCATGCAGAAAGTGTTGCCCGATGCGCCAAATGAAGTGTTGTTGGTCTTGGATGGCTCTACGGGACAGAACGCTTTTGAACAGGCCAAACAGTTTACCAAGGCAACTGCTGTAAATGCCTTGGCCATAACCAAACTTGATGGAACCGCCAAGGGCGGTGTCGTGATAGGCATTTCCGATCAATTTAAAATTCCGGTGAAGTATATCGGATTGGGTGAAGGTATGGAAGACCTGCAGGTGTTCGACAAGAATGAATTTGTTGAGTCGTTGTTCAGTTAGTCAGCAAGGTGGTTTCATGAAGAAAAATCTGGTGGATATCGTTACGCTGGGATGTTCTAAAAATTTGGTGGATTCGGAACATCTGATGAGGCAGTTTGATGCATTGGGATACAAGGTGAGGCATGATGCCGAGAAACCCGATGGGGAGGTGGTGATTGTGAATACATGTGGATTCATTGGCGATGCAAAAGAGGAAAGCATTAACATGATTCTGCAGTTGGCCGAGTTGCGAAAACGTAACAAGATAAGGAAACTGTATGTAATGGGGTGTCTGTCGGAGCGGTATCTGAAGGAATTGAGTGCAGAGATTCCCGAAGTGGATCATTATTACGGAAAATTTGACTACACCAATGTGTTGCTCGATTTGGGGCACGAATATCGTGCCGACCTTCGGTTGGAACGTACGTTGACCACACCGTCTCATTATGCCTACATAAAAATATCTGAAGGATGTAACCGTACTTGCTCTTATTGTGCTATTCCCATTATCACGGGGCATCATCGTTCACGCAGCATGGATGACATAGAACAGGAGGTGCGGCTTCTTGTGTCGCAAGGGGTGAAAGAGTTCCAGCTCATAGCACAGGACCTGTCGTATTATGGTCTTGACCTCTATAAGCAACTGAAACTGGCCGAACTTTTGCAAAGGCTCGCCGACATTCCTGGCGTGGAGTGGCTCCGGTTGCATTACGCCTATCCGGCACGTTTCCCGTTCGATGTGCTGGAGGTGATGCGCCAACGCGACAATGTGTGCAAGTATCTGGATATCGCATTGCAGCACATCAGTAACAACATGTTGACCAAAATGCGGCGTAACATAACGAAAGCCCAGACTTATGAGTTGCTCCAGCGTATCCGAGAAGAAGTTCCTGGCATTCATTTGCGTACGACCATGTTGCTCGGGCATCCGGGAGAAACAGAACAGGATGTTGAAGAAATGAAGGAGTTTATCCGGAAAATACGTTTCGAACGCCTGGGGGCCTTTGCTTTTTCCAACGAAGAAGGAACGTTTGCCTATGCCAATTATGAGGATGACATTCCGGCTGAAATAAAAGAAGAACGTGTGTCGCAAATCATGGAGATACAGCAGGGAATATCCTACGAAGTCAATTGCTCAAAAAAAGGGAAGCGGATGAAGGTGATGATAGACCGTCAAGACGGCGAATACTATGTCGGTCGCACCGAGTTTGACTCTCCGGAGGTGGATCCGGAAGTGCTCATTCCGGTAACAACCCCGGGGGTGAAGATAGGCGATTTCTATAATGCCACCATTACCGATGCCGCCGACTTTGAATTGTACGGACGCTGATATGCTGTAGCTGTTGAAAACATCCCTTCTTGAACATGTAAGTGTAGAATTGTTGTTGAAATCAGAAATACTATCTCAAGATGAATCATAAAGAACTTGTCGGTCACATAGCGGCCAGGTTGAACCTGCCGAAAGAAGAAGCGGCCCGCATGCTCGATGTAGTGGTGTCGGCTCTTTCGGAACAACTGTGCGAAGGTAATTCGGTAGGAATACAAGGTTTCGGAACGTTTGAAGTGCGCAAGAAAGAAGAACGGATTTCGGTTCATCCCGCTACGCAAGTTCGTACGCTGATTCCTCCGAAATTGGTGGTGAACTTTAAACAAAGCAATGTATTGAAAGATAAATTGAAAGGACTTCCCCATGACTAAAAGCAAGCTTTCGGCACAGGACATAATAGATATCATCGCGCAAAAGGCTGAGGTGACAAAGTCATCGGCCGACGAATTCTTCAGAACATTGCTGGCTGTTGTGGAGGAAGGGCTTTTGTCTGATGAAGTGGTGAAGTTGAAAGAATTCGGTACGTTCAAGCTCACCTGGAACGCTCCCCGCAAAAGTGTGAACGTGCAGACCGGCGAGGATTTTGTGATTGATGGTTATTACAAGGTAACTTTTGTTCCGGAAAAGAAGTTGAAGGATTCGGTAAATGAGCCGTTTGCCTATTTGGAACCGTTTGTGCTCGATGCGGAGCCTGCCGAGTCCCGGCCGGACGAAGAAATCAATCCACTGGCGGCCTTGTCCGAACAGGCTGATGAAATAAAAGGTCTGCTTTCGGAAATTCAGTCCATGTCACGAACCAATGTTTCCCAGCAGCCTGCCGACGAACTTCAGGCGGAGGAACCGCTGCCGCTTCCTGCCGACGAGCCTTTTGCCGCAGAAGAAACCGTACCGTCATCCGACAGTGCACCCGAATCTTCGGACGAGCCACGCCCCGTGGCCGTTCCGTTGACTGCCTCGCGCCCCCGTCGCAGCGCGTTTCTGCGTGTGTCCATTGCGGCCGTTGCGTTTGTTGCCGCGTTCGTTGCGCTTTACTTTGCATGCATGCCGGTGCAGCATTGGGTGAATAAAGTCTTTTTCGGTTACGACACGGCAACGTATGATGCCGTGCACGAACGTTCCGTGGCCATAGCCGAACAGTCGGAAGTGAACACCCGCCCTTGTGTGCAGCCGGTTTCGCCCGATACGTTTCAAATGGTTTTTGAAAACCGTTTTGAAAACCGTGAATATCTGGGCACCGAACGTCTGAACCAAGGTAGCCGTCTGGCCCATTTGGCCGACCGTTACTACAATTCCCCCTATTTTTGGGTGTATATCTATGAGGCGAACATGGAGACCATTCCCGACCCCGACCGGGTGCGTGAAGGGGCGGTGGTGCGCATTCCGAAGATGCATCCCTTGTTGGTCGATCCGGATAATCCCCGTGCCATGGAAGCAGCCTTGCTGTTGCGCGAGAAATACTTGAAGAAATGAAGTGTCTGCACGGCTCCTCTCCGGTGACGGGCTGAAGGGGTGCGGACGGAAAGATATTTCCGCAAGTACAGAAAAACAATTCCGTGCGGACGAAAATTTGCTTTCGTCCGCACGGAATTGTTGCTTTTCCATGTCCCAACCGCATTCTTCTTGGCAACGGCAGCCCTTAATAATCTAAAATCAGGTTAACAGATATTAAACGTAGGAATTGGCGGCTCAAATAAGTTTTATATTTGTGTCGCTTGAAAAAACAATAATATTTAATGTAATATATGAACCAATCAGTTGATATTCGGGAACTTAATGAACGCATAGAGAAGCAGAGCGCTTTCGTGGATGCGTTAGTCATGGGAATGAACAAGGTTATTGTGGGGCAGAAGCATTTGATAGACTCGTTGCTGATAGGCCTGCTGTCAGACGGCCACATTCTGCTTGAAGGGGTGCCCGGTCTGGCCAAGACGCTTGCCATCAAGACGTTGTCCGACTTGGTGAAAGCGGACTTCAACCGCATTCAGTTTACGCCCGACTTGTTGCCGGCCGATGTGATAGGAACCATGATTTACAGCCAGAAGACGGAGGAATTCGCCATAAAGAAAGGACCGATTTTCTCTAATTTCATTTTGGCGGACGAAATAAACCGTGCTCCGGCCAAGGTGCAGAGTGCCCTGCTCGAAGCCATGCAGGAACGCCAGGTGACCATTGGCGAAACGACCTACCGGTTGGAAGAACCGTTCCTGGTTATGGCTACGCAGAACCCCATAGAACAGGAAGGTACCTACCCGCTGCCTGAAGCGCAGGTCGACCGTTTCATGCTGAAGGTCATTATCAACTATCCGCAGAAGGAAGAGGAAAAGCTGATCATTCGTCAGAACATAGAAAAAATCAAACCTTCGGTGACACCGGTGCTGACACCCCAGGATATCATCGAGGCCCGCGATGTGGTGCGCCAGGTCTACATTGACGAAAAGATTGAACGCTACATTGTCGACATAGTGTTTGCCACCCGTTTCCCGCAGGATTATGGACTGGACACGTTGAAAGACATGATTTCATGCGGAGCATCGCCCCGTGCATCCATCAACCTGGCCTTGGCGGCCCGTGCTTATGCCTTCATCAAGCGTCGCGGTTACGTCATACCCGAAGATGTGCGTGCGGTGTGCTACGATGTGCTCCGTCACCGCATTGGCCTGAGCTATGAAGCTGAGGCCAACAACATGACTTCCGACGAAATAATAACCGAAATCCTGAACGCGATAGAAGTGCCATAACAATTGGAGACTGGAGTTTGACGGGTAAGGGTTGAAAATGGACGATTGTAAATGGAAACCAGTGATTTGTTAAAACAGGTAAGGCGCATTGAGATAAAGACCAGGGGCTTGTCTCAGAATATTTTTGCGGGTGAATATCATTCCGCCTTCAAGGGGCTTGGGATGACGTTTGCCGAGGTGCGCGAATATCAGTACGGAGATGACGTGCGTTCCATCGACTGGAACGTGACGGCCCGTTTCGGGCATCCGTACGTGAAGGTGTTTGAAGAAGAACGCGAACTTACCGTGATGTTGCTGATTGATGTTTCGGGAAGCCGTGACTTCGGTACGGTGTTCAAAATGAAAAAAGACATATTCACGGAAGTGGCGGCCACGCTGGCTTTCTCGACCATTCAGAACAACGACAAGATTGGGGTCATTTTCTTTTCGGACCGGATTGAAAAGTTCATTCCGCCCCAAAAGGGACGCAAACATGTGCTGCACATTATCCGTGAACTGATAGACTTTGAGCCTGAAAGCAACCGGACGGACATTGCGGGTGCCTTGCGCTATCTGACGAACGCTATTCGCAAGCGTTCCACGGCCTTTGTCATATCCGATTTTATGGACGATGGCTTTGAAAAGGAATTGCAGATTGCCAACCGAAAGCATGACATTGCGGCCCTGCAGGTGTATGACGTGCGTGAGACAGAATTGCCGAATGTGGGGCTCATCAAACTGAAGGATGCGGAAACGGGCGAACGCATTTGGGTGGACACTTCCGACCGCCGTTTGCGTACGGCTTACCGTAACCATTGGGGTGAACGGCAGCTCGATTTGCAGAAGGCTTTTGTGAAAGCCGGAGTGGACTGGGTGTCCATGTCGACTTCCGATGATTATGTGAGGGCGTTGATGGCATTGTTTAAACGGAGGGCGTAAACTCGGAGAAGGGAAATAATTGATTATGAAGAAAACGCTTTTATCATTATATTGTGTTTTGTTTTTTGCCACCGGTTTCATGGCGCCGCTTTGGGCGCAGCAACCGGTGGTGAATGCTTCGTTGGACTCGACGGTCATTTGGATTGGCGAACAGACCCGCTTGTCCTTCGAGGTGGACCAGCAACCCGGGCAGGTGGTGCAGTTCCCGCTGTTTTCTGACCGCATTCCCGGGGGGCTGGAGGTCGTGGAACCCTTGCGGGTCGATACCGTTGCGGCGGCCGATGGACTTATCCGGGTGACGCACAGTTATGTGGTGACTGCCTTTGAAGATTCGTTGCTCTACATTCCTCCTTTCCCGTTTGCCGAAGCGGGCGACACCTTGTGGTCGAAGTCGCTTTCACTGAAGGTGGTGCAGCCGTTCGAGGTTGACATGGAGGCCAATTCCATTACCGATATAAAGCCTGTTTACCGTCCGAAGTTCAATTGGGCGGGACTGTTCAAAATCATATTGCTTGTCATCGTGCTGGCGGCTTTGGCTGTCGGCCTGTATGTGCTTGTGCGGAAATACATACAGAAGAAGCCTGTGTTCGAAACGGCAGGCAGCGAGCCCGATCGGCCGCCGCATGAAGTGGCTTTGGAGGGCTTGACGCGTCTGAGAGACGAAAAGTTGTGGCAACAAGATCGTTTGAAGGAATATTACACGCAACTGACCGACATCATACGGGAGTACATTGACCGTACGTTTGCTGTAAATGCAAGGGAAATGACTTCCGATGAAATATTGGATGGCTTGCGCTACATGAAGAAGGATTCGAAAGAACTATATGGTAAACTTCAGTCCATGTTGCAGACGGCCGACTTGGTGAAGTTTGCCAAGTGGAAACCGTTGGCCGACGAATGCGAACAGAGCCTGAAGGATGCCTTTCTGTTTGTGGAGCAGACGAAACCGGCCGACCCGGATCCGGCCGAAGCTCAGTCCGATTCCGGACAGCCGGCCAAGACCGAGAATAAAGAGTTGAATGTGAACAAGGCGGAAGAATAAACCGCAGAATACGAATCGCTGATAAGTATGACATTTCATAATCCGGAATATTTGTTGTTTCTGCTACTGCTGATACCGGTAGTGTTTTGGTACGTGTGGGAAATGCGGCACTCCGATGCCAGTCTGCAGGTTTCCTCACACCAGAATTTGAAGGAATATCCCAAGACTTTGAGAATAAGGTTGCGGCATTTGCCGTTTGTGTTGCGTGCATGTGCCATTGCACTTGTTGTGGTGGCGGCAGCCCGTCCGCAGAAGTCAGACAGTTGGAAAACGGAAAACACCGAGGGCATTGACATTGTGTTGGCTTTGGACATTTCCGGCTCCATGGAGTTGCCCGACTTTCAGCCCAACCGTCTGGATGCGGCCAAATCTTTGGGCATCGAATTTATCAAGTCGCGTCCGAACGACAACATTGGTCTGGTGGTTTTTGCCGGAGAAAGTTTTACGCAGTGTCCGTTGACCACCGACCATGCCGTGTTGATAAACTTGTTCAATGCTGTCAACTTCGGCATGATAGAGGATGGTACGGCCATCGGCCTTGGGCTGGCCAATGCGGTGGCACGTATCAAAGACGGTCCGGCCCGCTCGAAAGTGGTTATTCTTCTGACCGATGGTTCGAACAACCGCGGCGATGTGACACCGGTCACGGCAGGCGAAATTGCCCAGACATTCGGGGTGCGGGTGTACACCATCGGTGTCGGCTCTTACGGAGAAATCAAGATGCCTTATCAGACTCCGCTCGGGGTGCGCTACCAGGTGGTCGATGGCACCTTCGACGAGGAACCTTTGAAGGAAATAGCCCAAATGACAGGCGGTGTCTACTTCCGTGCGACGGACAACAACTCCTTGCGCACGATTTACAAGGAAATAGACGAATTGGAAAAGACAAAGATACGGGTTCGCGAATATAGCAAGAAGGAAGAAGCCTATCATGTGTTTGCCTTGTTGGCATTCCTTTGTTTGGCAACGGAAGTGCTCTTGCGCCACACCTACTTGCGAACCAATCCGTAACAGGCTCAAGTTTTTGTGCGGAGGCCGGGTATGATATTGTATATTTGACTAATGTTGTAATGTCTCTTTGATAGGAGAGAGTTGGAAGGAACTTGTTTATGTTTAGATTTGCAGCACCGGAATATCTGTTTTTGCTTCTGTTGGTTCCCTTGTTGATAGGAGTCTTCATATATTCCGGCATTCGGAAAAGACGTAATATGCGTAAGTTCGGTAATCCCGAACTGTTGGAGGTTTTGTCTCCGAACGTGTCGAAGGTGCGTCCTCAGTTGAAGTTCTGCTTGCAGTTGCTTGCACTGGTTTTGCTGATTGTGGTTTTGGCACAGCCCCAGTTCGGGTCGAAAGAAGAAACGGTGAAGCGTCAGGGCATAGAAGTGATGATTGCATTGGACGTGTCGAACTCCATGCTGGCGGAGGACATCAAGCCCAACCGTCTGGAGAAAGCAAAGCAAATGGTGTCGCAGTTGGTCGACAACATGCACGACGACAAGGTGGGGCTGATTGTCTTTGCCGGTGATGCGTATGTACAGTTGCCCATAACGGTGGATTACGTATCGGCCAAGATGTTCATGTCGTCGGTCAACACGCAGATAGTACCCCGACAAGGCACGGCCATAGGTTCGGCCATAGACCTTGCCATCAAGTCGTTCGGCCAGAAAAGTGACGCAGGCCGTTCCATCATTGTGATTACCGATGGTGAGAACCATGAAGATGATGCCGTAGGGGCGGCCAAACTGGCGGCCGAGAACGGCATTGTAGTCAATGTGGTCGGCATGGGGCGTCCGGAAGGGGCACCGATTCCGGTACCGGGAACCATGAGTTTCTGGAAAGACAAGAATGACAATGTGGTGGTGTCGAAACTGAGCGAAGAGATGTGCCGTGAAGTGGCAAAGGCCGGTCAGGGCATTTATGTCCGTGCCGACAACACGAACATGGCATGGCGTGCCTTGAGCAATGAACTTGACAAGTTGGCAAAATCCGAGATTGAAACCAAGGTGTTTACCGACCATACCGAGCAGTTTCAGTCGTTTGCCTTCTTTGCTCTGTTTTTTCTGCTGTTCGATTTCTTCATGTTCTACCGCAAGAACAAGCGGCTGGCAAGAATCCATATATTCGATTTGAAGGAGAGAATCAGCAAATGAAACCAAACAAGTTGAAAAAGAAAGATGTGAAACAGATGATGAAGCGATTTGTTTTTTTAGTGTGGCTGTTGTGTGGTGCTGGTGCTTTGTATGCCCAGCAAGAAGGGGCAGACGTACGTGCCGGCAACAAGTTGTATGAAGACGGTAAATTTACGGAAGCTGAGGTGGAATACCGCAAAGGTCTGCAGAAAAAATCGGATTCGTTTGAGGCGAACTTTAATCTGGGGAACGCTCTGTTCCGCCAGGAAAAGTACGATGAGGCGATGAAGTATTATGCGAACGCTTCGGCACAGACACCGGCTGACAAGAAAAAACTGGCTGCGGCCTATCATAACATAGGAAATTCCCTGCTGATGAGTGAAAAGGTGGCTGAAAGTATCGAGGCCTATAAAATGGCTTTGAAAAACAATCCATCCGACAATGATACGCGCTATAATCTGGCATTTGCCCAGCAGATGTTGAAACAACAGCAGCAACAGCAGAACCAGGACCAACAAAATCAACAAAACCAACAAGATCAACAGAAACAGCAAGAACAGCAAAAGCAGGAGCAACAGCAAGACCAACAACCGCAGAACCAGCAAGACCAGCAACAGGACGAGCAGCAACAGGAACAACAGCAGCAGCCTCAGGCACAGGAACCTCAGTTGTCGAAAGAAAATGCCCAGCAGATATTGGATGCCTTGCTGGAAGATGAAAAGGACACGCAGGAGAAAGTGAAGAAACAGAAAGCCCGTGCCACCAGAAATGTGGAAAAGGACTGGTAGATAAAATAGCCCGGTGAATGTTTTTATCGATTATCAATTGTCAACTATGGAAATGAGAAACAACAATTTTATGACATATGCAATGAGAAGGGGTACAAGGTCGCTTTTGTGCCTCATCTTTCTGCTTGTGGCAGGAGTGGCCACGGCAGCCGATGAACCGGTTCAGTTTCAGGCTTCGGGCCCATCGAAAGTGATATTGGACAAGCCCTTTCAGGTGTCATTTAGTGTCAATGCGAAAGGCAAGGATTTTCGTTTGCCCGAAATAAAGGATTTTGATGTGCTTGCGGGACCGTTCGAGTCGCACTCGTCAAGCATAAGCATCATTAACGGGGAACGCACTTCAAGCGTATCATATAAATATACCTATACCTTGCTGGCCAAATCAACGGGGCGTTTTACCATACCGTCGGCTTCCATTACGGTGAAAAACAAGAAATACACTTCCAGCGGTCTTAGCATTGAAGTGTTGCCGGCCGATGCACCGCAGCCGGACCGGCAGTCGGACCCTTCGCAGGGAGGCGAAACGTCGCGGAGTCAGTCGGCAGCTGCCGTTTCGCGTGACAATCTGTTTATACGGACCATTGTGTCGAAAACAAATGTGTATGAACAGGAAGCGGTCTTGCTTACTTACCGTTTGTACTCTACGCTCGATGTGGTGAACTTTGCCGTGAAGAAGATGCCCGATTTCAAAGGCTTCATGAAAAACGATTTGGAGATTCAGCCGCAGCTTAGTCTTGAAAACTATAAAGGACGTAACTATGCTACGGTCGATTTGTATCAGACCATACTCTTCCCGCAGCGGGGTGGTGAGGCGGAAATAGAGCCGGCCGATTTTGAAGTTATCATTCGGATAGAAAATACCAGTCCGCGGCGTAGTATTTTCGACAGTTTCTTTGATTCATATACCAACGTGTCGCGCGAGGTTACGGCTCCGGGTGCGAAAATCAAGATCAATGCCTTGCCGTCGGCCAACCGGCCCATGGCGTTCAACGGAACGGTGGGCAGCTTCAAGATGAATTCTTCCATTACGGCTCAGGAGGTCAAAGCCAATGAAGCTGTGACCATGACGATTACAATAGAAGGAGCCGGTAACATGCGTATGTTGAAAACACCTGCTGTCAAGTTCCCTGAAAGTTTTGAACAATATGACCCGAAGGTGAACAATGACTTCAAGGTGTCGGCTTCGGGTGTGAACGGGAAAAAGACGGTGGAATATCTTTTCATTCCCCGCCATTCGGGTGAATTTGAAATCCCGCCGGTAGAATTCTGTTATTTTGATACGGAATCCAAGGCTTACAAGATACTTCGTACACCGGCCTATAGTTTGAAGGTGCTGAAGGCGGAAGGGGAAACCGCTTCGCCTGCCGTCGTGGAAAATTATGTGGGCAAGGAGGAAGTGAAACAGTTGGGCAGTGACATACGTTATATTCATACAGACCATGTGGAACTGTTCCCGGAACAAATGCCGAAGGTGGGTTCGCTTACATCCTGGTTGATGTATCTGGTGCCGTTGGTATCGGCCCTGCTGGTCTTTTTGGCTCTTAGCAAGCAGGCAAAAGAAAACGCCAATGTACGTCTGGTGAAAAACAAGAAGGCGAACAAAATGGCCCGTAAGCGTTTGAAATCGGCCCAGAAACTTCTGAACGAAGGGAAGAAAGACCAGTTCTATGATGAGGTGTTAAAGGCTGTGTGGACTTATTTGAGTGACAAAATGTCTATCCCGGTTTCTTCTTTGAACAAGGACAACGTGACGGCCGAATTGAAGTCGCGTGAAGTGGATGAACAGTTGCTCGCTCGTCTGATGGATATATTGAACACTTGCGAGTTTGCCCGTTACGCTCCGAATTCAGGACAGGAAGAGATGGGAACCTTGTTTGAAGATACGGTGCAGATGATAAGTGATTTGGATGAAAGGATAAAAAAATAGAAATCAGAAGCGGACAGGAATCGCTTATATGGTAAATCCGGTTCGTAACTTCTAATTCGTAGTATGACAATGAAAAAGATAGTTTGTTTTATACTTGTGTTGAGCGGTTGCTTCCTGCAAATGTCGGCCGCCGGTGAAGCGGACTTGTTGCAACAGGCCAATCAGTTGTACAGTGAGGGGGAATACCGGCAGGCAGCCGAGTTGTACGAACAACTGCTCGAAGAAAAAGGTGTCGCACCTGAATTGTTCTATAATTTGGGAAATGCTTATTTCAAGTCCAATGAAGTGGGGCTTTCCATATTGAATTATGAACGGGCTTTGCGTCTGAATCCCCGTTTTGATGATGCACGCTACAATTTGCAGTTGGCACAGACAAAGGTCATCGATGACATACCGCCAGCCCAGGTGTTTTTCGTGAAACGCTGGATACAGGCTTTGGTGAGTCGCTATACTTCGAATCAATGGTTGTATGCAAGTTCAGCCATGTTTGTGCTGTGCCTTGCCGGTTGCCTGCTTTTCGTGTTTGCCCGGTCGCGTGGGGTGCGCAAGGCTGCTTTTGTACTGGGTGTTGTCATGCTGGTTTTCAGTGTGTGCTCTTTGGTTTGTTCCCTTACCCGTAAAAGCGACTTCCTGAATCATCGCGAAGCGATTGTCATGACTGGTATTATTACAGTAAAAAGTTCTCCGGACCGTAGCGGAACCGATTTGTTCGAGTTGCATGAAGGTACGAAAGTGTCGCTCAAGAGCACATTGGGAGAATGGGTGGAAATAGTCATTGGTGATGGCCGTATGGGTTGGGCTGAACAGAAGCATCTGGAAAAAATCTGACGGATTTACTTTTTTCCCAAAATACAACCCAATGATGATGAAGTGTGTAAATATTAATCCATACATTCAATGAACGCTATTGATACACGTTTTTTCCTTTTTTTGAACGGAATGCATGCACCCTATTGGGATACATTTATGTATACATTTAGCCAAATGGAAGTGTGGATTCCTTTCTATGCGGTGTTGTTGTATCAGATTATACGTATTGGGCGCAAGGAATCGCTATGGGTTGTGTTGGCGTTGGTGCTGTGCATTGTGTTGGCCGACCAGATTTCATCCGGACTCATCAAGCATTGGGTGCAACGTTTGCGTCCTACGCATGCCGATGGTTTGCGTGAATGGGTACATACGGTAAATGGTTATCGTGGTGGTTTGTATGGCTTTGTATCATCGCATGCTGCCAATACCTTTGCATTGGCCTTGTTTTGTACGTTGCTTTTCAGAAATGCAAGGTATGCCTGGACACTCTTTCCATGGGCGGCGGTTACATCTTATTCTCGCATTTATTTGGGGGTGCATTATCCAGGAGATATATTGGGAGGGATTTTGGTTGGATTGTTTTCTGCCGGGCTTTGCTTTTTTCTTCTCAAACGTTTGCGTCCACAATGCATCGTGCCTTTTGGAAAAAACGGTCCTGAATGTCCTTCGATAAAGTTCAACACCTGCATTGCACTTATGCCTCTTGGTGTATTGCTGTTTACTGTGGTGTGCATTGCAGTCTATGCGGCTCTCGTTTGACTTCATATTCCTGACAATTGCTTTTTTAATTTCTTTTCTTGCTGTTTTTTTCTTTTCAGGATAACTCGCCGGTCTGTTGTTTTTCCATACTCAACTTTTGAAACCTCATATGACTTGTATATGCGGGGAAAAGATTATCTTTACGGACTTATTTATTTTTAATATCAATTCAAAGGAAAGGGAAAAGAGTATGTCAGTAAACAAAGTTATTTTGGTAGGTAATGTGGGACGCGACCCGGAGGTGCGTTACATAGATAAGAACGTGGCTGTGGCAATGTTCACGTTGGCAACTACGGAACGAGGTTATACCTTGCAGAACGGAACCCAGGTGCCCGAACGCACCGAATGGCATAACATTGTAGCCTGGCGCGGATTGGCCGAACTGGCCGAAAAGTATATCCGCAAAGGCAGCCAGCTTTATGTGGAAGGTAAGTTGCAGACCCGTTCGTGGGAAGGTAAGGATGGAGTGAAGCGTTTTACTACGGAAATTGTGGCCGATACCATTCAATTGCTTGGCCGCCGTGCCGACAGTGTTTCGGCCGAACAGCCGGCCGCCGCTCCGCAACAGTCGGTTGCCCCGGTACCTTCTGCGGACGACCCGGCTGATGACCTTCCGTTCTGAAACATGATTAAAGACAGGAAAAAATGGCATTGATAAAATCGGTTCGGGGATATACCCCCGTGATAGGAAAAAATTGTTTTTTGGCTGAAAATGCCACGGTGGTGGGTGATGTGACTATGGGTGAAGGTTGCAGTGTGTGGTTCGGAGCGGTGCTCCGAGGCGATGTCAACTCCATTCGCATAGGCAATCACGTGAACATACAGGATGGCTCTGTGTTGCATACGCTCTATCAGAAGTCGGTGGTTGAAATAGGCGACTATGTGTCGATTGGGCACAATGTGACCGTGCATGGTGCCCGCATTGACAACTATGCACTCATAGGCATGGGCAGTGTGCTGCTCGACCATGCCGAAGTGGGCGAAGGAGCCATTGTGGCTGCCGGTTCGGTCGTTCTGGGAGGGACGAAAATTCCTCCATACACCTTGTGGGCCGGAGTGCCCGCGAAGCAGGTCAAGGAAGTTTCGCCCGAACAGACCAACGAAATGAACCGGAAAATAGCGCACAACTATGCCCTGTATGCCAGTTGGTACGAGGAGGACCATTAGGATGTGTGGCATATAAGTGCCGCATTGAATATATAAAGGAAGGGGAGGTGATGAACGTTTCATCGCAGCCCCTTCTTGCTTTTTCCCCTTCTTCTTGTCGCTGTCTTCGAGGAAATATTCTATATCCCATGCCGGTGAGTCATATAATACGGTGAGTTCGGAATAAGAAAGAGCATGTGAGTGCCAGTAAGGCACCATTTGCATAACCGTAAGGCAAAGCTCTGCGGCGACCTACGGGCAGACAAGCTGAAAAGGCCTCCCCAACCCCTCCGAAGGAGGGGCTTAGTCTCCCCTTTCGGGGGAGGTTGGAGGGGGCTTCCGAATGTCGAAAGCAACGCAGCAGATTGCCCATTCTGATATACCGTCTACGCAAAGTCAGGCTTTCCAAGCCACCGAACCTGTGCAATTGATTTTCACGGGTTGCTTATGTAAAAGAGGGGACGGGAAGATAAGGAACAGTCGCTGTGCTGACAAAGTCGTGTACTTTTGCCGATGATATTCTTTTTTCACCTATATGAAAAAAGCTTTTCACCTATGTGAAAAATATGTTTCACCTATGTGAAAAATGCTTTTCACCTATGTGAAAAAAGAACATTATGCTGTTTGATCAGGAAAAACGCATTATAACATGTGGCAATGAACGCTCAAAAAAACAAACGATAACTCCAGTTTCTCAACTGGATTGTTAGGCTAAGTGGCTCAATATACGGTACATTTTTCCCCGCCTTGTCCGGTGAGCCGGAAAATCGTCCTGTAGAAGCTGCCCGAAGGCCTGTTGTTCGAGCGCAGCGAGTTCAGGCATTCAGGCTTCGCAAGGCCGTGTTTTTCCGTGCGAAGCGGGCACAGCGGCGGCGTTCTTTGCCTACTTTCTTCCGCTGCAGGAAGAATTTCCCGATAAGCGAGGGCAGAGGGCAAACTTGTTTGCACTATGCCGAGCGTGAGGGAAAGGCGCGAAGCGAAAGAAGTCGGGGTCGCAGGGGCGGATAGCCCCTTTGTAGCCAGCCTTATTCGTCAAAAGACACATTTTATAATACGTTTTCCCTGGCTGTTTGATGCACGACAGAGACACATGATAAAATGTGATAATGAACGTTATGTTCGCAGAGCAGTTGCATACATGCTACTCATGTTAATAATTATTAAATATATGATACTTTTATAGTACTTTGCATTGCATAGTACTTTCGCTTGCGTATATTTGTCGCGTAATTTTAAACGCAAAGAGAAATGAAAAAAACATTGAGACGTTCGAATGAACGGATGATTTTGGGAGTTTGTGGAGGACTGGCCGAGTATTTCGATTGGGACCCCACCTTGGTACGCTTGGGATATGTTCTGCTGTCGTTTTTATTCTTGGCTTTCCCTGGCATTCTGGCCTATTTCATATTTGCCATCATCATGCCTCCGGCTTTTCCCGATTAGTGGCGCAGAGAAACGTTTGGGGAAAAGTATAATTGAAAACAAAAGGAAGGAGGAAAATGAATGCGGATAACGTCAAGTCGCAGATGCGTAAAGGCTATCTGGAGTATTGCATATTGCTTATACTGAAGAAAAGGCCGGCTTATGTGTCGGACATTATCGCCGAACTGAAGGCCGCCCGGCTGATTGTGGTAGAGGGAACGCTCTATCCGTTGATGACTCGTTTGAAGAACAGCGGGTTGCTGAATTACCGATGGGAGGAATCGACGCAGGGGCCTCCCCGCAAGTATTATGAGATGACTCCGGAGGGAGAGGCTTTTTTGGCTGAGCTGGACAAGGCTTGGGCCGAAATAAGCGCAGTGGTTTCGCATTTGAAGTAAATAATGGTTATATAAAAACTCAAGTTTTGCAAGTGAAAGTTTTCAGACTAAGTGGTTCAGTATACGGTACATTTTTCTCCGCCTTGTCCGGTGAGCCGGAAATCGGCCTGGAGAAGCCGACCGAAGGCCTGTTGTTTGAGCGAAGCGAGTTCAGGCATTCAGGCTTCGCAAGGACGGGTTTTTCCGTGCGAAGCGGGCACAGCGGCGGCTCTTTTTGCTTCCTTTTTCCAGCTGTAGGGAAAAAGGAAGTCGGGGTTGCAGGGGCGGATAGCCCCTTTGCGGCCAGCCATGAACTGCTTGAATGGAATTTGAACTTAAGTGAAAAATAAAAACTACGGTTGTTATGAAAAAGACATTGAGCATGAATTTGAACGGCATGGTCTTCAATATAGATGACGATGCGTATCAAGCATTGGAAACGTATTTGGCGGATATAGCCTCCCGGTTTGAGTCGGACGAAGACAAAAACGACATTATGAGTGACATTGAGGCGCGTATAGCCGAGCTGCTTGAAGAACGCTTGCAACGCTCGAAAGAGGTGGTGACAATGGCCGATGTGCAGGATGTTATCCGCATCATGGGGCAGCCTAATCAGTTTGCCGATGTCGATGAACCGGCTCAGCCGGCATCGGAGCGTAAGAAGAAACGTTTGCTCCGTTTCTATCGCGACCCGGAAACGGCTGTTTTGGGAGGGGTGTGTGGCGGGTTGGCGGCCCGTTTCGGTTGGGATGTGCTGTTGGTGCGTCTCGCATTGGTAGGCATTACGTTGCTCAGTATGTTGGTAGGTGGTGGTTGGTTCTTCCTGTTGGCCTATTTCCTGCTTTGGATAATAGCCCCTATGGCCGTTACGCCTTCGCAGCGTCTGGAAATGCAGGGAGAGGATGTGACGGTGGAAAACATCAAGGCAGAGTTTCAGAACTGTAAGAATTACGTGGAAAGCGATGCGTTCAAGTCATCGGCCCGCAGTGTGGGACAACGCTTGGGCCGCGTGCTGGGCACTGTGCTGAAAGTAGTGTTCGGTGTGTTGGGGGCTTTGATGTTGGCCGTTTTTGTGTTTGTCTTGTTTGTTATGGTATTGGGCTTTTTCTCGGTAGGCGGAGCGTTGTCCATAGCCGGCTTGGCAGGTTTCCTGCCCGACTTGTTGAGCTCTTTCCCGGCTCATTGGGAAGCGGGGGGAATGCTTGTGCTGTCGGGGCTGCTCATAGTGGGATGTCCGGTGTTCGCTTTGCTTTATGCGTTGGTGCGTGGCGTTTCTGGGCATCGCAGCAAGTCGAAAACGACCTATTGGGTCATCCTGCTTTTATGGTTGGCGGGGATATTCATGTTGATAGGAATCATTCAACAGGGAAGCTGGCAAATGCACATGGAGTCGTTTCATGAAACTGCCTGTCGGCCGGCATCTGTCGTCTGTCCGGTTTCGTACGTGGAAGAACGGTCAGAGTCAGCTTCGGAACCCTTGACCGAGCAATTACGTGACGTGCCCTCGTTCAAGCATTTGAATATGAAGGGGTGTTTTGAAGTAGAAATCACACAGTCGCCCAACCGCATGCTGATGCTGAGTGCGGCGGAAAAACGTCTGCCGAATATCGTGACGTCTGTCAGTGGCGATACCTTGTATCTGAGCATGCGCGACGGTGAAACCTATTCTTTTCAGTCTTTGCACGATGCGCGTGATGTGTTGCGCCGAAACCGGGTGAGCGTGTCGGTGAAAAATCTCGAATCGATACACTCCGACGGGGTGGCGGATATCAAGGCATTGACCCCATTGAAAGGAAAGTCCTTTTCCTTGCAACTGGAAGGCTTGTCAAAGACCGACCTGCAATTGGATATGAAGCAGGAGGTTCGGGCTCATGTTGAAGGTATGAACGCGGTCGCTTTGCGGGGGCGGTGCGAACGTGTGGATGTATATGTGGAAGGCATGTCAAGTGTAGATGCGGGGAACTTGCAAGCTTCCCATGCCCGTCTGAAAAGCGATGGGATGTGCAAAATATGGGCCTATGCCACCGAAAGTGTCGATGCCACCGCCGAAGGTGTCGGCAAGATTGTATGTTACGGCAAGCCGGCCCGGGTAAACGTTTCGGAAGATGGCCTGGCAAAGGTCCAGGTTAAATGAACAGTGAACAATGAGCCATGAACAATCACCCGCAAGGTCACCCCGCACCTGATGCGGGGTCTGGTCGGCAGACAAGGGTTAATCATCCACCATTAATCTTTCACTCTTCACCATTTGCTCATCCAAAGTCTGAAAGACTGTAAGCTCACAGCATAGGGCACGCCCTATGAGATGAACGTGTCGGTTAATGCATGAAGCCCCGAAGGGGCGTAAGCAGAATCCCATCTTCCATATCCGCAAGTTCATTTCGCATTTGATACGGGGGCCCGCCCATAACCCTGCTTTAACCGGATGCCGTATCGGGTGCGGCATGACAAATGAACCGTGTGGAAAAATACAGAAACAAGGGAACAAGGACCGGGAGGCGACAGACCTCTCTGTTCCGTAGGTCACGGACCTACGGTTATGCAAAGTCAGGTCTTGCAGACCGGTATGGATGTGGAGTGGCTTGAAAAGCCGTACCTCACCTGACCGCAGGGCAAAGCGAAGCGGCGACCTGCGGAATGGAGTAATCGTTTTCGTGCTCCACCGTCACTGCGTGCCACCTTCCCTACATAGGGGAGGAGTTGAAAATGAACAGTTAACCAAAAGCCTTGCACACGAAACAATTCTCATTCTCCCCTTAGGTTAGGGGGAGTACCGCGAAGCGGGGAGGGGGTACGTGTTAAGAGTTAGTAGCTAAGAACCGGTAGTGACGAGTGACAATGAACAATTAATAATTAACAATGAACAGCCACCTGCAAGGTCACCCCGTACTTGATACGGGGTCCGGTATATAAACCTTGATTGCATGTGTGGTGTAATCCACTTCAATATCGGCATGTGGTTTCAATCGGCAGGATATCAGATGAAATGTGTTTTATATTTTTTTAATTTTTTATTATCTATAATTTATTTTAGAAAAAATAACTATCTTTGCAGCAGTAAATACTAAGCATGAAAATATTCTTATCATGCATTGATAGAGTCATTTGTATCAATACAATATTGCTCGTGTTCTTCTCCATGTGGGATGTGCATGAATGTTTCGCATAAACGCTATGAGCCAACGAAGACTTTAGAAATAAACAGATAAATAATACCAATCATGACTGATAAAAATAAACATTTGCTGAAAATCATAGCCCTTTTTATCGATGCACATCAAAAACTGGAAGGGAATGAAGAATCTCAAAGCAACATCCGCTATCTGTTGGGACAGACCATAAGACAGTATGATGTTCCTGTACAAAATTGCCATGTTTCAAAAGGGGCTTTCAATCTTTGGAATGAACTGACAAGTGCCGACATCAACCAATTCAAATATCGTGAATCGGTAAAGTGTGACAGACTTGAAGGAGAAACAACGCTGGATGTATATACAGGAAACGCAAAGGATTCGGTTAAAAAGAAAGTTTCTCCTGGCGACTCATTCATTTTCAGACAAGTGTTCCATGTGGATCATGTCATCCCCGTGTCGTTTATTCTTGCTGAACTGCTCAAACTCGAGTCCATAACCGAAGAAAACATACAGACCTTGCTGGATAAAATGCATTTGTGTCGGATTTTGAAGAAAGAAGATCATCGTATGGGAAGAACCAAAGGCAGAACACTGGATTTCGATGAAACGATACAGCGTGTTTATCGTGCGAAAGAGGTCGAACTGATGTAGAATGACCGGAAGGTGTATCAAAAAGTTTCCTCCCTCGTCGCGGCGGATTGGTAATTACACTTCCGGCTTGACGGATATGCACATTACGAGAAATAGGTATTGAAAATCAAAATAAAAAATGTTTGTAGCTATGAGAAAAGTAGTTTTTGCCTTCTTGGCAGCATGCAGCGTGTTGGGCTGCACCACACCGGAAGTCGGTCCGGGCAACACGGATGTTCCGGGGGAAACGGGCATTAAAATCCCTATCAAAATCTCCATGTCCGGCTGGACAAGGGTTTCTGACACAAACTATGAAAACGGCGATCAGGTCGGCATCTATGTGGTCAATTACACGGACGGCCAGCCGGGTAACCTCGCCCCGTCGGGGAACCATGTCGACAACATGAGGTTTGTCAACGAAAGCGGAGACTGGACTCCCGACGAAGATGTGTACTGGAAGGACAAGGACACCGAGGCCGATTTCTACTGCTACTATCCTTACATGGATGCAGCCAATGTGAGCAGCTGCACGTTCAGTGTGCAGACCGACCAGAGTACGCTGGCGAACTACAAGAAGTCGGAATTCCTTTGGGGTAAGGCTACTGCCATATCTCCTACAGAGGTGGCCGTCCCCATCATTACGGACCGCTGCATGAGCAATATGCTCATCTATGTAGCCCCGGGCAAGGGATTTACCGAAGAGTCGCTGGCCGAAGCCGACGTGAGAGTCGAAATATGCAACACCCGGACCTCTGCGGCCGTAAATCTCTCTACCGGCGCGGTGACAGCACAGGGCGGCGTTCAGACCATCACCCCGTATTGGACCGGCGAGTATTACAGGGCCATGCTCGTTCCGCAGGAAATAGCCGCCGGAACAAACCTTATCAACGTGTATGTCGATGGCGTGAAATATTCACTGGCCAAAGCCGCTACGTTCAGTCCGAATGTCCGTCATAAATTTACGGTCACGGTGAACAAGACCAGCGGAGGCATTGACATAGGCATCGGCGGATGGGAAGATGATGATGAAGACAACGGAGGCTCGGCCGAATAGGAAGCCTTTCCGTCATGACAGGATATAAAAAGACAAGGTTATGAAAAGATATGTTATGATATTATCCGGACTCCTGCTGCTGTCGGGGTGTGTGGACAATTTCTTCCAACCGGATATCGAAAACGACGGGTCATTGGAGATACAGATTTACAACCACATTCTGCAGACGGCAGAGACCCGGGTGAACGACGAAGGATTTTGCGACGGAGATGCCGTAGGCATTTATGTGGTGAACTACGAGAACGGTGGTCCGGGTGAATTGAAACCCGAGGGCAACCAGGCCGACAATGTCAAATTCACCCTCAACGAAGCCGAAGGCCGGTGGGTGCCGCTTGCCCCGATTTATTACCGGGACAAGAACACCCACGTGGACATTTACGGTTATTACCCCTACGCAGCTCCAACCTCCATGACCGGGTATGCGTTCGAACTGCAGAAAGACCAGTCGCAGGATGCTTCGGAAGGGAAAATAGGCGGTTATGAAGCCAGTGATTTCCTGTGGGGAAAAGCGGCCGATATAGTTCCGGCATCGTCTCGGGTGAACATTCAGTTCCAGCATATCATGTCGGGGGTGAGTGTGTCGCTGGTCGAGGGTACCGGGTTTGTAGGCGGCGAATTCGCCTTGCTCGACAAGTCGGTGCTGGTGACCAACACGGTCAGGAAAGCGGTCATCAACCTCGCTACCGGTGTTGCCACGGCCACCGGTGAGGTGCCTTCCACCGGCACGATACCCTACAGCAAGGACGGCACTTTCCGTGCCATTGTTGTGCCGCAGGCGGTCGGCGCTTCCGTGCCCCTGTTCAGCATCACCGTCGACGGCATGCCCTACGTGTTCAGAAAGTCGGAGGCTTTCACCTACGTGCCCGGCAAACTGCACAAATTCACCATCGAAGTTTCCAAAAAGAGTGTCGGAGGGCTTGAGTTCAAGCTCCTTGGCGAAAGCATAACCGCGTGGGAGGCCGACAACATCTCGCACGACGGCGAGGCCCGGGAATACATTGTGTTCAATTGCCCCGAGGGCGGCAAGCTGCAAGAAACCGTCGTTGCCTCCGGCAAGGACTACACTAAAATAAAGAACCTGAAAGTCACCGGAAAAATAGACCAAAGGGACTTTAAATTTATGAGAACTGACATGACCGTCCTTCAGTCCATCAACCTCAAGGAGGTTGAGATAGTAGAATATTATCAAGATATCAATTACCCGGGCCCGGCCAACGAGATACCTACCAGTGCTTTTTCAGAGAAATCGTCATTGCTCCGGTTTGTTTTCCCGGAAAAACTTACAAAGATTGGAGATTATGCATTCACCAGAAGTAACCTCACCGGTTCGTTGATCATTCCGGAAGGAGTAACGGAAATTGGCAGAGACGCGTTCCTTAATTGTCCGCTAAACGGTACGCTTACGTTGCCGAACTCACTGAAAGCTATATCCGTTACGGCTTTTTATTGTTGTTCTGGCCTGATTGGAGAACTGAAGATTCCATCCGGTGTGACATCTATAGAAAGTAGCGCATTTTACGGATGTGAAGGATTTACCGGGAACCTGATTTTGCCGGATGCGCTTGAAACGTTGGGACACGATGCATTTCGGAGTTGTAGAGGTCTGACCGGTTCATTGGTAATTCCGGCCAAAATAACTGAGATAGGAGATGGTTGCTTTTATGATTGCTCGGGCCTTAACGGACAGCTGACCCTTCCGGAAGGATTGACAGAAATTGGTCAACAAGCTTTTTTCAATTGTAAATTCAGAGGCGAACTGAATCTGCCCGAGGGGCTTACTGTCATTGGGGAAAGAGCATTTAGTTCCAATCAATTCTCGGGGAACCTGGTGATCCCTGAGGCCGTGGCCGTAATTAAGGAAGCTGCCTTTGCGTATTGTTCCCGCATGACCGGCACGGTAAAATTTCCTGAAGAGCTGATATCCGTATCGGCGGAGACTTTTAGCGGATGCAGTCAGTTGCAGGGGGTGATTCTGCCCAAGAACATAGAATCGGTAGGGAACAATGCCTTCGCCTACTGCTTCCAGCTCAATGCCGTCACTTCGCTGGCGCAGAATCCGCCCCTGCTGGCGGCCAGTGCGTTCAACGGTGTGGCTAAGGACAATTTCACGGTGGAAGTGCCGGAGGCAGCTGTGCCCAACTACAGCACGGCGCCGGTGTGGAAGGAGTTCAAACGCTTCTCCGCCAACCACGATTTTTCCATCAGCCGGAACTTGTTGAAATGCCTCAATGCCTCGTACTCAAAAACGTTCGTGCTGAGGGCTCCTGCCGGTGAAAGCTGGTCTGTAGAATCGGCTCCGGACTGGGTAACCGTTACTCCGGAATCGGGTGTAGGGAAGATGGATGTTACCGTGACCGTGGATGAACTTGACAGAAATGCCGGTTGCCGCGATGGTGAAATAAAATTCCTGCTCAACGGCAAGGACTACCGCGCTTCGATGACCGTCGAACAGTATGACTATCAGTATGGCGACGGGGACGTGGTGACGCTTCAGCAGGCTTCGAAGGGTGGCGGAGTCAACCTGGTGTTTATGGGCGACTGCTTCGATGCGAAGGATATTTACGACGGCAAATACTACGACGGTGTCACCGAGGCGGTAGAGCATTTCTTTGCGGTTGAGCCGTACAAGACCTACAAGGACTACTTCAATGTCTACATGATATTCGGTCTCTCGCCCGATAGCGGTGTGGGGACGGTCAACACCATCCGTGAAGCCAGGTTCGGTTCGGCCTACTCGCTGGGCGGCATCAAACCGGATGAAGCGGTCTGCTTTGAATATGCATGCAAGGCACCTATCAACAATAATGTGTCGAACACTCTTGTAACCCTTATACTCAACACCAACGAATATGGCGGTATATGCTACATGTGGGGCGACGGTTCGGCCATAGCCTGCTGCCCCATGATCGAGGACGACTATCCTTTCGACTTCCGTGGAGTTGTGCAGCACGAGGCCGGCGGACACGGTTTCGGCAAGCTGGGCGATGAATACATCTACCACAATGCCTTCATACAAACCTGTACATGTACCTGCTGTCCGCATGTGAATGAACTCAATGACAGCAAGCGGAGAGGCTGGTATGACAACCTGTCCCTGACGGGAAACATGGCGGATGTGCCCTGGAGCCACTTGATATTCGACCCTCAGTACTCGAATGTGGTCGATATCTACGAAGGCGGATACATGCACATGAGAGGGGTATTCCGTTCAGAGCCTAACAGTTGCATGAACAACAACATCCCTTATTTCTCGGCCATCTCCCGCGAATCCATCGTCAAACGGATAAAGAACTATGCCGGCGAAAGCTACGATTTCGAGGAATTCAAGCGGCTGGACGTGGCGCTGCCGGAAAGCACCGCCGGGACCCGCTCGGCCGGAGACGTGACGCCGACCTACCGCTCCTCAAGGCAGCACGCCCCGGTATATATGGGCGAGAAACCTGTGTTCAAGAAATGACGGCCCGGATAAACCGGTTGTAAAAAGAAAAACGGATTATAAAAAAAGGAACGTATGATGAAAAAATATTTGTATATGATGCTTCTGCCGTTTGTGGCAGCTGCCTGCAGCGAAACGGGGGATATCGCTCCCGTTGACGACGGCTCCATGAAGTTTGAAGCCATCCATCCCAACGCTGTCACCCGGGTGGCAGACAACAGTTTTGAGGCCGGCGACAGCATAGGGCTTTTCGTGGTCGAATATGACGGAGAGAGCCCACGGCCTCTGCAGATTTCGGGAAACTGGGCAAACAATGTCGCAACGGTGTTTTCGGCAAGCGGATGGACTCCTGAAAAGAAAATATTCTGGAGTGAAAACAAGGTGGATGTTTATGGGTATTATCCCTACATGCCGCTTGTTTCAGTGGATGAGCAACCGTTTTCCGTATCGTTGGATCAGCGGGCTTCGGCATCTGGAGACGCCCCTGGCGGCTATGAGGCTTCCGACTTCCTCTGGGCCAAGACCGCAGCAGCCTCCGAGGAGGACGGAACCGTGTCGCTCGCCTTCAGGCACTGCATGAGCAAGCTGGTCGTGCAGCTTGTCAAAGGTCCCAACTATGAAGGCGATTTCCCCGATAATGCGGAAATGTTTCTGCATGGCACCGTGCCGTCGGCCCGGATAGACCTGGTGAACGGTGTGGTTGTAAAGGATATGTTCGGGCAGACTGAATCCATCCGGATGAGAAAGGTAGACGACGGCACCTACGAGGCCATTGTCGTTCCCCAAAAGGTCGATACCCGGCAGCCGTTTGTAGAGATGGTTGTCGACGGAATATCCTACCTTCTTGAAAATACATTTACATTCAAGGCCGGAATGGTACATACACTGTCTCTTACGATTAATTCCAACCCTGGCCAGATAGAGATAGAAATAGGCGGGTCAGTCGGCGGCGGCTGGAACTGATATCCTGCTGAATGGAAGCTTGACCGGCAAAGGGATTGGGAGGAACTTCCGTTATGGATGAACATGTAAGGGGGATGGTCGGCCGGCCATTCCCCTTTTGGCGTCGGTTCCAATGTCAACAGACAGGCGGGCGGGAGGACCAAGCATCGCCTGGAAACGGAAAACGGCCCAATGAATGCTTGAATGAGATGATATGAAAATAAATAATCTGATATTTTTCATGCTGTTTCTGTGCTTGTTTCTTTCGTGCGAAAAAGAACAGGAAGTAGAAAGAAACTGCCCAAGAACCGTTTTTCTGTATTTTCCATGGTCAACGAATCTGACAGACTATTTTTACAACAACATTGCTGACCTGGAGAAATCCATACAGGAAAACGGATTGGATCATGGGAGAGTAGTGGTGTTTTTATCCACAAGTCCTTCTGAAGCAGAAATGTTTGAGATAACCCTTTATGACGGTTTGTGCAGACGGACTGTGCTGAAAGAATTGTACATCCGTCATTTACCACAGAAGCCGGTCTGACGGAAATACTTGGAGACATGAAATACTTTGCGCCGGCGGAAAGCTACGCCATGATTATCGGTTGTCATGGTACAGGCTGGTTGCCGGTTGTACAAAGCCGTAGCAAGGCCAAGGATGGTTTTATGTATCATTGGAATTATGAAAACGTTCCCATGACGCGTTTCTTTGGTGGATTGTCTGCTGAATATCAGACGGACATAAGTACACTGGCCCAAAGCTTGTCCAACAACGGGTTGACTATGGAGTATATTCTTTTTGATGATTGCTACATGTCATCCCTGGAAGTTGCATACGAACTGCGCCATGTAACGAACTATATGATTGCCAGTCCGACAGAAGTGATGGTTTTTGGTATGCCCTATTCTACCATGGGCAAATATCTTTTGTCGGAGACTCCGGATTACAAAGCTATATGCGACTCCTTTTATCGGTTTTATTCCGACTATCAGTATCCTTATGGAACACTGGCTGTAACAGACTGTTCTTACCTGGATGAACTGGCAGCATTGATGAAGCAGATTCATTCCAATTATTCTTTTGACAGTACACAAGTTGTGCATATTCAGCGTATGGATGGCTATTCACCCGTGATATTCTATGATTTGGGTGATTACGTTAGGGTGCTGTGTGGTACCGGTGCGGAAGAATATAATTGTTTTATTACACTGCTGGATAAAGTGGTCCCTCACAAAATACATACCGAAGAATTCTACACGGCCTCAAGAGGTCCTGTTGCTGTCGAACGGTTCTCTGGCATCACGACTTCCGAGCCAAGCACAAACAGCAAGATGGTGGATTATCCGCAGACATCATGGTATATGGACACTTATTAACCTCCAGATCCAAAGACCGGTTTGGGGGTAAGGGAATGAGGATGGAGCAAAATGTATGTAGACATACGATAAACCATAGGTGCCAGTTTTTATATCATTGCTGTCCGATAAAAAAATATCGAAGATATAAAAATAGGGCTGACTTCATTTGCGAGGTCAGCCCATTTTTGTTAGATTACTGTCGCCAAACAAAATTAATCCAACTATGGGCAAAAGTATACATTTTAGCGGACAG
>CASEAJ010000061.1 GCA_949285425.1 uncultured Porphyromonadaceae bacterium
GTGTACCACGGCCGTGAGACACGTGTCCCATATACGTGAGACACGTGTCTCATATATGTGGGACGATAACTTTGAAGTGATAAAAAGAAAACTTCGAAGGCATGAACCGGGAACATCGTGCTTGCGGCTGTACCAAACCTTTGCCCCGAACTCGCACAAGGAATGCAAATTTTGTAAATTTTGCAATGTGGAGATTGCAACGTTATAAAATAAATGTATCTTTGCAAGGAGTTATGTTTTTATAAAGCCGCAAGTGAATGACTGGTTGCTGTTTGACTCTCAGACGAAAGAACTTGTCATGATGCTTGTGTTTAGGGTGGAAGTATAAACGACTATATAATATTAAGGAACGAAATGGATTTATTGAATGAAATTATGGAGCGTGCAAAGGCAAATCCAAAACGGATTGTGTTGCCTGAAGGTACGGAAATCCGTACGTTGAAAGCCGCTGACATTATTTTGAAGGAAAAGGCCGCCAAGTTGATTCTGATAGGCAGTGAAACCGAAATCCGGAATCTGGCGAAAGAAAATGGTTTGGAACACATAGCCGAGGCTACTATTTTTGATCCGGAAACCAATCCGAAGATGCCGGTTTATGCCGGTTTGCTGTATGAACTGCGCAAGAGCAAAGGAATGACTCCGGAAGAAGCTGAAAAATTGGCCCGCAACCCGTTGTATCTGGGCTGCTTGATGATAAAGAACGGTGATGCCGATGGCGAACTTGCCGGAGCACAGAACACGACAGGCAATGTGTTGCGCCCTGCATTTCAGATTATAAAGACGAAACCGGGAATTAAAGTGGTTTCAGGAGCCATGCTTATGTTTACTCCCACTCCTCAATATGGCAACAACGGTGTGCTGGTATTTGCCGATGTGGCGGTGAACCCGAACCCGACGGCAGAAGAACTGGCCCAAATAGCGGTTTGTGCAGGACAGACGGCTCGGGTAGTTGCTGGCTACGAACCTAAAATAGCTATGTTGAGTTTTTCCTCTAAAGGAAGTGCCAAACACGAATTGGTCGACAAGGTGGTGGAAGCTACCCGTCTGGCTAAGGAAATGGCACCCGATTTGCAGATTGATGGTGAACTGCAGGCCGATGCGGCTCTTGTGCCGAGCGTAGGTCAGAGCAAGGCTCCGGGAAGTACAATTGCCGGTGCTGCCAATGTGCTGGTGTTCCCCGATTTGCAGGCCGGCAACATCGGTTACAAAATGGTGGAACGTTTCTCCGGTGCTCAAGCCGTAGGCCCTATTTTGCAGGGTATAGCTGCTCCGGTTAATGACCTGTCGCGCGGTTGTTCGGTCGATGATGTCGTGCGCATGATTACCATTACTGCCAATCAGGCAATGTAGATATTCTAAAAGGGTATTCAGAAGGCAGAATACAGAAAATCACACGTGTGGTCATTTGTATGCTGTCTTCAGAAAATAAAACATAACAAACACATGGCAGAACCTATTATAGAACCGATAGAAAATTACGGGTTGAGTAAACGTAGCCAGAAGAGGACCCTGTTTTCAAAGGTGGGTGTAGTTGGAGCCGGGAAGGAAGGCAGTGTCATCGCAACCACGGCTGCACTTAACGGCATTGAAGTCGTGTTCCTTGAACCGACCGAAGAAAAAATTGCCAACGCATTTGCCCGTATTGAAGCAAAACTGGACAAAAGAATTGAAAATTGGGGACTGACCCAGAACGAAAAACGTGCCGTGCTCGGACGTATACGCGGCACGATGGATTATAAGGATTTTGAAGGCTGTGACTTCGTGATAGAAGCCGTGCGTTATGAAAACGGCATGCGCGAAGATATTCGCCGGAAAGAAGTGTTCCTGCGTTTGGAAGAGGTGTTGGCTCCTACAGCAATCATTGCGTCGAATATTTCGACAGTGGTGGTGACCGACCTGGCTTCGGAACTGAAGTACAAAGAACGTTGCATTGGACTGCATTTCCTTTCGAACGTGCCGGGGTCGCAGATTATTGAAATTGTGCGTTGCCTTTACACTTCAGATGAAACGTTTGATAAAGTGTGCCAGTTTGCCAAACTGATAAATCACCAGTATGTATCGGTGGCTGAATCGGCAGGACTGGTAAGCCTGCGACTGTTTCTCATACAACTGAACGAGGCCTGCTCTATCCTTATGGAAGGTATCTCAAATGTTGAGGATATAGATCGGGTGCTGACTGTTGGGTTCGGACATAGTCTGGGTGTGTTCCGCATAGCCGACCAAATGGGGATTGAAAAGATTGTCAGCTTGTTGAACAATCTGTACGAAGAATACGGTCATTTGAAATACAAGCCATCGCCGGTCTTGTTGCGTTTGATGCGTGCAAAGCATTTTGGCGTGAGTCGGGGCAGGGGCTTTTATGTGTATGATGAAAGTGGCAATATAGTAAAGGCTAACTTATAAGAAGAAGGGACTGGAAAATGAAAATATTGGTTTTAAATTGTGGAAGTTCATCGGTCAAGTACAAGTTGCTTGACATGGATACGCGTGAGACTCTCGGTTCGGGCGGGGTGGAAAAGATAGGAATGAAAGGCTCGTTCTTGAAACATACGTGTGGCGATGGACAAAAAGTGATACTCGAAGGTGAAATTCTGGAACACCAGACGGCCATCGAATATATCTTGGGTGTGCTGACCAGTGAGAAGTACGGTGCCGTGAAATCGTTGGAGGAAATAAACGCTGTAGGGCACCGGGTTGTACACGGAGGAGAAAAATTCAACTCCAGTGTGCTGATTACGGATGAAGTGATTCGCAAGATAGAAGAATGCATCGAGCTGGCTCCGCTGCATAATCCACCTAATCTGGCGGGCATCCATGCCATAGCCGAATTGTTGCCCGATGTGCCTCAGGTGGCTGTGTTTGATACGGCATTTCATCAGACGATGCCTGATTATGCCTATATGTACAGCATACCCTATTCGCTGTATACCAAATATGGCATTCGCCGTTATGGCTTCCATGGCACGAGCCATCGCTATGTGTCGCGCAGGGCGTGCGATTTCTTGGGACTGGATTACGGAAAGACCAAAATCATTACAGCTCACATAGGTAACGGGGCTTCCATTGCGGCCATTGAAAACGGTAAGGTCATCGATACATCTATGGGATTTACTCCCATTGAAGGGCTGATGATGGGTACCCGTTCGGGCGATGTGGATTTGGGTGTAGTTACTTTCTTGATGGAAAAAGAACAGTTGGGAGCATCGGCCGTGTCGGCACTTTTCAATAAGCATAGCGGTTTGTTGGGCATTTCCGGCATTTCGTCGGATATGCGCGACCTGCAGTCGGCTGCATCCGAAGGAAATGACCGTGCCCGTCTGGCTTTGGCCATGTACGAGTATCGCATCAAGAAATATATAGGTTCGTATGTTGCAGCCCTCGGTGGAGCCGATGTTATTGTGTTTACTGGTGGGGTGGGCGAAAACCGTTCGGCTACTCGTCAGTATGTGTGTGAAGGCCTGAAATTCCTGGGTGTTGAATTTGATAAAGATGTGAATGACAGAACCCATGGAACGGAAGCCTTGATCTCAACTCCTGATTCAAGTGTGAAGGTGGTTGTAATACCGACTGATGAAGAATTCATGATTGCTTCAGACACGCTGGAAATTGTGGGTGAAAAATAACATGCAGATTGGAATATAAGAAGGGAGAACGATGCCTTGATTCAGAGGCGTGCGTTCTCCCTTTTTTATATGTTGAGATGATGTGAAGAAACTATTTCATTCGGTTGAAGAATTCCCAGATGATGATGCCTGCGGTCACACTGACATTGAGCGAGTGTTTCGTGCCGAATTGAGGGATTTCGATGCAACCGTCGCACATATCTACAACACTTTGTTGTACCCCTTTGACTTCATTGCCCAACAAAACGGCATATTTTTCCCCTTTTTTCAGTTGCAATTCGGGTAAAAATGTGCTGCCTTTGGCCTGTTCTATGGCGTAAACGGTGTAGCCGTCATTTTGTAATGAGCGAATGGCCTCATGAGTGTCTTCGTGATATTGCCAGTCAACGGTGTTTTCGGCTCCTAATGCAGTCTTGTGTATTTCGGCATGGGGAGGTGTACTTGTTATTCCGCACAAGTAAACTCCTTGTACCAAGAAGGCATCAGAGGTGCGGAATACCGACCCTACATTATGTAGGCTTCTCACATTGTCGAGTACGACAATTAGCGGGGTTTTGTTTTTGTGTTTGAATTCTTCCGGTGTCAACCGGTTCATTTCTGTTATTTTTAATTTTTCCATCACTAATATCAAGTGAATTGTTGTTTGTTCAGTGTTTGTTGTTTCCTTCCGGTTTGTTTCCCTTCTTGATTACTGTAATGGCTTTTTCCAGCACGGCGTCTATGCTGTCGGCTTCTTGTTCGGGCGTGGTGCAGGCATAATAGTCGGGAGCCAGTCCGCATTCGGTGTCTTGCATGTCGACAGTGTACATGGGGCAGGCAGAGAAACGTACCATCCAACCGTTGGGTAATTCGCTGGATAAAGGCATTCCCCCTCCTCCGCCTGTCCAGCTGCCTACTGTGAAAGCATAGGGAGCATGGTGGATACGGTTGACGAAGTCGTTGGTTGCGCTGTATGAATAGCGGTTGGTCAATATGGCCACCGGGCGTTCCCAACGAAGGGATTCATGGGCTGGAGTCTTGACTTCTGTCGGTTTGGAAAAGTCATTGTGGCCTGTACCTGTCTTGTAGCACATGTATCCGGTCAGTGTTTCTTCCTGAAAGAAGTAGGATGCCAGCAGTTCGGAATAGCTGAGAGAACCACCTCCGTTGTCGCGCACATCGATAATCAAAGCGTTGCAGTCTTCGAACGATTTGAATACGTTAGCCATGTTGGCAGAAGAGAAACTGTTGGAGAAACTTCCGTAATATACGTATCCAATGTAGTGGCCTTTCAACTTGCCATATTGCAGTCCGCCGGCAGTTCGTAGCTTCCCGTTTTCTATGTAACGGTTACGGATGACAGAACCGTTGAAGTTGCTGGCGGAATCGGTGTACCATTTGTCATAACGGCTTATGTCAAAGTCGGAATACAGGTTGACGTGCCCATCCCGCAATTCGGCAAGCATGTCGGCAAAAAGGTCGAACAACTGTACTTTGTCGTTGCCTTTTATGAGTTCTATTTTGGTTGCATAGACATCATGAATGGAGTCCCAGGCAATGTTCTTGTAGCCTAGATAGCAATAGCGGGTGTCGATAATGTGCCAAAGGGCTTCAAAATTTCCTGAAAAATCGTTTTCAAACTGCACCGGTTCTTCGATGCATGAGTTGAAAATCAATGAAATGCTCAAGAAGAAGATACTAATCTTGCTTTTTAGTTTCAGAATCATGAGTTTGTATGATTTTTAGGTTGTTTAAATTCCGATAAAATTGTCTGGTGCTGGGTGCTTTTTGTTGAAACTGGTTAATGTTCGGGTATATCCAAAATAAACGGTAGCATCGTTCTGTTTGAATACCAGTTGGTTGGCGCTCCATTTCGTTAGGTCGCAGCTTATTCCGAACCGCCAGCATGAATTGGCAAAGGGAATTTCTACAAAATAGTTCTGGCGGAGAGACAGTTTGTTGTGAAATGAACTGAAATGGACAAAATTGCCGGAAGCTCCTAAACTGAAAATTTCATAATACGATGATCCTTGTGCGGGTACGAACATACAACCTATCCATGGTGATTCGAGGGTGCCTTGTAGTCGCAGTGTGCGCTTTTTCAACGGAATGTCGTATATGACAACAGCAGAAAGATTCAGATTGAGGGCCATGTCAAAACTTCCAGGATTGTTTACGTTACGTGTGATGGTTTTTGCTCCGAAATCGACATCGGCAAGTCCTCCTGTGAGAATTTGCATGTGTTTGATGGGGCGGAAATGGTAATAAATTCCCCATGTATAATCCAGGCCGGCAAAAAGCAGGGAAGCTGTCTGGGCGGGATTGTGGGTAGTGCCGGTTTCCAATCGTATACGGCTAAGGCTTGACAGCCGGTCGTTGTTGGGCGACATGAATTGTCGGTCTTCGTGGGTAATTCTCAACCCGATACCTTTGTAGGGTAATGGTGAAAGGTAGTTGTCGAGCAGGCTGACCGTTGACAGGCCGAAAGTGGTGCTCGAGGTTTGCAATATGTATTGTTTCTGCACGGAGTCCGATTGGGCATGCAGGCAGAGTGTGCAGATAATGGCACAATAAAACAAAACAAGCGTTTTCCTCATGTGGTTTTATTTGTTTGATTGCAAACATACACAAAAAACAAAGATTTTTGTGTATGTTTGCAATTATTTTTAAACTCAATAGTAGATGGAGAAATTGGTTTTTGCCACAAACAACAATCATAAGTTAGATGAAGTCAGGGCCATTTTAGGCTCAGCGGTAGAAGTATTGTCCTTGAAAGATATAAATTGTTTTGAAAATATACCCGAAACGGCAGATACTTTAGAAGGCAATGCGTTGTTGAAAGCTCGTTTCGTTTCGGAGCATTATGGTATGGACTGCTTTGCAGATGACACGGGTCTGGAAATTGATGCGTTGGATGGAGCTCCTGGGGTATATTCGGCTCGTTTCGCAGGAGAAGAATGTGACTCCCGTAAGAATGTGGAAAAAGTACTTGCTTTGCTTGAGAATATAGATAACCGTAAGGCTCGTTTTCGTACTGTTATTGTTTTGATGCAGAAGGGAGAGATTTTGTATTTTGAAGGAACCGTATCGGGCCATATAGCCCGAAAACCGGCAGGAGAATCAGGCTTTGGTTATGATCCGATATTTGTGCCGGATGGTTATGAAAAGACTTTTGCCGAATTGGGGACAGAAGAAAAGAACCGGATAAGCCATAGGGCTGTTGCAGTGAGCAAGTTGACTGCTCATTTGCTTGGAAAATGAGAATCGGCGGTGAGTAAAATGTAAAAAATATCGGCTAGTTTGTCATGTGTAAATAGTGTTTGGATTATGAAAAAAAAATGTGCTGTTATCTTGTTTTTCTTGTGGATGTGTCTGATGCAGTCACTTTATGCCCAAACGGCTATGGGTGGTTGGCGAACCCATTTCGCTTATAACAGTGTGACGCAGATAGAACAAAGTGAGAATAAAGTGTATGCAATCAGCAACGGAGCTCTGTTTTCGGTAGACAAGTTGGATGGTAATGTTGAGATATACAGTAAACTCACAGGCTTGAACGGAAGTGTCATTTCGGCGATAAAGTATGATGCACAGAATAATCAGCTTATAATTGCATATGATAACGGAAATATAGATCTTATGACCAGTGGTGGAATCGTGAATATTCCTGATTTCTATAACAAGGTTATGACTGTTAATAAGTCAATAAATCATATCGATATACATAACAATAAGGCGTATTTGTCTTGTCATTTTGGAATCGTTGTTTTGAACTTGCAACGTCGTGAGATAGCAGAAACTTATTTTATAGGTCCAAATGCGAGTGAAGTGGATGTGATAAGTACGGCAGTGTTGGATGATGAAATTTATGCGTTGGCATTTACGTTGGTTGGTGATAAAAAAGAATATACTTTGTTTAAAGCCAATGTCAATGACCCGAATCTGGTTAACTATGAGCGGTGGAGTACAATGCCGTTACCTGTAACGACCACAGGAGAACATCAGGCTTTGGCCTCTTTTGCGGGGAATTTGTTTGTACAGAGCGATTGGAGTCTGTATTTATATGAAAATGGTTCTTGGGGACGTTTTGCCCCTATTCCAGTGGCAGTTGAGGCAGGTATAAGTGTTTCTGAAGGCAAATTGATTGTTGCTAACAAGTCAGCTCAGATCTATTCGGTCGACGAAAATTTGCAGGTTGTTTCAATTTTCAATGTGGTGCAATATGCTCATGCCGGTGTGTATGATGCTGTACGTGATACATATTGGTTTGCTGGAGGTGAAGTGGGTGCAGTTTCATGGCAGGCTTCAACAGGGGCAAAAAATGAAATAAAACCGGATGGACCTTATGTAAACACAGCCTGGGATATGACATTTGCGGGAGAAAAACTATTCGTCGTACCGGGAGGAAGATGGAGTAGTCAATATAACAGAGTAGGTTATGTGATGATTTTTGATAAGGAGAGTTGGAGCACAATTTCCCCTTCAGACATATTTCCGGATAATCCCGCAGGAGTAAAAGACTTAGTGAATGTGGCGGTTGATCCAATGGATGACACACATTTTTATGTGACTTCTTATGGAGGGGGATTGTTTGAGTTCAAGAATAATGTATTTTATCAACGTTATTCGGCAAGTAATATGGGGGATATTTTTGAAACAGCAGTGCCGGAGGATCCGGATGGATATACTCGTTTGGATGGAGCTGTGTTTGATAAAGTTGGCAATTTGTTTGTTGTGAATTCTAGTTCAGTGAAAGGAGCCGTTAAAGTGTTGACAAAGTCAGATGGTGTTTGGCATAATAGTAATTATTCTGGATTGACTTATGCTGCTACTTTGGGAAAATTATTGATAGATAAAGAGAATGTAAATAGGAAATGGGTTGTTTCGGTACGTTGGGATACACGTGGTATATGTGTATTTGATGATAATGGAACTTTGGATGAAGTGCGTGATGACAAGTCTAAATTTATGAATTCGTTTGTAGATATGGATAATCCAGTAGAGAAATTGACACCGGAATACTTTTATTGTATTGCACAGGATCATGATGGAATAGTGTGGGTAGGTACCAATATGGGACCGTTATTGTTTAATAATACAGACAATGTGTTTGATGATGGGTATACTTGTTCTCGAGTGAAAATATCCCGGAACGATGGGACCTCTCAAGCGGATTACCTTCTTTCAGAAGAAACTATTAAAGCAATAGCCATTGATGGAGCTAACCGTAAGTGGATTGGAACCGCTACTTCAGGGGTGTATTTGCTGTCGGCCAACGGGCAGGAAACCATATATCATTTTACGACAGAGAACAGTCCGTTGCAGTCCAATGATATTCTGTCGTTGGCCATTAACCCGGTCAGTGGTGAGGTATTTATTGGTACGGGTGCAGGATTGGTGTCTTATCAAAGCGATGCCGCTACAGGAAGTAAAACTTTTGAAAATGTGTATGCTTATCCGAATCCGGTGCGTGAACATTTCGATGGTGTCATTACCATTACGGGACTGGTCGAAAATACGCAGGTGAAGATAACGGATTTGAATGGTAACCTGATTTGCCAAACGGTATCCAATGGAAGTATCGCCACATGGGACGGAAAGGATGCTTTCGGCCGTAAGGTAAGTACCGGAATTTATCTTGCTTTATGCATTACCGAAGATGGAAAAGACAGTGCGATAACTAAAATAATGGTAATAAATTAAGAACAAGTATGAAAGTTTCGGTTGTCGTTTCTGTCTATAATGAAGAATGTGTTTTAAATGCTTTTTATGAGGCATTTATGGATGTTTTTATGAAAGAAGAGGTCGATTATGAATTGGTCTTTGTGAATGATGGTAGTACGGATTCTTCTCAGGAGTGCATAGATGCTTTTACGGAACATAATTTGAAAGTAAAGTCAATCTCTTTTTCAAGAAATTTTGGCCATGAAGCAGCTATGATTGCTGGTATTGATTATGCAACAGGAGATGTTGTAATTTGTATGGATTGTGACCTGCAACATCCTCCGACAGAAATACCGACCATGATAAATAGCTTTAAGGAACAACCGGCTATTGACATAATAACCATGGTAAGGTTGGGTGATAAAACTCGTAGGTCATGGTTTTTCTATAAGTTTTTGAATAGTTTATCGGCATACAAATTAGAACCGAATGCATCCGATTTCTTCTTAATATCCAAGCGGGTTGCAAACATACTTCGTCATGATTATCGAGAAAGAGTACGTTTCTTGAGAGGGTTTATACAAATAATAGGCTTCAAGAAATTAACATTAACTTATGTGGTTCCTCCTAGATGTATGGGGAAGAGTAAGTATTCTTTGCGTAAGTTGTTTGACTTGTCAATTACAGCTATAGCTACATTGTCTAAAATGCCACTTAAGATCGGTATTTATTTAGGTTTTTTGTCGGGATTGATAAGTGTGATTTTGTTGATATATAGTGTTGTGATGAAAATAGTACAGAATCCGGTTTCTGGTTATACGACTATTGTTGTCTTTCTAAGTCTTATGTTTAGTATTCAATTTATGATTCTTGGCATTATAGGTGAATATATAGGATTTTTGTTTGATGAACAGAAAAAAAGGCCCATTTACATAATAGACAAAACAAATAATTTGACAACGGAATGAGGTATTTTTTTGTTGTTTTAAGTGTTATTTTTTCAGTGTTGGCACAAGTGCTGGTGAAAGAAGCGGCATATTATGAATTTGGTTCCAAGAGATGGATTGTTTTTGTCTTTGCGAGTGTAGGTGCCTATGGGTTGGCTTTTTTGCTGCAAACATATATAATGCGCTTATTCCCTATTAGTAAAATAGCTCCGGCAATGGCAATAGCCATTATGTTATCTGTTTTTTTTTGTGGGTTGTTTTTTTTCAATGAACAGATTTCATTGAAACAATTGTTTGGAGTGTTGTTAGGAAGTGTGTCCATTTACTTAATTTTGTTTTAGATATGTCTATGCAAAAAAACGGGATTTTATGTCAGAAATTCGCATTTTTACCATTTCTCCTTTTTCTGTTGGTTAATGGACTTTTTGTGTTCAAGTATTCGTCAAGAACAAGTTTTAGTTCTTTTGTTGTATTAGTTCTGTATGTTGTTTTTGTTTCTTGTTTTTTATTTCTGACAAGAAGAAAGTTGGAACTGTTCTCGGAGAAAAAGACTAAGTGCTTGTTTTGGTGCTTGTTGTCCGTTGTTGCGTTAATTATATTTGTCATTTTGAATAAAATTGATCCATATTCTGTTCGAGTGGATCGATGGTCGGCTGTCACTTTTTTCTTGGATTATTTGTTTCGAGGCGAGTATCCTTATGGAGCTTCTACTCATGTAAGTGCAACGAATTTCCCATCTCCGTTTCCTGTTTGGTATTTGATAAACTTACCTTTTTATTGTTTGGGAGATGTTGGTTATAATCTGGTATTTTTCTTGTTTTTTGTGTTGTTAGTATTGCGTTATTATTTTGGATCATATAAACCTCCTTTGTTTTTTTTGTGTTTGCTTTTGTTGTCTCCTGCTTATTGGTGGGAAATTTTGGTTAGAAGTGATTCTTTAAGTAATGCTTTTCTTGTATTTGGGTTTATTTTGTTGTTTTCGAAAAAAGGTTATACCTTGTTCGGTAATTTTTGGTTAAGTGTTCTTTGTTGTGGTTTGCTCGCTTCCACACGCTTGTCGGCTTTGTTGCCATTGGCATTGTATTTTTTTAAATCATACACAAAACTTCCGTTGAAGCAGATGCTTTTTTTCCCGCTTGGGGTGTTGCTTGTTGTGTTTATTACATTTTCTCCATTTGTGTTTTGGGATACAGAAACTTGGATTTTTTTCACTCGCAATCCTTTTATGTCTCAAGGGGGAGCCGGAAATGTGTATGTGTTGTGCTTTATGGTTGTAATGGGGGTTGTATTGAGTTTTTTATGGAAAAACATGTTTCAGTTTTTTTTGGTGGCAACTGTTTTTATCTTTGTTTTCTTTGTCTTGTCACAAATATTTATGACATATGTGAGAACGGATGGAAAGTATATTTTCAGTTTTGAGGTATATGATATTTCTTATTTTACTTTGATGTTTCCCTATTGTTTGTGTGCGATGATTTGTACAACAAAGATAGCTTGTGCAAATGACAAAGCTATGAACCGGTAAGATAACTTAGAGTAAGATAGAAGTCGAATGTACAAAAAGAATGGTTGGTTTTGTTGTATGAACCGAAAACCGAGTGTTGTACTTTTTGTACTTTTGCACTAAAATAATAAGGTATAGGAAATGAAGAATAAGACAACACCGGCCGAACTCGGTACGGAACACATTGGCAAGTTGCTGAGGCAGTATGCGGTTCCTGCCATCATTGCAATGACGGCTTCTTCGCTTTACAACATTACAGACAGCATTTTTATCGGTCACGGAGTGGGGCCTTTGGCTCTTTCGGGTCTGGCCATTTGTTTCCCGTTGATGAATCTTGCGGCGGCGTTCGGCTCGCTGGTTGGAGCGGGAGGAGCTACGTTGCTGTCTATCCGTTTGGGACAGAAGGATTACGATACGGGCAACATTATACTCGGCAACGTCATAGGACTGAATCTGATTATAGGGCTGGCTTTTTCGGTGGTTACCTTGCTGTTTCTGGATCCGATTTTGTATTTTTTCGGAGCAAGTGAGGATACTTTGGGGCATGCCCGGGAATATATGCGGGTGCTGTTATGGGGTAATGTGTTTACGCATATGTACATGGGGCTGAATACGCTGCTCCGTTCGGCCGGTAATCCGGAGAAATCCATGTATGCAACCATTTTTACCGTGCTGATTAACGTGGTGCTGAACACGTTTTTCATTTTCGTGTTCAAATGGGGAATAGCCGGGGCTGCTTATGCAACCATTTTTGCGCAAATCATCATGCTGGTATGGCAGTTCAAGTTCTTTTCGAACAAGAATTATTTTCTGCATATCAAGCGGAGTGCCTTGCGGCTGCGTAGGAAAATAGTGGTGGACATGCTGTCCATAGGTTCGGCTCCGTTTTTCATGAATGCGGCCGCGTGCCTCATCGTGATTCTCATTAATCAGGCCCTGTTGCGCACGGGTGGCGATTTGGCGGTAGGGGCTTATGGCATCGTGAACCGCATAGCGTTTCTTTTTATCATGATTGTCATGGGAATCAACCAGGGAATGCAGCCTATTGCGGGTTACAATTTCGGAGCAAGGCTGTATCCGCGTGTGACGGAGGTGCTGAAAAAATCCATTTTGTTTGCTACGGTAGTGATGGTGAGCGGGTTTGTTTTCGTTCAGTTGTTTCCACGTGCCGTGGTGGCGGTTTTTACGACAGATAAAGAACTTGTCGACTTGTCGGTCAATGGTTTGCGGTTGACATTTATCATGTATCCTATCGTTGGCTTTCAAATGGTGGTGTCCAATTTCTTCCAAAGCATAGGAATGGCAGGCAAGGCCATATTCCTGTCCCTTAGCCGCCAGCTGATCATATTGCTGCCTTGTTTGTTGATACTGCCTCATCTGTTGGGAGTGAACGGGGTATGGGTAAGTTTCCCCATATCCGACTTCTGTGCGGCCTTGATAGCCGCAGTCATGTTGTGGAGGCAGTTTGAGACTTTTAAGAAAGAAGCCGTGGGTAAGGAGCGTGTGTGATTGAAACGTTGGAAGTTCAACGGGTATCGAATGTGTATGTAGAATCAAATTGAAATGCTAATCTTTTTATTATGAGTTTTTTTGCAATAAACATAGGTCGTCAGTACGGAAGCGGTGGGCGGCAAATAGGAGAGATGCTTGCCAAGCGTTTGGGCTTTGCTTTTTATGACAAGGAACTGATTCATTTGGCATCGAAAGAAAGCGGATTGGGAAAGGAACTTTTCGAGGAAGCCGATGAAAAGAAGACCTATAGCCTGACGGGCGGATTTTTAGGTTTGCGCAGCAGTTTTATATCGGGTAGTTTTCTGGAAAATTATCTGAGCAATGAAACTTTGTTCAAGATACAAAGTGACATTATCAAGGAGTTGGCTGCCAAGCAGAATTGTGTTTTTGTGGGACGCTGTGCGGACTATATTTTGCGGGATTATCCGAAGGTGCTGAATGTGTTCATTACATCCGATCTTGCCGACAGGAAAGCCCGCATTCTGCAGCGCATGCACGATTTGCAGGAAGACAAGGCGGTGGACATGCTGGAAAAGACGGATAAGAAAAGGGCCGGATATTACAATTACTATACAGGTAAAACCTGGGGTGCGGCCGAATCGTATCATTTGTGTGTCAATTCATCGGTGTTGGGCATTGATGGCACGGTAGACTACATTTGTGATTTTGTGGAAAAAACGGGTATGGCCGCTGACAAATAGAATGAACATTATGAGAACGACTGTATTGACTGACAGAAAGCAGATAGACCGTATCATATCGCAGTGTGACATTTGTTTTGTCGGAATGAACGGAGAAGATGGTGTACCTTATGTCATTCCGATGAATTTCGGGTATGATGGGAGTGATTTTATACTCCATTCGGCTCGCGAAGGAAAACATTTGAAATTGTTGGCGGCGGACAACCGGGTTTCATTGACCTTTTGTACGGAACGTACGTTGCGTTGCCAGCATCCCGATGTTGCATGCAGTTACAGCATGGAGTCGGCCAGCGTGTTGTGTACAGGGGTTGTGTCGTTTGTACCGGATGATGACTTGGACGAAAAAGCACGTGCGTTGAATGTGCTGATGCGGAATTATGTGAGCCGGGATTTTGTTTATTCCGAGCCGGCCTTGCGCAATGTGAAGGTGTGGAAGGTCAAGGCGGAAACGCTTACTGCGATAGCCAAGGTGTTCGGGCAGAACTTCAGGAACAGACAAGCCCCGGAAGGTTTGGTGAAACGGGGTGGAGACCGGGAATGAACGGCGGTGTGGGCTGACATGATGTTCCAGTATGTTCTTTGTGCTGGCATGGCTATTGTTTGATGCTGTTAATGCGTTAAAAGTATGATGTTGGGTCTGTCAGCATGGCGTGCTTGTGCGGTTTTGTCAAAAAGCCTGGCAGAAAGTTGTGTCATTTTGGCAGACGTTAATAAAGGAAGTGATATGAGTAAGTCTTTAGATAAAATATTTTTAGAAGAAATGAGTGGCCCGGCAGAGGTTTATCCGATTATTTCGTTGGATGAGCGTCAGACGGATGGAGAGTTCAATCTGGATCCGGATGAAGTGCTTCCTATTCTGTCGTTGCGTAATATGGTGATTTTCCCGGGTGTGCTGTCGCCTGTTTCGGTGGCCCGCCCTAAGTCGTTGAAACTGATACGCGAGGCACATGAGAACGGTGCTCTTATAGGAGTCTGTACACAAATGGATGCCCGTACGGAAGATCCGACGGCCGAGCAATTGCATCAAATGGGGACTGTAGCCCAGATTGTCCGTATACTTGAGATGCCCGACAATTCGACTACTGTCATACTTGAGGGGAAAAAACGTTTCCGCTTGGGGGAAGTGGTGACGGAAAGGCCTTATATGAAGGCACGTGTCGCTTTGTGCGATGAAGAAAATGTCGATGTGAAAGACAAGGTCTTTCAGGCTTTGGTTTCGTCCATAAAAGACCTGGCTACCGGAATCATTACCAAGTCGGGTACGTTGCCTCCTGAAACGGCATTTGCCATCCGAAACATAGAAAACTCGGTGTTTCTGATTAATTATGTTTGTTCTAATATGGGCTTTGATGTGCAGGACAAACAGAAGTTGTTGGAATTGGACAATCCGGGTGACCGCGGTTATCAACTGTTGGAATTGCTGAACAAGGAATCGCAATTGTTGGATTTGAAGTTAAGTATCCAGAACAAGGCCAAGGAAGGCATTGACCAGCAGCAGCGGGAGTATTTTCTGCAGCAACAGATGAAGACCATCCAGCACGAACTGGGAGATGCGGCAGAATTGGATTTGAGCGAACTCAAAGAACGGGCGAAATCAAAGAAATGGAGCGAATCGGTAGCGAAAACATTCGATAAGGAGTTGAAACGTCTGGAACGCATGCATCCGCATTCACCTGACTATTCCACTCAATTGAATTATATAGAAACGATGCTTGATTTGCCGTGGAATGAATATACAAAAGACAACTTTAACTTGAGAAATGCGAAGAAGGTGCTGGATACGGACCATTTTGGAATGGACACGGTGAAAGAACGCATTTTGGAACATTTGGCGGTGTTAAAGTTGAAGGGGAACATGAAGTCGCCCATTCTTTGCCTGTATGGCCCTCCCGGGGTGGGAAAGACCTCGTTGGGACGCTCCATTGCTACGGCTTTGGGACGCAAGTATGTGCGTGTTTCGTTGGGTGGCT
This sequence comes from uncultured Porphyromonadaceae bacterium, assembly GCA_949285425.1. Lineage (GTDB taxonomy): Bacteria > Bacteroidota > Bacteroidia > Bacteroidales > Paludibacteraceae > QVMH01. The sequence continues at coordinate 15,898 of CASEAJ010000061.1, forward strand.
TGCACGATGAGGCCGAAATACGTGGACACCGCCGTACGTACATAGGAGCACTGCCGGGACGTATCATTCAAAACATACAGAAGGCCGAATCGGCCAATCCGGTTTTTGTGTTGGATGAGGTGGATAAGATTACGGCCGACTATAAGGGAGATCCATCGTCTGCTTTGCTTGAAGTGCTCGATCCGGAACAGAATACGGCTTTTCATGACAATTATCTGGATGTGGACTTTGACTTGTCGAATGTGATGTTCATTGCTACGGCGAATAACTTGAACACCATTCCCCGTCCGCTTCTTGACCGTATGGAACTTATTGAGGTGAGCGGATATACGCAAGAAGAAAAAGTGGAAATAGCCGACCGGCATTTGGTACGGAAAGAACTGGAAAATCATGGCTTGACTGCTGAACAGTTGGTGCTGAACAAACCGACGCTGCAGTTCCTGATAGATAAGTACACGAGAGAATCGGGAGTGCGGAACCTTGATCGCCAAATAGCGGGCATTATGCGTAAGGTGGCGAAAAAAGTGGCTTCCGGTGAAAAGTACAATGTGGAGTTGACCACGGATGATGTAGTGGCCTATTTGGGGGCTCCTCGTTTCAGCTCGGACAAATATGAAGGCAACGAATATCCGGGAGTTGTCACCGGTTTGGCCTGGACGCAGGTTGGAGGGGAAATCTTGTTTATAGAATCGAGCATCAGCAAGAGCAAGTCGCCGAAATTGACATTGACAGGTAATTTGGGTGATGTCATGAAAGAATCGGCCATACTGGCTCTTGAGTACATAAAATCTCATGCTGATAAGTTGGGCATTCAACCCGATGTGTTCGATGAAGTAAGCGTGCACATACATGTGCCGGAAGGAGCCATACCCAAAGATGGCCCATCGGCCGGCATTACTATGGTGACCGCGTTGGTTTCGGCCTTTACGAAGAGAAAAGTGCGCCGTAATTTGGCCATGACAGGTGAAATTACTTTGCGTGGAAAAGTGCTTCCGGTTGGAGGCATAAAGGAAAAGATATTGGCGGCCAAACGGGCGGGCATTACGGATATCGTGTTGTGCGCAGAGAACAGGAAAGACATAGAAGAAATAAAGAAAGTGTATTTGAAAGGTTTGAAGTTCCACTATGTGACTGATATTATGGAAGTGGTTGACTTTGCCTTGTTGAAAAAGTAAATGTGGCTGGAATGATGCGTAATGGAATGATGTCATTTTGCCTTTCTCTTTTGTTGTCAGTTGGTGGATATGTTCATGCCCAGCCTTTTTCAGAAGAAGTTGACAGCATAAGGACACGTGATATACGGGAGATAAACGTGTATAGTGAGAAAAAACAGCCTGCTGTAAGCATGCTCTCACTTCCGTCGTTCTCGGTAGGGATTGACCGGTTGTCGCTCCCATCGCTTTTCACGCCGGCCGATGCGTTGCGACGCGAGACGGGGGTAGCGCTTACACGCGATGGGGTTTGGGCTACTTCGGTGAATATACGGGGTTTGTCGAAAGAGAGGATTCTGATATTGGCCGATGGTGAGCGTGTGCAGACTGCCACAGACATTGCTGCGGCTTTGTCAACGGTTGACATGAATAGCCTTGAGCGGATTGAGGTTATAAAAGGAGCCGGTTCGGTGCTTTATGGAACGGGAGCCATGGGAGGGGTGGTTAATTTCGTTTCGGCACGACCGGCTTATACGACCGGCTTGGAAGCGCATGGCCGGGCGGGAGCGGGTTTTAGCTCTGTGAATGAATTGTGGCAGGCTCACGCAGGAATACAAGTGTCTGACCGTAACTGGTATCTGGGTGTAAATGGAAGCTATCGCCATGCTCAGGATGTGAAAACTCCAGTCGGGATGTTGGACAATAGCCAATTCGAGGATTGGTCTGTCGGTTTGCAAGGAGGCATGATGTATGGAGACTCACAGGAACTGTTGGTGAATTATCAGCATTACGAGGCGGACAATGTGGGTTTACCGGGTGGAGAAAGTTTTCCTGCTGTGGCTCAAGTGCGTTACAAGAAAGTCCAACGAAACCAACTGAGTGGAGAATATGTGTTTCACGAACCTGCAGATTGTTTGAATGAATTGCGCATCAAGGCCTACACGCAAAACTTCACTCGTGATGTGGAAAACCGCTTGGAGGCAAAAAAGACGGTGATACTGCCTTCAAGCGTTAATGTGACTTCGGGTGTGAAATTGTTGACCGATTGGAACTTGTTTTCGCCCGACCATCGTTTGAAGGTGGGGGTGGAAGGTTGGTTGCGCGATGCGGAGACCAAACGCTATAATTGGTTGGAAGTGGGTGAACAGGAATATCTGATTACGCAGGAGCAACCTGTTCCGGATGCGACCATGCTTGATGTAGGATTGTTTGCCCAGTATAGCTGGAGCGTGCTGCCGGACAAGTTGACATTGGATGCCGGGTTGCGCTTTGATGGTATCCGTACGCAAAATGATTCGGCCTTTAATCCGGTGGCCCGATATAAGGAGGTAAATGGCAAGCGGGAGGAAATAGAGGATGTTGCCCGTAGCCTGCTCTTTGCGGCGGGGTTGACTCATGAGTTTTCTTATGCAGCACATGTGGATTTGGTCTATCGGCCGGTCCGTCAGCATAAATTGTTGCTTTCCTTGTCCAATGCTTATCGGGCGGCTTCTTTGGAGGAACGCTTCAAATACATAGATCAGGCCGGAACGCTGAGTGTGGGCAATCCGGATCTGAAACCGGAGCAAGGTGTTTTCTCCAATTTGGGTTATCGGTTTGCGGGTGAGCGGTTGCATGTGCAGGCTGATGTTTTTGCCAATTATTTGTTTCATCTCATTACTCCCCAGTTGGAAACCGCTTATACAACACCTAATGGGGATGTTGTGCCGGCTCTCGTTAACAGAAATATTGACCGGGCTTTCTTTCTTGGAGCGGAACTGGAGGCTGCATATTGGTTTTTGAATAATTTGTGGTTGACGGCTAATGCTTCCTATGTGCGGGGGCGCGATGTGAAAATGTCGGAATATCTACCCCAAATACCTCCGTTGAGAGGCTTGGTTGAGATGAATTATCGCTTGAAAGACTATGTTACGGCTACCGTGTTTGTGGATTGGGCCGCCCGACAGGCAGAAATTGCTGCCGGTGAAAGTGTAACTCCAGGCTATGCTACATTAAACCTTGCATTGAGGTCGGAACCGATACGTTTGCATCCGGTCAGTTTGCAGTGTTATGCCGGGGTGGATAATATATTGAACACGGAGTGTTATAATCATATCAACACGACTCGTGGTATTGTGAGAGCAGAACCGGGTCGGAATTTTTATGTAAAGTTGCAGTTGGGCTGGTGATTTGTTTTTTCTTAATCGTGCTGTACTAGTGATGCGTTAAATTCGCATTGTTGATTTATAATTTATTAATATTTAGTGTTTTATATATATTTTTACTTATTCACGATTTGAATCGCTATCCGATGCGATAATTCGGTTCAATATCGTTGTAAGCAATTAACTA